>NZ_CP072865.1:3112655-3427811 GCF_017948245.1 Rhizobium sp. NLR16a | reverse complement strand
GAAGGCGACGCTGAACTACGACAACTTCCTTCAGCTGCTCATCGCGCAGATGAAGAACCAGGATCCGACCGATCCGATGGATGCAAGTGAGCAGGTCGCTCAGCTTGCGACCTTCTCGCAGGTCGAGCAGACGATCCAGACCAACACCAAGCTGGATACGCTTCTGGCAAGCTCGAGCCTGACGCAGGCCAGCAGCTATGTCGGCAAATATATGGAAAGCGCCGACGGCACCGTCAAAGGCGTCATTGATTCCGTCAAAGTTTATTCCGACGGCATCATTGCGACGACCACGGATGGCGATAAGATACTCGTGCAGGCGGGAATCACTGTTGCCGACGAGGCGCCGAGCAGCGGCTCCTGACGCAAGGGGCGCCAGGAGCGCGCTAATGCCGATCAATCGCAGCCCTGTTATAGCGGGGCTGCTTCGAGGCGATATGAGGTTGCCTTCAGATGAATGAAGCCGATGCATTGGACCTGTTCCAGGCCGCAATCTGGACGGTCCTGATTGCCTCCGGTCCGGCGGTTCTCGCCGCGATGGTGGTGGGTCTCGTCATTGCCTTGATTCAGGCGCTGACCCAGGTGCAGGAAGCGACACTGACCTTCGTGCCGAAGATTGTCGCCGTGCTGGTCGTGGTCGGAATCACCGCCCCTTTCGTCGGCTCGCAAATCTCCATTTTCACCAATCTCGTCTTTTCGCGCATCCAGACCGGCTTCTAAGCAATTCCCGCAAAACTGCGCAGCGGTTCTACGCCTCATGAATAGCTGAACCGCTTTGAGCCACCTTCGCGCAAGCTTCGCCATTTAATTCTCGATCCGAATTGGGCGGACCCATGTCCGCCTCCTCTCATGAAGAGACGGAATCGTCATGGCGCAACCACCTGCACTCCCCCTTCCCAAAGTCGCCCCGAGCCTGCGCGATATCGGTTTTGCCCTCGGCATCATCGGCATCATCTGCATTCTCTTCCTGCCGATCCCGCCGTTCCTGATCGATATGGGCCTGGCTTTCTCGATCGCTTTCTCGGTGCTGATCCTGATGGTCGCGCTGTGGATCCAGAAGCCGCTCGATTTCTCGTCTTTTCCGACCATTCTGCTGATCGCGACGATGACACGGTTGGCGCTCAACATCGCGACGACCCGCGTCATCCTGTCCCACGGCAATGAAGGCCACGATGCGGCCGGCGGCGTCATTGCCGGTTTCGCCAGTCTCGTCATGTCCGGCGACTTCGTCATCGGTCTGATCGTCTTCCTGATCCTCATCACCATCAACTTCATCGTCATCACCAAGGGTGCCACGCGTATCGCCGAAGTCGGCGCGCGTTTCACCCTCGACGCCATCCCGGGCAAGCAGATGTCGATCGATGCCGATCTCTCGGCCGGCATTATCGACGAAAAGGAAGCCCAGCGCCGGCGCAAGGAGCTCGAGGAGGAGAGCTCCTTCTTCGGGGCGATGGACGGCGCGTCGAAATTCGTGCGCGGCGATGCCGTCGCCGGCCTCATCATCACCGCGATTAACGTCTTCGGCGGCATCATCATCGGCTATTTCCGCCACGCCATGCCGATCGGCGAAGCGGCCGACGTCTTCGTCAAGCTCTCCGTCGGCGACGGCCTCGTCTCGCAGATGCCGGCCCTCATCGTTTCGCTCGCGGCCGGCCTTCTCGTGTCGCGCGGCGGCACGACCGGCTCCACCGACCAGGCGGTGGTCAACCAGCTGAGCGGCTATCCCCGCGCGCTCTCCGTCTCGGCCGTGCTGATGTTCGTTCTCGGCCTGATGCCGGGCCTGCCGACCATTCCCTTCACCGTCCTCGGCGGTCTTCTCGCCTTCGGCGCCTGGTTCATTCCGCGGCAGGTCGAGGCTGAAAATAAGCTTCGCCGCGAACAGGAGGAAAAGAAGGTCGTCCAGAGCAAGGAGCTGGAGAAGGATTCGGTCAAGTCGGTGCTACGCACCTCGGAGATCGAACTCGCACTCGGCAAGATGGTGTCGACCCGCCTGCTCGGCGCTCACCAGGAGCTGGCGTTCCGCGTCGGCAAGATGCGCAAGAAGTTCGCCACTCAATACGGTTTCGTGGTGCCGGAAATCAAGGTCACGGACGACATCGCCATCGCCGAGAAGTCTTATCAGATCCGCATCCACGGCACGACGGTCGCCTCCAATCTGCTGCGCGTCGGCGAAGTCCTCGTCGTCACCGGCGCCGGTCGCAAGCCCAGTATTCCCGGCGACGAAATCCGCGAACCCGCTTTCGGCATGCCGGCCGTCTCGATCCTCGAAAACTTCGCCGACGATCTGAAACGCGAAGGCTTCCAGCCGATCGACAACGTCTCCGTCGTGCTCACGCACATGAGCGAGGTCATCCGCAACAACCTGCCGCAGCTTCTGTCCTACAAGGACGTCAAGGTGCTGATCGATCGACTCGACCCGGAATACAAGAAGCTCGCCGACGAGATCTGCTCGTCGCACATGTCCTATTCCGGCCTGCAGGCGGTGCTCAAGCTCCTGCTTGCCGAGCGGGTGTCGATCCGCAACCTGCATCTCATTCTCGAAGCGGTGGCCGAGCTTGCCCCGCATGTCAGGAAGACCGAGCAGATCGTCGAGCATGTCCGCATCCGCATGGCCCAACAGCTCTGCGGCGATCTCGCCGATAATGGCGTATTGCGTGTGTTGCGCCTCGGCAGTAAATGGGATCTCGCCTTCCACCAGGCGCTGAAGCGCGATGCCAAGGGCGAGGTGATCGAATTCGACATCGATCCGCGCAGCCTGGAGGAATTCAGCGAGCAGGCCAGCAAAGTTATCCGTGAGTTCATGGATCGCGGCCTGCCGTTCGCCCTTGTCACGTCGCCGGAAACACGCTCCTATGTGCGCATGATAATCGAAAGGCTGTTCGCCACGCTCCCGGTCCTGTCGCATGTCGAACTGGCCAAGGGCATCGAAATAAAAATTTTGGGCTCGATTTCATGATAACAGACCCGCAAGGGACGGTTCTCGCGCTGTTTCTGGTTTTCTGCCGGATCGGCGGCTGTGTGCTGGTCCTTCCGGGTTTTTCCTCGGCGCGCGTGCCCGAGCAGCTGCGCGTCTTCATTGCCCTCGCGCTGTCGATCGCCGTCATGCCGCTGCTTTGGGACACCGTCTATCCCGCCGTCCACACCGGGTCCGCGACCTATATCGGCCTGATCTTCAGCGAATCACTGATCGGCGTGATGTACGGCATGCTGGCCAGACTCTATACGCTCGGCATGCAATTCGCCGCGACGATCCTCGCCATGATGGTCGGCTATACCCAGCCGGGTTCGGCCGATGTCATCGAAGATACGCCCGAGACCAGCCTTTCCGCCTTCATCACCTTTGCCGGCATCATGATTCTCTTCATCATGGATTTCCATCACATCGTCTTCCGCGCCCTGATCGATTCCTACACGACCATGCCTTTCGGCGGCCTGATGCAGATGCGCGCGACGCTGATCTCCTTCACCGACACGCTCGAGCAGACGACCTACATCATGCTGCGGCTGTCGAGCCCCTTTCTGATCTACGGCATGATCTTCAACGTCTCGATCGGCTTCATCAACAAGCTGGCGCCGCAGATCCCGGTCTATTTCATTTCCACGCCCTATCTCCTGATGGGCGGGCTCTTCCTGCTTTACATCTCGATTGCGGCGCTGATCAGCCAGTTCGGCCAAGCCTTTGGTTCGATCTATATCGGGCGATGAGGCTGTCATGATCGAGAAGAGCCGTTCCCAGAAGCTCAAGCGTCTCCTGTCGGTGCAACGGCATATCGAAAGGATGGCGGAAAACGATCTGGCGGAAACCAGCCGTCAACGCATCGAGGTCAATGCGGCGATGGACGACGTCATCGTCGCGCTCGGCTCGATGGATCCCGTCCACCACGCTTTTTCACAGAATTATGCCGATCGATTCGGCAGACTCACCATCAAGGATCAGCAGCTGACCGGCATGCAGCAGATCCACGAGATGCGGCTGTCGCGGGAGCGCGCCAAGGCCGATCGGCTGGAAGAGGGCTTGAAAGAGGCCTTGGACGCCGAGCGTCGGGAGGCCGACGACAATGCCGTTTACGATGTGATCGACCAGCAATTCGCAACGCCAGCCTCCAGCAAGCTTCAAAAACCATAATCGTTGCGATCTTAATTCAGAGGATTGTAACGTGGCTATTTCGCCCCCCAGTGATCTGGTCCTGGACGTGGTCAAAGCTGCCGACCCCATGGAGGTTCAGGCAGCCCAGGAAAAATTGAAGGCAAATCGCGCGGCCTTTGCCGCGACGAGCCTCGCCGAGAACGGCAAGGGCTTCTCCAATGCGGTCGACGTTCTCGATCATGTCGGCCAGAAGAGCGGCCTCTCCAATATTCAGAACCGCACCAAGACTGAGGAGGTTCCGGAAAGCTACCGGAAGTTCGAGGCCATGGTGCTGCAGAACTTCGTCAAGTCGATGCTGCCGAGCGAGAGCGAAGACGTCTACGGCAAGGGCGCGACCGGCGATATCTGGAAGGGCATGATGGCCGAGCAGCTCGGCAACACCATGGCGAAGGGCGACGGTATCGGCATCGCCAAGCAGATGTACAGCGAGCAGCTGCGCCGTCAGGAGGGCAAGATCGTCAATGCCGCGACCGATGATCGCGACCGCAACACCGCGCTCAGCATGATCGATGACTTCCAGCGCAGGACCTTCGGCACGCCAACCGCCGACTCCAAGACAGCAAGCGACGCATAATCGAGGATACAATGGAAATAGTTTCGAACGAATACAGGATCAAATCCGTTCTCGGACGCCTCGAGATGATCATCGACAATGAGAACACCCGGATCGGCAACGATCCGCAGTTCGACCTCAAGGTCTCCAACGCCCACAAGAGCCGTTGCCTCTACGAGCTGTCGATGCTTTTCCGCGACACCGATCCGGCCGAGCTTGCCGCTGCCCATCTCGATCAGCTGCACGGCCTGAAAAAGAAGCTGGTTCTTAACGCCCGGCGTGTCGAGGCGCATCTCGAAGCAGTTCGTGCAGTGGCCGACCTCCTGAAGAATGCGGTTCAGGACGCCGACGCCGACGGCACCTATTCCCAGGAACAATTCGCCACGCGTGGAAACTGATGGTCAAGCTCGTCCTCACCGGTATCTGGGTCTGCGCCATCACCTTGGCCTCGGTCTATTTTTCGGTGTACCTGGCGACGGCGCCGGCACCCGCGGCAACGGATTCCAAGCAGAGCGCGCTCGAACTGGTGAAGGGTGAAACGATCACTGTGCCGGTCATCGGTGACGGCGCGATCACCGGTTATTTTCTCGGCCGCATTTCCTTCATGATGAACAAGGACATGCTGAAGGGCGTGACCTTGCCGCTGACCGAGATGACGACCGACGAGCTTTTCAGCCTGCTCGTCGGCAACAAGATGGTCGATCTTGCCCACATCAAATCCTTCGACCCGAAAGCCTTTCGCGAGGAGATCAGGAAGGGCATGAACGAGCGCCTCGGCGGCGAGTATGTCGCCGACGTGATGCTGGAGCAGCTTGATTATCTCTCCAAGGAAGAGGTCAAGGAAAATTCGGCCGGTCAGCCGAAGAAGCTCGGCGCACCGGTGAAGATCATCGAGGGCGCGCCAGCTGAGGAAGCATCGGCCCCGCTCGCCCATTGAACAACCGACCATCAATGCACAAACGGCGCCTTTGGGCGCCGTTTGTCGTTGGGCCGTCTTTGGTTAATAAACTACTTATACGAGCATCAAAATCCAAGGAATTTTCCTAAGGGTTGTTTGAAACCGTCCTGTTATATCAGGTGGCACAGCTTGGCATGCGCCGTTTCCGCCATCGGGGCGACGCCTTTCCATGCGTGACGCGACCGGTCCTTTCGAGACCTCCGGGGTGCGGAATATGGGCTTGTTTTCCGGGATGTCGGGCGCATGAAGCACCCTCGGCAGGAGGTAGGAATGAATTTGATTGCAAACTTCGCGGTGCTTGCGTCGCGGCGGACGATCTTCGATCTGCCGGTCTGCGATCTCGGCTGGGACGATGCCCTCGTTTTCATCAACGAGCTCGCCTCCATCCCCGTCGGTCAGACCGTGGTTTGCTTCGTCAACGCCCATAACATGCTGACGGCCCTGCGGGACGATGAATATTACCGGATCATGTCGCACAATCTGGTGCTGCCTGATGGTATCGGCCTCAACATCGCTTCGCAGATCGCCCATGGCGCGCCATTTCCCGCCAATTTGAACGGCACTGATTTCGTCCCGGCCTTCCTCACCTTCATGGAGGCCCCGCGCCGCATCGGTCTTATCGGCGGCAAGCGCTCGGTCGTCGAGGCGGCGGCAGAAAATTTCCACAAGCACACGCCCTGGCATGAATTTGTCGTTATTTCCGACGGTTTTTTCGACAAGGTCGACTCCACGGATGTCATCGAGGAGATCGAGCGCCAGAAACTCGATATTCTGATCGTCGGCATGGGGACACCGCTGCAGGAGAAATGGGTTCACGACAATATCCGCGCCGACCATGCGCGCCTGGTGCTGACGGTGGGCGCTCTCTTCGACTTCGTCTCCGGCGCCGTGCCGCGGGCGCCGAAGACGGTGCGGATGATGCGTCTTGAATGGGCCTATCGCCTGATACAGGAGCCCGCGCGCCTCTGGCGGCGCTATATCGTCGGCATTCCGGTCTTCCTCTTTCATGTGCTGCGCTACCGCTTCCGCCGGCGCGAAAGAATTCTCGGCCATCCCGAAGAGCCCCGCAGCATCGTGCAGCCGGCGGCCGATCGCAAGAAGGCGAGCTGAGCCTGAATTGCCCGCGCGTTTGACGCGCAGGCAGCGCTATCGAGAACCGGACCGCAATTCTTGCCGGTCGCGGTTAACCATTTCTTTGCCATGAATATTTAGAGTGGCTTAATCATCTGCATCGCGTGCGGATGAGTAAACTTGGCCATCATGTGCATGAGATGTGGTGCAAATGTACGATAGCAGGGCCAGAAGCAGTTTTCTCGATCGCGCAGCCGCAAGGCCGCGCGCCCATGACGATCACTACCGGCAGTCCCGATCGAACGGAGCGAATATCGCCCCGCCCGAAGCCGACCTGCTGCGCGCCATCGGCCGTGTGCTGGAAGAGCAGCGCGTGAAGGCGGCGCCCGAGGCGCCGCTCGTCGACCGCATCGAAACCATTCTCGGCAACCGTCTCCGGGCTGCCAATGATGTCGGCCATCGTCTTCCGACGGAACCAGCACGATATGGGGAGCCGGCGGTTCCCGCCGGCGAGACGGCAATTTCGGTCGAACTGCCGGCCGCAAGTCATCAGGAACCGGTCGAGCCCCGCCCGGCGGCACCGCAACCCCGCGCGGGCAGGACCGGCTTTGCGGTAATGGTCGCTGCCGCAACAATCCTGGGCGCCGGTCTGCCGATGCTGATGCCGGCTGCGCCTGTCCACTACCGCGCCGAAACGACGCTTGCTGTGAAAACGGATGCCGCAAGCCGCGCCGCTTTCACGCAGGCTGCGGCAAAGGGGCTAGTGTCCGCGCGCACGGTGGCCTCGACGGTCGCTGCGTTGAAACTTGATCGCGATCCTGAATTTGCCGGTTCCAGCACCAATGCGCTCGGCATTGCATTCGATCTCCTCTCGGGAACCGGTGCCGCCGCCGATCCGGCCTCGCGCGCCGAAGCCACGCTGAAACAAGCGATTGAGATCGTGCCCGATGCGGCCGCCGGCACGATTCTCGTCAGGGTGACGACCGGCGACAGTGGCAAATCCATGCGCATCGCCGCGCGGCTTGCCGAAACCGGTTCCACAGGCAGCGGCCAAGGTCGGAGCGCTGAGACCGACGCCACCCTGCGTAAGGCCTATGACGAGGCTCAGGCCGAGCTTTCCGCCTTCACGGCAAAGAGCGGCGATGGCAATGTCAAGGTAGCGATCGACCTTCGTCGTCAGATCGACCGGCTTGATGCCGATCTGAAAGAGGCAGACCAGAACATTCTCGCGGCCAAGGCGCAGGCCGACCGGCTGAAGGCGGCGAAGCTTGCCGACGTGCTGGATGGTTCGTTGCCCTCCGGCATGCTCTCGCCGGCGATGCAGGACTGGCGCGACAAATATGCGGTCGCAAGGACGACGTTTGCGCAGCTTTCGGCTGAGCTTGGCCCACGCCATCCCCGCCTGTTGCAGCAGCAGGCCGAAACGGATGGGCTTAAGGAGAACATGGGCAAGGAGCTTGCCCGGCTCGCTCAGGTCGCCAATGCCGCTGCCAAGGCTGCGGTCGATGCGCGCAAGGGACTGAACGAGCGCCGCAACATGCTGATCGCCCAGAGCCGGGATACCGGCGTCGATCTGTCGCGGCTGACCGAACTGCGCGAAAAGGCGAATGCCGCCCGCTCGCGCCTGGATGATGCGGCATCCGTATCGGCGGCGGCAGGCGACGGCCATATCACCGTTTTGAAGCCGCCGCTGGCATCGGCGACATCGGCAAAGAGTGGTCTGACCGGCCGCGCTCTGGCCGGCGCCGCCACAGGCCTGGCAATCGCTCTCGCACTGGCTTTCCTGCTGTCCTTGCGCAAATCCGTCGCGGCTCCGGCAATGGATGTGCCGGCGTCCGCGTCCGTCCCTTCTCCGCCGCCATCGCCCGTGCCGGCCTCTGCTGCGGTCGACGAGGTCGAACTGCTGCGCTCCCAAATCTCAGGCCTGCGGGACCGGCTTCGTGTTCATGTGATGGAAACGCGGCAACCGCGGCGCTGAACCAACCATTTCCTTGCAAATTTGATATTGCCTTGCCGCTTTCCGACAGGATAGGGCGTTAGCGGGCATTTGACGCTCGTCAACTATCCATAGATTGACGCTAAACAGGGCGGAGAGACGCGTGACGACAGTAATCGACGGCAAGAACGTAGCTGCATCGGTAATTCAGACGGTCAAGAGTGCGACGGCAGCGCTGGAAAAGAGCAGCGGCGTCACCACCGGCCTTGCGGTCATCATCGTCGGCGACGATCCGGCAAGCCACGCCTATGTCGGCTCCAAGAGCCGCATGGCCAAGGAATGTGGTTTCAAGTCTGTGCAGCACACGCTGCCGGCCGAGACGACGCAGGAGGAACTGGCAGGCCTCGTCGCCACCCTCAACGGCGATCCGTCGATCCATGGCATCCTTGTGCAATTGCCCTTGCCGAAGCCGCTCGACAGCGAGCCGATCATCCAGTCGATCCTGCCCGAAAAGGATGTCGACGGCCTCAGCGTCGTCAACGCCGGCAAGCTTGCCACCGGCGACCTGAAGACCGGTCTGGTCTCCTGCACGCCGGCCGGCGCCATGGTCTTCGTCCGCCGCACCCATGGCGAGGATCTCTCCGGCCTCAACGCCGTCGTCATCGGCCGTTCCAACCTGTTCGGCAAGCCGATGGCGCAACTGCTGCTCAATGCCAATGCGACGGTGACGATCGCGCATTCGAGAACCAAGAATCTCGCCGAGGTCTGCCGCAACGCCGATATTCTGGTCGCCGCCGTCGGCCGGCCGGAAATGGTCAAGGCCGATTGGGTCAAGCCCGGCGCGACCGTGATCGACGTCGGCATCAATCGCGTGCCGGCTCCTGAGAAGGGCGAGGGCAAGACCCGGCTCGTCGGCGACGTCGCCTTCCGCGAGGTCTCCGAGGTCGCCGGCACCATCACGCCGGTTCCGGGCGGCGTCGGCCCGATGACCATCGCCATGCTGATGGCCAATACGGTCATCGCCGCCCATCGCACCGCCGGGCAGACGCCGCCGCAGTTCTGATTATGGTTGTTGCGGGGCTGGGCCGGTCGAGGCCCTGACGATCAACTCGGTTTTCCAGAGCTCCTGTTCGGGGAAGGGGTCGGCCTCTTTCACCGTGCCGATCAGCCGCTGGGCGATGCGAACGCCTGCGGCCCGCAGCGAGGAGCGTGTCGTCGTCAGCGGCACCGAGAAGTTTTCCGGCTTCAAGAGCGGCAGCACGTCGTCATGGGCGATCAGCGAAATGTCCTCGCCGAGCCGCAATCCGGCCTGGTTCACCGCGCGGATCGCCCCGAGCGCCATCACCGTGCTGGAGCAGAGGATCGCCGTCGGCCGTTCCGGCAGTTGCAGGAACCGTTCCATCGCCAGCAGGCCCAGTTCGTCCGTCATCAGTGTTTGGCTCATGCAATCCTCCTCCAGCGTGAGGCCGCGTTCGGCAAGGGCTGAGATGACGCCGTTCCTTCTGCGGATCGCGAAATCGAGATGTATCGGCCCATTCATCAAGGCAAAACGCGTGTGGCCGAGCTGCAGCAAGAGCCGCGTCGCGTCGTAGAAGGCCCCTTCATTGTCGATGTCGAGATAGGGATAATCCGGCTCCGCGCCGAAGGAGCGACCGTGGACGACATAGGGCATGGAGAGCGATTTCAGCATGGCGAGCCGCGGGTCGTGAGCGCGCATATAGGCGATGAACAGCGCGTCGACATTACCGCTGATCGCAAGCCGCCGGAGCGCCGCCACCTCGTCGTCCGGATCGGACGGCATGATGACGAAATGGAAATCGTGGCGCACGGCCTCCTCGCCGAGTCCAGCCAGGAATTCGCCGAAATGCACGTCGGACTGGTGGCCGGGCGCCGTCGGCATGACGAGGCCGATCGAACCTGCCTTGCCGGTCGCAAGCCGCTGCGCAGCCTTGTTCGGCCGGTACCCGGTTTCCTTCACGGCTTGGAGCACGCGCTCTCGGGTCGCCTCGTTGACCTCGGGATAACCGTTGAGCGCTCGGCTCACTGTCGTCTGCGAAAGCCCCAGCAATTCCGATAGCTGTTTGAGATTCACCTGCTATGCTTCCTCCCGGCCCGCTTGGCGCCTCGACGGGCAAGCCGCCTCCCAGCGACAGCCAAAGCGCTTTCAATTATGTATTCATTTGGCGCGCTTGACTCAAGAAAAATCGCTCCATATTGCCCAATAGACACTGGTGGGACGGCGCTATTCCGCATGTCTGCCGCGGCTTTTAGCGAAATGACTTGACTTCGCTCCACCGAAAGTGGAATGAGTTGGGGGTGCCAAAGCGCTTTGAAAATTTCCGATGAAGAAGTTTGGCGCGGTTTTGTGATGGGAGGTTGATCACATGAAAAAGTCATTTTTGATGGGCGTTGCCGTGGCGGCGCTTTTTGCCGGTGCTGCGTCCGCGGCCGACCTGAAATTTGCCCCGGGACAGGATGCCAAGTTCAACTGGAAGAGCTATGACGAATTCAAGGCCGCTCATGCCGATCTGAAGGGGCAGCCGCTGACGATCTTCGGCCCGTGGCGCGGTGAGGACGAGGCGTTCTTCCGCAGCGTTCTCGCCTATTTTACCGAAGCGACCGGAATCGACGTCAAATATTCCTCTTCCGAAAACTACGAACAGCAGATCGTCATCGATACGCAGGCCGGCTCGCCGCCGAATATCGCCGTTCTGCCGCAGCCGGGCCTTCTGGCCGACCTCGCCGGCAAGGGCTTCCTGACGCCGCTCGGCGACGACAATTCCAAGTGGATCAAGGACAATTACGGCGCCGGCGACAGCTGGGTCGGTTACGGCACCTACAAGGGCAAGGACGGCAAGGAAGCCTTCTACGCCTTCCCCTATAAGGCCGACGTCAAGTCGCTGGTGTGGTACGTTCCGGAGAATTTCGAGGAAGCCGGCTACAAGATCCCGACGACCATGGAAGAGCTCCATGCTCTGACCGACCAGATCGTCAAGGATGGCGGCGTTCCCTGGTGCATCGGTCTCGGTTCCGGTGGCGCCACCGGCTGGCCGGCGACCGACTGGGTCGAGGACATCATGCTGCGCATGCAGTCGCCGGAAGCCTATGACAAATGGACGACGAACGAGCTGAAGTTCACCGATCCGGCCGTCGTTGCCGCGATCGAAGAATTCGGCAAGTTCGCCAAGAACGAGAAATATGTAAACGGTGGCGTCGCGGCCGTGGCATCGACCGATTTCCGCGACAGCCCGAAGGGCCTCTTCACCGTTCCGCCGAAGTGCTACCTGCACCATCAGGCCTCGTTCATACCGTCCTTCTTCCCTGAAGGCACGAAGCTCGGACAGGATGCCGACTTCTTCTATATGCCGACCTATGCTTCGCATCCCGAACTCGGCAAGCCGGTGCTCGGCGCCGGCACGCTCGTCTCGATCACCAAGGACTCGAAGACGGCCCGCGCCTTCATCGACTTCCTGAAGACCCCGATCGCGCATGAAGTCTGGATGGCGCAGTCGAGCTTCCTGACGCCCTATAAGGGCGTCAGCACCGATGCCTATGCCAATCCGCAAATGAAGAAGGAAGGCGAGATCCTGACGTCCGCCACCACCTTCCGCTTTGACGGTTCCGACCTGATGCCGGGGAAGATCGGCGCCGGCGCCTTCTGGACGGGCATGGTTGATTTCGTCGGCGGCAAGTCCGCCGAGGAGGCCGCCGGCGAAATCCAGAGCGCCTGGGACGGCATCAAATAATCTTTCAAAACGATGCCGCCGGTTTGCCGGCGGCATACGCTCCATGACTGGCCGGGTTCGCAAAGAGCCGGGCCAATGGGATATATTGTGATTGGGCAATGCAAACATATTGACGGTGGCCGGCCTTGACCCGTCAGAATGAAAGCCGGTCGGAATAAGATCAGGGGAAGCAGGGGAGGGACGTAATGCTGTTGCAGATAGTGTCCGCTTTGGGCGTCGTGGTCGCCGCCGTTGTCGCGTGCTCGGCCTATTTCTATTTTTCGAATAAGATCCTCGATTTCGCTCTGCCGGTGAAGGACGGCGACATCCGCGCCGCCTCGCGCAACCTCAACCGCCGTGCGCTCATCCGGCCATGGCTGTTTCTCGGCCCGGCGCTCTTCCTGCTTTTCGTCTATCTCGTCTACCCGGTTGTCGCGACCTTCATTCTCTCCTTCTATGACCGCACCGGCCAGCAATTCGTCGGCGTGGCCAATTACAAATGGGCGATCGGTGACCGCGAATTCCGCCAGTCGATCTTCAACAACATCCTCTGGCTCGCCGTCGTGCCGGCCGCCTGCACCTTCTTCGGCCTGGTCATCGCGGTGATGACCGACCGCATCTGGTGGGGCAATATCGCCAAGAGCATCGTCTTCATGCCGATGGCGATCTCCTTCGTCGGCGCCTCGGTCATCTGGAAATTCATCTATGAATATCGCGGCGGCAACGACGTCCAGATCGGCCTCTTGAACGCCATCGTCCAGCTGTTCGGCGGCACGCCCGAAGTCTGGATCTCGGTTCCCTTCTGGAACAATTTCTTCCTGATGGTCATCCTGATCTGGATCCAGACCGGTTTCGCCATGGTCATCCTCTCGGCAGCGCTGCGCGGCATTCCCGAGGAGACGATCGAAGCCGCCGTCATCGACGGCGCCAATGGCTGGCAGATCTTCTGGCGCATCATGGTGCCGCAGGTCTGGGGCACCATCGCCGTCGTCTGGACGACGATCACCATCCTCGTCCTCAAGGTTTTCGACATCGTGCTGACCATGACCAACGGCCAGTGGCAGACCATGGTGCTGGCGAACCTGATGTTCGACTGGATGTTCCGCGGCGGCGGCGATTCCGGCCGAAGTGCGGTCATCGCCATCATCATCATGCTTGCCGTCACGCCGATCATGGTCTGGAACGTGCGCCGCGCCAACCGCGAACTGAAGGGCCATTGAGATGACCGCTGTCGGAAGCTATTTCAAGATCGGCCCCGCCCGTCTCTTCGTTCACCTTGCCGTTCTGCTGATCGTCATCATCTGGCTGATCCCGACGCTCGGCATCTTCGTCAGCGCCTTGCGCGACAAGGACCAGATCGTCGTCTCCGGCTGGTGGACGTCCTTCGTCGGCTCGACGCAGACTGTCGCCGTCCGCCTGGGCACGCCCGATCAGCAAAAGCAGGAAGGCGCCGATTACGTCATTTCAGGCAATGTGCTGGAAGGGCAGACCGGCCGCTCGGTAAAATCCTTCGGCAACCGCGTGCAGCAACCGGCCGCTTTTGAAGCCGGCGAGACCGCCGATCTCGGCGATGGCGAGAGCCTGCAGATCAACAGCGACGGCAGCTATCGCTACATGAAGAACACGGCCTTTTCGCCCGACGAGCGGCCGCGGCGCATCTACGTGTCCGTCTCCGCGCCGCCGGAGTTCACGCTGCAGAACTACAAGACGGTTCTGACCGGCGAAGGCATCGGTCAGTCCTTCATCAATTCGCTGACGGTGACGATCCCGGCAACGATCATCCCGATCCTGATTGCCGCTTTTGCCGCCTATGCATTGAGCTGGATGGAGTTTCCCGGGCGCGCGCTGCTGATTGCGCTTGTGGTCGGCCTCATCGTCGTGCCGCTGCAGATGTCGCTGATTCCGCTGCTGCGTCTCTACAACGAGATCGGCAATATGCTTGGCCAGCCGTCGAAGACCTATCCTGGCATCTGGTTCGCGCACACCGCCTTCGGCATGCCGCTCGCCATCTTTCTCCTGCGGGCCTATATCGCCGGCCTGCCGAAGGAGATCATCGAATCCGCCCGCGTCGACGGCGCAAGCGACTTCGAGATCTTCGTTCGTATCGTTTTGCCCCTGTCCTTCCCGGCACTCGCCTCCTTCGCCATCTTCCAGTTCCTGTGGGTATGGAATGACCTGCTCGTCGCCATGGTCTTCCTCGGCACTGACCAGGATCACCTCGTGCTGACCGGCAGGCTGAACGCGCTGCTCGGCTCGCGCGGCGGCAATTGGGAGATTTTGACGGCGTCGGCCTTCGTCACTATCGTCGTGCCGCTGCTGGTCTTCTTCGGACTGCAGCGTTATCTGGTGCGTGGTCTGCTGGCGGGTTCGGTCAAGGGCGGCTGACCATTTCCAAACTGACTTCAGACAGGATATTCCATGAACGTGGCTCCTCAATCGATCTTGACTCCCGACAAGGACTGGTGGCGCGGCGCGGTGATCTATCAGATCTATCCGCGCTCCTACCAGGATTCGAACGGCGACGGCATCGGCGACCTGAAGGGCATCACCGCCCGCCTGCCGCATGTGGCAAGCCTCGGCGTCGATGCGATCTGGATCTCGCCCTTCTTCACCTCGCCGATGCGCGATTTCGGTTACGACGTTTCCGATTACGAGAACGTCGATGCGATCTTCGGCACGCTGGTGGATTTCGACACGATGATCGCTGAGGCCCATCGTCTCGGCATCCGTGTGATGATCGACCTCGTCATCTCCCACAGCTCGGACCAGCACCCCTGGTTCGTGCAGAGCCGTTCCAGCAAGACCAATGCCAAGGCTGACTGGTATGTCTGGGCCGATGCCAAACCCGATGGTTCGCCGCCGAACAACTGGCTGTCGATCTTCGGCGGCTCCGCATGGGCGTGGGATCCGACGCGCATGCAGTATTACCTGCACAATTTCCTGACCTCGCAGCCGGATATGAACCTGCATAATCCGGAAGTGCAGGACCGCCTGCTCGATGTCGTGCGCTTCTGGCTCAATCGCGGCGTCGACGGCTTCCGCCTCGACACCATCAATTTCTATTTCCACGATCCGCTCCTGCGCGACAATCCGGCGCTTGCCCCTGAGCGGCGCAACGCCTCGACGGCGCCGGCGGTCAATCCCTACAATTTCCAGGAGCATATCTACGACAAGAACCGGCCGGAGAACCTTGCCTTCCTGAAGCGCTTCCGCGCCGTCCTCGAGGAGTTTCCGGCAATCGCCGCCGTCGGCGAGGTGGGCGACAGCCAGCGCGGCCTCGAAATCGTCGGCGAATATACCTCCGGCAATGACAAGATGCATATGTGTTATGCCTTCGAATTCCTTGCCCCCGATCCGCTGACGCCGGAGCGCGTCGAGGAGGTGATGGAGGATTTCGAAGCTGCCGCGCCCGATGGCTGGGCCTGCTGGGCCTTCTCCAATCACGACGTCATGCGTCACGTCAGCCGCTGGGGCGGGCTGGTCGCCGATCACGACGCCTTTGCCAAGCTCTATGCTTCGCTGCTCTTGACGTTGCGCGGCTCCGTCTGCCTCTACCAGGGCGAGGAACTGGCCCTGACCGAGGCCGATCTCGCCTATCAGGATCTGCAGGATCCCTATGGCATCCAGTTCTGGCCGGAATTCAAGGGCCGCGACGGCTGCCGTACGCCGATGGTCTGGGACAGCCACGTCGCCCAGGGCGGTTTTTCAACCGTCAAGCCCTGGCTTCCGGTTCCGGTCGAGCACATTCTGCGCGCCGTCAACGTCCAGCAGGGCGACGAGACTTCGGTGCTGGAGCACTATCGCCGCTTCATTGCCTTCCGAAAGCTGCACCCGGCCTTTGCCAAGGGTGAGATCGAATTCGAGGAGGCGCAGGGCGATAGCCTGGTCTTCACCCGCGAACACGCCGATGAGAAGCTGCTCTGCATCTTCAACATGAGCCCGGCCGAGACCGGCGTCACTCTGCCTGCGGGAGAATGGCAGGCATTGACGGGCCATGGCTTTACCAGCAACAACTATGGCGACAAGATCGATATTCCGGCCTGGGGGGCGTATTTCGCCCGTCTCGCCTAAGGATCAGGAGGGGAGTGAGAAATGACTGGACTGACACTGAAGGACATTCGCAAATCCTACGGTTCCGTGGATGTTCTCCATGGTATCGACCTCGATATCAAGCAGGGCGAATTCATCGTCTTCGTCGGTCCGTCCGGCTGCGGCAAGTCCACGCTTCTGCGCATGATCGCCGGTCTCGAGGCGATTACCGGCGGCGAGATGTATATCGACGGCCAGCTCGTCAATGACGTGCCGCCCTCGAAGCGCGGCATCGCCATGGTCTTCCAGTCATACGCGCTCTACCCCCACATGACCGTCTACGACAACATGGCCTTCGGCATGAAGATCGCCGGCGAAAACAAGCAGGAGATCGACCGCCGCGTCCGCGCGGCGGCCGAGAGTCTGCAGCTGACCAAATATCTCGACCGGCTGCCGAAGGCGCTCTCCGGCGGTCAGCGCCAGCGCGTGGCGATCGGTCGCGCCATCTGCCGCGATCCCAAGGTCTTCCTGTTCGACGAGCCGCTGTCCAACCTCGATGCCGCGCTGCGCGTCGCCACGCGTATCGAAATTGCCCGTCTCAATGAGCAGATGGCCGATACGACGATGATCTACGTCACCCACGACCAGGTCGAGGCGATGACGCTCGCCGACCGCATCGTCGTCCTGTCGGCCGGCAATATCGAGCAGGTCGGTGCGCCGCTGGAGCTCTACGAGCGCCCCGCCAACCTCTTCGTCGCGAAATTCATCGGCTCGCCCGCCATGAACATCATTCCGGCGACGATCGCCGGGACCGGCAGCCAGACGACCGTGACGCTGACCGGCGGCATGTCGGTGACATTGGATGTGGCGACCGATGCCTCCGAGAAGGGCAAGCAGGCGAGCTTCGGAGTCCGCCCCGAAGATCTGAGGATCGCCGACGGCGCCGACTATCTTTTCGAGGGCGAAGTGTCGATCGTCGAAGCGCTCGGCGAAGTGACGCTGCTCTATATTGAGGGCCTGGTGCCCGGCGAGCCGATCGTCGTCAAGCTGCCGGGCATTTACGATGTCCATAAGGGCCAGAAGATGCGCTTTGCCGCCGATCGGCAGAGGCTGCATCTCTTTGACGCGAGCGGCCATACATACCGGAAATGAGGCGGCCATTTTTGGGGTGGTAATCCCGGGAATTATATGGAGGCAGCCGAATTCTCACTTTCTGTTAAAGATCGGCTGCTACCTTTTCCTCATCACTTTATGAGGGGGATAAGCAGGTGGCCGCTTCCAATCCGTCACAGCCAAGATCTCATTTCCTGAGCAAGGAAGAGTCCTTCATGTATGACCGCGAGGCGCGGTTCAAAATGGAGGATACGATGAACGCCGCGCGCATCGAATATACGGAAAAGGGCGTCATGCACGCGGCTTCGCGCCGCTGCGACATTGTCCGCATCTCGATGAGCAGCGCAACATTGGCAATCCTGACCCAGTTCAACCTGCCGAAGCAGTTCTATCTGGATATTCCGGATGCCCGCATCACCAAGGTCGGATGCCTGCTGATGAAGGTCAACGCCAACAATACGATCGAGGTTCGCTTCCTGCGGCTGCTGACGCAGAAGGAGCTGAATAAGATCTTCGTCTACAGCACGCACCCCGCGCACAAGGACTACGTCCTCGATATCCGCGCCTGACGGATAGTCTCGGACCGCTCATAGAAAAACCCGCGGGACGCTTCAGGCGCCCCGCGGGTTTTTCTTGTTTAAACTGATTGCGCTCAGTGGAAGAGCACGCTGGCGCCCTGATCGGATGCGCCGACGGCGCGGCGGAAGGGGGCGAAGAGTTCACGGCCCATG
This sequence comes from Rhizobium sp. NLR16a, assembly GCF_017948245.1. Taxonomy (NCBI): domain Bacteria; kingdom Pseudomonadati; phylum Pseudomonadota; class Alphaproteobacteria; order Hyphomicrobiales; family Rhizobiaceae; genus Rhizobium; species Rhizobium sp. NLR16a. The sequence continues at coordinate 3,409,551 of NZ_CP072865.1, read as the reverse complement.
CCGAATTCATTGTCGGAGAGATCGATGCTCACCGGCTCGCGCTCGGCCATGTCGGCTGCATCGACCAGCACTTCGAGCGTGCCCTTGATCGCGTCGAGGCGAATGATGTCGCCGTCCCGGATGCGGGCGATTGGGCCGCCATCGACCGCTTCCGGCGTGACGTGGATTGCTGCCGGCACCTTGCCGGATGCGCCCGACATGCGCCCGTCGGTGAGCAGCGCCACGCGGAAGCCGCGGTCCTGCAGCACGCCGAGCGGCGGCGTCAGCTTGTGCAGTTCCGGCATACCGTTCGCCTTCGGCCCCTGGAAGCGTACAACCGCGATGAAATCGCGGTTGAGCTTGCCTTCCTTGAAAGCGTCCTGCAGTTCCTGCTGGCTGTGGAAGACAATCGCCGGCGCCTCGATGACGTGGCGCTCCGGCTTGACGGCGGAGATCTTGATGACCGCCTTGCCGAGATTGCCACGCAGCATCTTCAGCCCGCCATTGGCCTGGAACGGCGTCTCGATGCTGGAAAGCACCTTCGGATCGTGGCTCTTCTCCGGCGACGGTTCGCGCAACACGGTGCGGTTCTCGCCGAGCCGGGCATCGACCGTATAGGCCTCGAGGCCTTGGCCGAAGACGGTGCGCACGTCGTCATGCACCAGCCCGTGCTTGAGGAGTTCCTTGATGAGGAAACCCATGCCGCCGGCCGCCTGGAAATGGTTCACGTCGGCAAGCCCGTTCGGATAGACGCGGGCAAGCAGCGGCACGATTTCCGAAAGCTCGGCAATGTCCTGCCAGGTGAGCTGGATGCCGGCTGCCCGCGCCATGGCGACGAGGTGCAGCGTGTGGTTGGTCGAGCCGCCGGTCGCATGCAGGCCGACGACGCCGTTGACGATCGAGCGCTCGTCGATCATCTCGCCGGCTGGCGTGAATTCGTTGCCGAGTGCGGTGATCGCCAGCGCCCGCTTGGCGGCTTCGCGCGTCAGCGCTTCCCGCAGCGGCGTACCGGGGTTGATGAAGGAGGAGCCCGGCATGTGGAATCCCATGATCTCCATCAGCATTTGGTTGGAGTTGGCGGTGCCGTAGAAGGTGCAGGTGCCGGGACCATGATAGGATTTCGATTCCGCCTCCAGAAGCTCGGCGCGCCCGACCTTGCCCTCGGCAAAGAGCTGCCGCACGCGCGACTTCTCGTCGTTCGGCAGGCCTGTGGTCATCGGACCGGCGGGAACGAAGATCGACGGCAAGTGGCCGAAGGATAGTGCGGCGATGACGAGGCCCGGCACGATCTTGTCGCAGACGCCGAGGAAGAGGGCGGCATCGAACATATTGTGCGACAGGCCGACGCCCGCGGCCATGGCGATCAGGTCACGCGAGAAGAGCGAGAGCTCCATGCCCGGCTGTCCCTGGGTGACGCCGTCGCACATTGCGGGCACGCCGCCGGCCACCTGAGCGACACCGCCTGCCTCGGCGGCCGCCTCACGGATGATCGCCGGATAGGTCTCGAACGGCTGGTGGGCCGAGAGCATGTCGTTATAGGCGGTGATGATGCCGAGATTGGGTATGCGGTCGCCGGCGAGCGCATCCTTTTCGGCGGGGGAACAGACCGCGAAGCCGTGCGCGAGGTTGGCGCAGCCGAGCACCGAGCGCTGCACACCCTTGGAAGCGGCGGCGCGCAGGCGTTCCAGGTAGCGCTCGCGGGTCGGCTTCGAGCGTTCGACGATGCGATCGGTGATCGCAGAAATGCGTGCATGAGCGGACATGGAAAATCCCTGCCTTGTTCGTTGTCTCTATCTCTTTCGGCGGCTCCGGCCTGAAATCCGGATCCGGTCTGGGGCCGATCAGGGAGCCCAGTAGATCTCGACCGGGGAAGTGGCCCGGCGCAGAACGGCGCGGATCGGCATTTCTGCCTCGTCACCGCTGCCTTCCGCCTTTGCGAGAACGTCTTTTTTGCCTTCGCCCTCAATATGGAGCACCAGGAGTGCGGCATCCTGAAGACTGGAGAAGGTGAAGGTCAGGCGCGGCTCGCCGGCTCCTTCCGCTTCCATGGTGATGACGCCGCGCGGCGTCGACGCGTCGAGCGCCCGGGCAAGATTGCTGCCGCCGGGGAAGAACGAAGCCGTGTGGCCGTCGCCGCCCATGCCGAGGATGACGACGTCGAAGGGTATTCCGATTTCGTCGCTTTTTTCCGTCGCAAGCCGTGCGGCCTCCTCGACGGAGGATGCCGGCTGGTAAAGCGGCACGAAACGCGCCGCTTTTGCCTTGTTCTGAAGAAGGTTGGCATCGACCAGCAGGTGGTTCGAGCGGGCATTGTCGGCCGGCACGAAACGTTCGTCCACCAGCGTGATCGTCACTTTGTCCCAGGCGATGTCGCGTGTCGAAAGCGCCTGGAAGAAGGCCTTCGGCGTCGAACCGCCGGAAACGGCGATGGACGCCGCACCGCGGGCGGCGATTGCCGCCGAAAGCCTGTCGGCGACCGTGTCGGCGAGGCTGTCGGCGAGGTCGGCAGCACTGGCGAAGGAATGCAGGTTCGATGCCATCGGTGTCGTCCTATATGTCGTCATGCCAGGTGCGGCCGTCGCGCTCGATCAGCGCGATGGCCTGGCTCGGGCCCCAGGTGCCGGCCGTATAGCCCTGCACCTGCTGGCCGGTCGTTTCCCAACCCTTGAGGATCGGATCCACCCACCTCCATGCGGCCTCGACTTCGTCGCGGCGCATGAACAATGTCTGGTTGGAGCGGATCACGTCCATTAGCAGGCGCTCGTAGGCGTCGGGATTGCGGACATTGAAGGCCTGGGCGAAGCTCATGTCGAGCGATACGCTGCGCAGGCGCATGCCGCCCGGACCCGGATCTTTGATCATCAGCGACTGCTTGACCCCCTCATCCGGCTGCAGGCGAATGATCAGCTGGTTGGCGACAATGCGCCCGGCCGCCTGGTCGAAGATCGCATGCGGGATCGGCTTGAAGGTGATGACGATTTCCGACATGCGCCCGGTAAGGCGCTTGCCGGTTCTGATGTAGAAGGGCACACCCGCCCAGCGCCAGTTGTTGATCTCCGCCTTGATGGCGACGAAGGTCTCGGTGTTGGAGACGCCGCCTTCGAGCTCTTCGAGATAACCCTTGACCGGGCCGCTGCTCGATGCACCGGCCCGGTACTGGCCGCGAACCGTCGCCTGCTCGACATTGGAAGCGTCGAGCGGCTTCAGGGCGCGCAGCACCTTCAGCTTCTCGTCGCGAACGGCTTCCGAATCCATCGACGAGGGCACTTCCATCGCGGTCAGGCAGAGCAGCTGCAGGATGTGGTTCTGCACCATGTCGCGCAGCGCACCGGCGGTATCGTAATAGCCGGCGCGGCCTTCGAGGCCGACCGATTCCGCCACGGTGATCTGCACATGATCGATGTAGTTGGCGTTCCACAGCGGCTCATAGAGCGCGTTGGCAAAACGCAGCGCCATCAGGTTCTGCACCGTCTCCTTGCCGAGATAGTGGTCGATGCGGAAGATCTGCTCTTCCTTGAAGACGCGGCCGATCGTGTCGTTGAGCTGCAGCGCCGAGGCGAGGTCGCGGCCGATCGGTTTTTCGACGACGATGCGGGTCGACTTGGTGATCAGCTTGTGATCATGGATCTTTTGCGAAATGTCGCCGAAGATGCCAGGTGCAACCGCCAGATAGAAGCCGCGCACCCGATCCTTGCTTTCGTCGAGCAGCTTTTTCAGCTCATCCCAGCCGGTGTCCGTGCGGGCGTCGACTGAAACATAATAGAGGCGGGCACAGAACTTCTCGACCTCGTCTTCGTCGTATTCACCTTTCTTCAGGTGTTCCTTCAGCGCGTCCCTGGCGAACTTGCGATATTCCTCATGCGAAAGCGGGCTGCGCGAGGCGCCGATGATACGCGTCGGCTCCTTGAACTGGCCCTCGATCTGGCGATGGTAGAGCGCGGGCAAAAGCTTCCGCTCGGCAAGGTCGCCGCTGCCGCCGAAGACGACGCAATCAAAGGGCTCAACGGGAATGATCTGGCTGCTCATGAGCTTGTCTCTCAATCAGGCTGGTTGCGGCCCTTTTAATCTAATCGATTTAAAAAAGCCAGTGTGCAGTGCAATGAATCTGTCGGGCTCCGGTTTTAGAGCGAATTGCCGGAAGAGGAAATCCGCAATCGGACTAAAACTTGTCGCGAAGCGCAAACCACGACAAGGCGAGGAAAAGCAGCGGCGCCCGCATCCGGGCTCCGCCGGGAAAGGCAGGAATATCGAGCGATCTGAACAGGTCGAGATCGCCGGATTTGCCAAGCACCGTTTCCGCATAGAGCCTGCCACAGTAGTTTGACAGCATGACGCCATGGCCGGAGTAACCACCGATCGAGGTGACGCCGGGCATCACATCGCGCACGAAAAGCTGGCGCGGCATGGTGATTCCGACGCTGCCGCCCCAGGCATGGGTGATCTGGATATCCTTCAAGCCAGGATAGACCTCGCCGATCTGCCGTCGGATGTGCCGCGATATGTCCCGGGGATTGTCCGCCGTATAGACCTCGCGGCCACCGAACAGCAGGCGGCCTTCGACTTTGCGGAAATAGCGAACGACGAAGCGCGAATCGGCGACAGCTTCGCCTCCCGGCAGCACATCGGGATAGGCCTCAAGCGGAACGGTGGCGCCGATAAAGGAGCGGATTGGCATGACATGACTTGCCGTCACCGGCTCCAGATTGCCGATATGACCGTTGCAGGCGATCAGCGCCCGGTCGGCGGTGATCGTTCCCCTTTCGGTTTCGATCATCACCTTGCCGCCGGTTTGGCGGATCGCCTTTGCAGGGGTCATCTCGAAGATATCAGCGCCGGCATTGGAGGCCACCCGCGCCAGCCCGATGAGCAGCTTCAGCGGATGAATATGGCCGGTGCCGACATCACGCACGCCGCAGTGGAAACGGTTTGAGCCGAGCCGCTCCTGCGTTTCCTTCCGGTCCATGAAGCGCAAATGCGGATAGCCGTAACGCTCAGCGGCGATTTCCGCATTCTCACGATAGTCGCGTTCGTAGCTTGCCTTGTGCGCGACGTTGAGCTGGCCAGGCACGTAATCGATCTCGATCTGATGTTCCCTGGCGAAATCGAGAAGATGGCGCTTGGCCGCCTCGGCGACATCGAACAGCGCCTTCGAGCGTTCGTAGCCGATCTTTTCCTCAAGCTCTTCCGGCCACCACCGCTGGCCGGTGCCGAGCTGGCCGCCATTGCGCCCGGAGGCTCCGTCGCCGAAGCGCCATGCCTCGATCAGCACCACCGAAACGCCCGACTTGGCGAGGTTGTAGGCGGCCTGCAGGCCGGTATAGCCGCCGCCGACAATGGCGACGTCGCATGTCCTCGAGCCGTCGAGAGCGGCGTAGGTCGGCCGCCCCCCGACGTTTGCCTGGTACCAGGATAGCCCGGGCGCAATCGGGCTTTGCCACATCTCCTGCGACGCCATGATATCCTCACACGTTGAGCAGAAGAAACTCCCGCTCCCAGGGACTGATCACCTGCATGAAGGTCTCGAACTCGCCGCGCTTGACGCCGGCGTAAAGGCCGATGAACTGCTTGCCGAACACCTCTTCGAAGGCGAGCTCGTCCTCCATCAGCGCCACGGCTTCCAGCAGACCGCGCGGCAGGTCGATCGAACCTTCATTGGCCGAATCCTCGGTCGGCGCCGTCGGCTCGATCTGCCTCATGATGCCGAGCAGGCCGGCGGCGAGCGAGGCTGCGAGCGCCAGATAGGGATTGGCGTCCGAACTCGGCAGCCGGTTTTCCACCCGCCGCGCCTGCGGATCGGAAACCGGGACGCGGAAGGCGGTCGTCCGGTTGTCGTAGCCCCAGGCATTGTTGACCGGGCAGGACATGTCGGGCTGCAGGCGGCGGTAGGAATTCACATAGGGGGCCAGCATCGCCATCGCGCTCGGCACGAATTTCTGCATGCCGCCGATGAAATGGAAAAATTCCTTCGAGGCCGATCCGTCCGGATTAGAGAAGACGTTCCTACCCGTCTCGATATTGACCACCGATTGGTGGATATGCATCGCCGAGCCCGGCTGCCCCTGCATCGGCTTGGCCATGAAGGTCGCGTAGATGTCGTGCTTCAGCGCCGCCTCGCGGATCGTGCGCTTGAACAGGAACACCTGGTCGGCAAGCTCGATCGGATTGCCATGGCGCAGGTTGATCTCGAGCTGCGCCGGTCCCTCCTCGTGGATCAGCGTATCGATCTCCAGCCCCTGCTTTTCGGAGAAGTGGTAGATATCGTCGATCAGTTCGTCGAACTCGTTGATGCCGGCGATCGAATAGCCCTGGCCGCCGAGGATCGAGCGGCCGGAGCGGCCTTTCGGCGGATGCAGCGGATAGTCGGGGTCGTCATTCTTGGCGACCAGATAGAACTCGATCTCCGGCGCCACGATCGGCTTCCAGCCGCGGTCGTGATAGAGGCTCATGATCCGCTTCAAGACGTTGCGCGGCGTATAGGGCACTTCCCCGCCGTCCGAATCGACGATGTCGCAGATCACCTGGGCCGTCGGGTCGGTCTCCCAGGGGACGACCGAAAGCGTCGAAAGGTCGGGCATCAGCTTCAGGTCGCTGTCGCGCGGCTCGTATCGGAAGCTCTCCGTCTCCTCCGGATACTCGCCGGAAATCGTATGCCGGTAGATCGCCGAAGGCAGCGCCAGCGAGGTGTTGGAGGTAAATTTGGAACTCGGCATCATCTTGCCGCGCGGCACGCCGGCAAGGTCCGGCGTGATGCATTCGATGTCTTCGATGCCCCTGGCCCTCAGCCACTGCGCCGCTTCCTTCCAGTTCGCAACGCCGCGCAGGGATCCGGGGTCCGGAGGTGTTTTCGTCGAGGCGGGTACGTTTCTGGCAGGCTTCAGCGTCGTCTTTTTTGGGGACATGACACACCGGTTTGGTTGATCGTGGCGCCATCATAGCCGGAGTTTGCCAATTGGCGAGGGGTTGAGAACGTTGACTTTCGCCCTTTGATGGAAAAGAAGACGCCGGTTGGATTGGGGAAAAGGGTTTGCAGCACAAAAGCGACGTCATCATCATCGGCGCCGGAGCCGCCGGCATGATGGCGGCCATTCGCGCGGGTAAACGCGGCCGCTCGGTCGTCGTCATCGACCACGCGAAGGTGCCTGGCGAGAAGATCCGCATATCGGGCGGCGGTCGCTGCAATTTCACCAATATCCATGCCGAGCCGAAGAATTTCCTGTCCGCCAATCCGCATTTCTGCAAGTCGGCGCTTGCCCGTTTCACGCCCGCCGATTTCATCGCCATGGTCGACCGACACGGCATTGCCTGGCACGAAAAGACGCTCGGCCAATTGTTCTGCGACGACAGCGCCAAGGACATCATCCGCATGCTGCTGGACGAGATGCGCGCGGCCGGCGCGGGCCTGCATCTCGGCACCGAAATATCAGGTGTCGAGAGAAGTGAGGCTGGCTTCCGCGTCTCCACGGGCGAAAGCGTCTTCGAGGCATCCTCTCTCATCGTTGCGACCGGCGGCAAATCGATCCCGAAGATGGGCGCCACCGGCTTTGCCTATCGCCTTGCCGAGCAGTTCGGCCTGGCCGTGCTCGAAACCCGCCCGGGTCTCGTGCCGCTGACGCTCGATCCCGGCCTGCTTGCAAGCTTAGCGCCGCTTGCCGGCATTTCCGCACCTGCCGAAATCCGCCATGGCCGCACCGCTTTTCGCGAAGCGCTGCTGTTTACCCATCGGGGCTTAAGCGGTCCCGCCATCCTGCAGATCTCGTCCTACTGGCGGGAGGGCGATGAAATCGTTGTCGCGGTCGAGCCGGATGTCGACATATCAGCGCAGCTGAAGACGGCAAAGCAGTTGAAAGGCCGCCAGTCGGCCCAGACAGCTCTCGGCGATATCCTGCCGAAGCGGCTGGCCCAGTTTCTCGTCGAGCGGGAAAAGATCGCCGGCAATATGGCCGATCTGCCCGACAAGGCGCTGCAGCGGCTGGCCGCCAGCGCCCAGAACTGGATCATCAAACCGTCCGGCTCTGAAGGCTACCGCACCGCCGAAGTGACGCTCGGCGGCATCGACACGGCGGCGCTCGATTCCCGCAGCATGGAAGCAAAGACCGTTCCAGGCCTTTATTTCGTCGGGGAATGTGTCGACGTCACCGGCTGGCTCGGCGGCTATAATTTCCAATGGGCCTGGGCTTCCGGCTTTGCCGCCGGCGAATGCGCATAGAAATATCCGGTATAACGATTCAAGACTTCTTAAGAGAGGTGCGCCATCCTGTCTCAATTGCCGGCTCTGAAAGCTTTTCCCAAATTAAGCTTTACCGGCAGGCCTTTTTGTTGGACTGTTGTGTCACAAAAGTGAGGTTTCGAGCATGAACAGAAACGCACGACGCGCCCGCGCCATCGCAATCGCCCAGGCAAAACCCGACGCCCGCATCGCCACCCTGCGATACCTGATGCTCGCAGCCGGCGCGACCGCCGCCAGCTTGGCGCTGCTGCTCGCTCACCTCATCTGATCCTGCCGAGCGTCGACAAGCAAACTTGCGGCCCCCGTTCGCAACACTGCGGCTGCGTGGCGCATAATCTGCAATTATTTCACCGCCTTGGCTTAAGTCACCATGACCGCTTATCTGAAAATTAATATCTAATCTGACACTATTGCCCGCGATTATTTGGGCGTTTCCAACTCTGCTTGGACATGAACCGGCAATGACTGCCGCCTGGCCTCCAGGTTCCCCGATGGAAAGAGAATAGTTCGATGTGCACTCGGCTGGCGCGCCTTATGGCTGCCCGCGGGAGGAGTAGTGTATGAAAGGCTCGGAACGCCATGTTGATTGACAAGATTCTTTCCCGCTTCAGGATCAAGACCAAGGTTCTGATCTTCGTTCTGCCCTTTGTCGTCACCATTTCGGCGGTGGGCTTGACCGGCCTTTACGCATCCGGGCTTCTCCAGGGCCGCATGGAAATATCCAACAGCGTGCTGCAGTCGCTGAGCGGATTCAAGGATCTCTACGGTTCGATGGACGATTTCCTGCGCGTCACCAGCCCCGAGGCGCGCGACAAGCTGCTGTCGGATCTGAAGACCCAGCAGGGCGTGCTAGACCAGACGCTGGATCAGGTCGGAGAAGAGGCCGCCGGCCGCGACAGCCTTGCCGAGGCATCGCGCCGCACCAAGGATATTTCCGGCGTCGTCGACAAGCTCTGGGGCCTGCACGAGCAGGAGCAGAAGCTGCACGAGCAGATCGACGCGGCGCAGAAGAGCCTGATCAGCACCCGCTTCACGGTCTCCTATCAGGCCGATGAACTGCAGACCGCGCTTCAGCGCGACGAGGGCGCCGCCACGATCACGCTGCGCACGGCCGACCGCCTGCTGAAGGGCGGCGATTTCCTTGGCAGCGTCGCCAGCGGTTACAGCAAGCCGCAGACGCCTGAGGAAAAGATCGCCTACATCAAGGAACAGCTGCCGGAGATCATGAAGTCCCAGCGGCTGATCGCAATCTCGGTCCCCACCAACCAGAAGAATGTCATCGATTCGCTGGCTGCGACCATCGACAGCATCAAGCAGATCGCCGAGATGCCCAGCCCGACGGAGGAAAACATCACCGAGCTCGGTCGTCTCGTGTCCCGCTTCCGCCAGACCTCGACCTATACGCAGCTCACCGCGACGCAGAAGATGCGTGAGGCGACACAGCGTTTCGCCGAACTGGAAGGCCGCATCGCCCAGACCAATTCCGTCCTTCAGGATACGCGGCGTCTCGAAAACTCCGTCTACGCGCTGCAGATCGTCCTTTCCGATTTCCTCGCCAATTCAAGCAAGGAAAATCTCGTCCGTCTGCAACAGCAGACCGGCACGCTCGGCAAGGACATGGAAGTGCTAACAACAAGCGCCAAGGGCATGGGTTTTGCCGAAGGCATATCGGAGGCGATCAAGCCGGCGCTCGACGCCATTTCCGGCGGCGGCTCGAAGATCGTCGATACGATCGGCGAGCGCGTCACGGCCTATGCAGCGGCCCGCCAGGAACTCGACGGCATCTGGAAGAAGCTCACCGATTTCGCCGAACTGCAGAAGCAGACGGCCGGCACCGAGCGCACCCAGGCAAACAGCATCTCCGTCATGACCACCGGCCTCGGCATCCTCCTGTCGATCCTCGGCGGCATCGCTCTGGTGCTGACGCTGCAGCGTCCGATCAGCCAGATCACCGGCGCCATGCGCCGCATCGCCGAAGGCGCGCTGGATACCAGCATATCGGGCGAGCAGCGCCACGACGAAATCGGCGACATGGCCCGGGCACTCGGCATCTTCAAAGAAAACGCCATCTCGAAGATCCGCATAGAAGAACAGAGCGACGAGGAGCGCGCTGCCGCCGAACACGAGCGCCAGCGCAACGATGCCGAAAAGCGCGAGATGGATCGCCAGATCGAATTCGCGGTCAACGCACTCGCCGCCGGCCTCGAGCGCATGTCGCAGGGCGATATCTCGACGACGATCGCGACACCCTTCATCGGCCGTCTCGAACAGCTGCGCCAGGATTTCAACGGCTCGATGCTGCGCCTGCAGGCGACGATGAGCCAGATCCGTGACAACGTCGAATTGATCCAGGGCAACGGCAACCAGATGGCCCATTCGGCCGAGGATCTCTCCAAGCGCACGGAACAGCAGGCCGCCTCGCTCGAAGAGACCGCCGCCGCCGTCGATCAGATCACCGTCACGGTCCGCTCGTCGGCCGAACGCGCCAAGGATGCCGACCAGATCGTCCGCCAGGCCAAGCGCAGCGCCGACGATTCCGCCGTCGTCGTCAGCAATGCGATCGACGCCATGGGCCGCATCGAGGAAGCCTCGCGTCAGATCGAGCAGATCATCGGCGTCATCGACGAGATTGCCTTCCAGACCAATTTGCTGGCGCTCAACGCCGGCATCGAGGCAGCGCGCGCCGGGGAGGCCGGCAAGGGCTTTGCAGTCGTCGCCATGGAAGTCCGCGAACTCGCTCAGCGCTCCGCCGCTGCCGCGCAGGAGATCAAGGGGCTGATCAACAAGTCGACCAGCGAGGTCAGTTCCGGCTCGCAATTCGTCCAGGAAACCGGCACCGTGCTTGCGAAGATCAGCGCACAGATCGTCACGATCAGCCAGCATGTCGAGATGATCGCCCGTGCCAGCCACGATCAGTCCAACGCGCTGCAGAGCGTCAACTCGACGGTCAACCAGATGGATCAGATGACGCAGAAGAACGCCGCCATGGTCGAGGAGACGACCGCTGCCAGCCGCGAACTCGCCGACGAGGCCGATGCGCTGCGCCGCCTCATCCAGCAGTTCAAGATCCACGGCGAGGCGGCCGAGGCCCAGGTCTACCGCGCCGCCTGATCGCTGATCCTTTTCTCATCCAAACGGCCCCGGCTCTTCCCGGGGCCGTTTTCTTTTGTTCCAGAATCGCGCTCACTGCCGCCCTGATTTACGGAAAATTTTCCTTAACGCTTTTCCTCTAATTTAGCCCTTGTTGCCGGCCGGGGGTTTTTCATGCTGCGCCTTTTCTCTACATCTATTGTCAGCCAGATCGTGGCGATCACGCTGTTTCTGCTGGCGATCAGCACGGCCGCTATCGTCGGCGCGACCTATTACAATCTGAGCCGCCATGTGATGGACGGGGCTGTCTCGGATGCCCGGAACGCCGCCCGCGCCATGGCTGTCCTTTACGGCGCGGCTGATCCGGCCGCGAAGATCGAGGTGATGAATAATCAGCTTGCCGCCGTCACCGAGGACGCGGTTCCGGCCCTTGCCGATCATTCGCTTGTCGACCGCACCGCGCAGTCGATCGCCGGTGTCGCGACGATCTTCCAAAAGCAGGGCAGCGACTACGTTCGCATCTCCACCAACGTCAAGAAGGAAAACGGCGACCGCGCCCTCGGCACCAAGCTTGCAGCCGAGCACCCGGCCCAGGCGGTTCTCGCCCGGGGCGAGGCCTATTACGGACCCGCCGAGCTATTCGGCCGCAAATTCATGACAGGCTATTTCCCGATCAAGAACGCGTCGAACGTCAATGTCGGCATAATCTTCATCGGCATCCCGATGGAGTTCTATTATCAACGCATGAATGAGCTGCTGATCCTGGTTCTCGGCATCGGCGCCGTCGTCATGCTGCTCGTCGGCGTTCTCGCCTTCTATGCGATCCGCCTGTCGGTGCGGCCCCTGCAGGCGCTGACGGCGAACGTCCACTCGATCTCCTCGGGCGATCTTGACGGCGCGATCCCCTGTCTCGAGAAGAAGAATGAGTTCGGCGAAATCGGCCGGGCTCTTGCGCTCTTCCGTGACAGCGCCCGTGCCAGGCGCAATCTGGAAACGCAGGCAGTCGAACAGCGCGCCTTGGGTGATGCCGAACGCGCCCGCAACGATGCTGACAAGCGCTCGCTCGACAGCCAGATCGATTTTGCCGTCAGCCAGCTGGCGGCTGGCCTCGGGCGCCTGTCCCAGGGTGATGTCTCGCAAACGATCGGCACGCCCTTTATCGGCCGGCTGGAACAACTGCGCGTCGATTTCAACGCATCGCTGCTCCGGCTCCAGGATACGCTCTCCGGCATCCGCGACAGCGCCTCGACGATCCAGCGCAACAGCAGCGCCGTTTCGGCCTCCGCCGGCGAGCTTTCGAAGCGCACCGAGGCGCAGGCGGCGAGCCTGGAGGAGACCGCCGCCGCGGTGGAGGAGATTACGGTCACGGTTCGCTCCTCCGCCGAGCGTGCCCGCGAAGCCAACAGCGTCGTCGCCGCGACCAAGAAGACGGCCGACAATTCCGGCACCGTGGTCGGCGATGCCGTCGCCGCCATGGAGCGTATCGAAGGAGCCTCGCAGCGTATCGAGCAGATCATTGAGGTGATCGACGACATCGCCTTCCAGACCAACCTTCTGGCGCTGAATGCCGGCATCGAGGCGGCGCGCGCCGGCGAGGCGGGCAAGGGTTTTGCCGTCGTCGCCCAGGAGGTCCGCGAACTCGCCCAGCGCTCGGCCGATGCGGCGCGCGAGATCAAGTCGCTGATCGAGACATCAAGCCGCGAAGTCACGGCCGGCTCGGAGCTCGTCCAGAAGACTGGCAGCGTCCTTGCTTCGATCAGCCAGGAGATCATCGCAATCAGCGGCCATGTCGAGACCATCGCCACCGCCAACCGCGACCAGGCGGCCGCGCTGCAGGAGGTCAACAGTTCGGTCAACGCCATGGACCAGATGACCCAGAAGAACGCCTCGATGGTTGCCGAGACGACGCAGGCAAGCCGCCTGCTTGCCGGCGAGGCCGATACGCTGATGGCGCTGATCGAGCGTTTCCGCATCGGCGTAGAGCCCGCGGCCGCTCACCGCGGCGCAAGGAAGGTCGCCTGAGGAGCGCGGCCGCTGCCGCAGGATTGCGCCGCAACTTTGCGGCGTCTTTCCGTTGGGGCGACACGCTTGAGCATGAGGTCGAGCGAGGTCAGCCAAGCTGCAAAGCGAATGATGCCGCTGTCTCCGAACTCGGCATAGAACCGATCCTCGTCGGCCTTGCTGTTGCTCGGACCGCAATGATGCCGAAATCCGTGGACGCCTGCGATGGTGATCATATCGAACATGGGATGTCCTTTCCTACTCGAGTACATCCCTGGATTTAAGCATCGAATTTCTCTTCATAAACAGGCAAATCCACGCTATGTTTTTCACTGATGAAAAACGCGAATTGGGATTCCTATCAGCTTTTCCTGCAGGTCGCCCGGCTTGGCGGCCTGACGGGAGCCAGTGCCGCAAGCGGGCTCAGCCCGGCGACCGTCGGCCGGCGCATGCTCGATCTCGAACAGGAGGTCGGCCGCACCTTGTTTTCCCGCAGCCAGACCGGTTATCGGCTGACTGGCGACGGCCAGGCACTGCTCGATCACCTTCAAGAGATGGAGGCGGCCGCCCGCAAGGTCGAAGCCTGGCGGCAGTCCGGGGAGGGTGGCACGACCGTCCGGATCGCCGCCGGCACCTGGGTCGCCTGGCTGTTGACGGAGAATTTCGCCGCAATCCGCATGCCGGGCGATGCCTTCGCCGTTGCTCTCACAATCGGCGAGGCGCGGGCAAGCCTTGCCTATCGCGAGAGCGATATCGGCATTCGCGCCTTCGAGCCGGAGGAGGGCAATCTTGCCGCCCGCCAGCTCGGCGAGGTGGCCTATGCGGTCTATAGCAGGCGCAACGCCGCCGAACCGGACGAGCGCTGGATAGCCGTCGGCGAGGAGGACGCGATCTCGTCCTATCTGCGCTGGCCGCATGCCCATGCCGCCGCCGAGATCGTCGCCACGGTTAACCGGCCGCGTTCGCTGCCGGATCTGGTGCGCGCCGGCGCCGGCAAAACAGTGCTTCCCTGTTTCGTCGGCGATCTCCATCCCGATTTGCAGCGCCAGGGCAGCGAACTGCCGGAATTGCGCCACCGCCAATGGATCGTCATGAATGCCGAGGATCGCCATCGCCCGGAGATCCGCACGGTCGCCGACCGCATGACCAGGCTGATCCGAAGCTATGCCGATCTCTTCGCCGGCAAGCGTCCAAGCCGCGGCTGATGCCGAGGCTGGAAAGACTGAAAGACGATAAGGCGTCCGCGCCTTCTTTCGAGGCGCGGACGCTGTGATCGAGGGCAGATCGAGCGATGTGCCCGAGCTGCCGGCTGTTTCGTCAGTGCCGGTTGGTGACGACAACCGGGATCAACAGGTCGCCCCAGTTGCCGTCGCCGCCGTGATGACGAGCCGAGCGCACCAGTTCGACCGAAACGCCGGCCTCGACGGCCTTCATGACGGATTGGTTCAGCCGATGCAGGTCGTTGGCGAGCATGCGGATCGTCGTCTGTTGATCCTCGCTCATGCTCGATGCCTGCTGCTCGGCCCGCTCCCGGACGCGTGCGATGGATGCCATGATCTTATCCTCCTCTTGCGCTCATTCCGCAGCCGGTTTGAACTGCGCATGTTCGGTTGAATCGTGCATTGCCGTAGTCGAAGACCGGCCGCCGGTGATGGCGAGCGACACGGAGTCGAAATAGCCGGTGCCGACCTCGCGTTGATGCTTGGTGGCGGTATAGCCGTTCGCCTCTGCGGCGAATTCGGCCTGCTGCAGTTCGGAATAGGCCGACATCTGCCGCTGCTTGTAGCCGCGCGCCAGCTCGTACATGCCATAGTTCAGCTGGTGGAAGCCCGCGAGCGTGATGAACTGGAACTTGTAGCCCATCGCGCCGAGTTCGCGCTGGAACTTTGCGATCGTCGCCTCGTCAAGATTTTTCTTCCAGTTGAAGGAAGGCGAGCAATTATAGGCGAGCAGCTTGCCCGGATGGACCTTGTGCACACCTTCGGCAAAACGGCGCGCCTGCTCCAGATCCGGCTTGGAGGTCTCGCACCAGATCAGGTCGCAATGCGGCGCATAGGCGACGGCACGGGCGATGCAGGGCTCGATGCCGTTTCTGACCTGGTAGAATCCCTCGACCGTGCGCCCGGCATCATAGTCGACGAAGGGCTGGTCGCGCTCATCGATATCAGACGTCAGCAGTTTTGCTGCCTCCGCATCGGTGCGGGCGATGACCAGCGTCGCCACGCCCATGACGTCGGCGGCAAGCCGGGCGGCGTCGAGATTGCGGATATGGGCGGCTGTCGGGATCAGCACCTTGCCGCCGAGATGGCCGCATTTCTTCTCCGAAGCGAGCTGATCCTCGAAATGGACGCCCGCCGCACCCGCCTCGATATAGGCCTTCATGATCTCGAAGGCGTTGAGCGGTCCTCCGAAACCGGCTTCCGCATCGGCAACGATCGGCGCAAACCAGGTCTCGACGGTAAGGCCGTTGCCCTCAGCTGTCTCGATCTGATCGGCCCGCTGCAGCGTGCGGTTGATGCGCTTGGCGAGTTCCGGCCCGGCATTGGCGGGATAAAGCGACTGGTCGGGATACATCGCCGATGCCGTATTGGCGTCAGCCGCCACCTGCCAGCCGGAGAGATAGATCGCCTTCAGCCCGGCGCGCACCATCTGCATAGCCTGGTTGCCGGAGAGCGCGCCAAGCGCATTGACGAAGTCTTCCTGATGAATGAGCTGCCACAAGCGACCCGCCCCCATTTCGGCGAGCGTATGGCTGAGCGCCACCGAGCCTCTCAGCCGCTGTACGTCAGCGGCCGAATAGGGCCGTTCGATACCGTCGAAGCGGCCTGCTGGTGCATTTCGGACAAGCTTGTAAAAATCGGTCATGCGGCTCTCCTCACTGAAAATCGTCTTTGGATGGATGAATGACAAGATTGACAATTTGCGCTGATCTGGCCAGGAAAACCTTTGATTCCTGCACTGGAAAAAGGTTAAGATGACGAGGATTGACAGAGGGGCGCTGTGAATTTGTAAAATTTTGTAAATTAAACGCTCCTGTTCTTTGTCAAAGGTGTGACATGGCGGAACGGAAGATCTTCGCAGGCCCTAAACTGCGGCGCATCCGCAATGCGCTGGCGCTGACGCAGACCGCCATGGCCGAGGCGCTGGAGATTTCGCCTTCCTACCTGAACCTCATCGAGCGCAACCAGCGGCCGTTGACGGTGCAGCTGCTCCTGAAGCTTGCGGCCGTCTACCGGGTCGATCTGGAGGAGTTGCGGGGGCAGACCGGCGGCAGCCTCGGGCAGCTGAAGGAGGTCTTCGCCGACCCGCTGCTATCAGGCGAACTGCCTGGCGACCAGGAATTGGTGGAGGTGGCCGAGGCGGCGCCGAATGCCGCAAGCGGCATGATCAAGCTTTATCGCGCCTACCGCGAACAGGCCGCGCGGCTGTCCGATCTGACGGCGCTGATGGCGGCCGAAGGGCATGCGCCCGTTGCCGCCGGCCGGCTGCCGCTGGACGAGCTGCGCGAGACGCTGGAGCGCCGATCGGGCTATTTCGGACGGATCGAGACCGCGGCGGAAGCCTTTGCTGCGACGGTGCCCGGCGGCCTCGATCTTGCGGCGGGGCTGAAGGACTGGCTGCGCGCCGAACGCGGCATTGCTATGCGCGTCTTGCCCGTGCACGTCATGCCGGATCTGCGCCGCCGTTTCGATCGGCATTCGATGCGGCTTTTCATTTCGGAACGGCTGTCGCCGGCCGATCGTGCGCACGAAATCTCAGTCGAGGTCGCAAACCTTGCCTTGCTGCCGGCCATCGATGCCGAGCTCGACGATCTCTCGCTTTCTTCCGCCGAGGCGCGCCGCATCGCCCGCTTCGAGCTTGCCCGCATTGCGGCCCTGGCGCTGGCAATGCCCTACGAGGCCTTCCTGTCGGCGGCTAAGGCGACGCGTTACGACATCGATATTCTTCGCGCGCGTTTCGGCGTCTCCTTCGGCCATGCGGCAACGCGTCTGACGATGCTGCAGCGACCTGGGGCGGCAGCCATCCCCTTCTTCCTGGTCGAGATCGATGCGGCCGGCCATCGGCTGCGGCGCGCCGGCGCCCAGGGCTTTCCGCAGGCCCGTTTCGGCGGCGGCTGTCCAAAGCTCAATATCCATGCCGCCTTCCTGCAGCCGGGCCAGATTCTCGCCGAGACCGTCGTCATGCCGGATGGCGCCTCCTTCCTGACGGTCGCGCGCACCCTGGAGGGGCCGAGCGTCGAATTCGGGGAAAGGATCAGACGCACCGCGATTCTGATCGGCTGCGATGCCGCCCTCGCGGATGGCGTGGTCTACGGGCAGGGGGCGGCGCTCGATCCGGTTGCGATCGGCTCAGCCTGTCGTCTTTGCGAGCGGCGCGGCTGCCTTTCCCGCGCTGAGCCGCCGGTAACGCGGCCGCTCGGGCTCGACGAGATGGTGGCGGGCCTCAGCGCCTTCGACTTCCAGTGAGGTGAAATGATTGAAAGCGTAGTTTTTGCGCTTGTGGGGTTAGAAATTCCTTCTTAGTCTGCGGGGCAAAACCAGAGGGAAAAGAGGTTCGCGGATGCGGGCTCTTCGAACAAACAGGAGAAGTCATGAGGTCAACCATCGCAACCGTGACGGCCGCAGCCATCGCCGCGCTCCTTGCCGCCGCGCCGGCCGTTGCGCAGGAGCGCGTCGTCAACGTTTACAACTGGTCGGATTATATCGACGACAGCATCCTTGCCGACTTCACCAAGGAAACCGGCATCAAGGTCGTTTACGACACCTTTGATTCGAACGAGACGGTGGAAACCAAGCTGCTTGCCGGCGGCACCGGTTATGACGTCGTCGTTCCCACCGCCGACTTCCTGCAGCGCCAGATCCAGGCAGGCGTCTTCCAGAAGCTCGACAAGTCGAAGCTGCCGAACCTTTCCAACATGTGGGACGTGATCCAGCAGCGCACCGCTTCCTATGACCCGGGCAACGAATACGCCGTCGATTACATGTGGGGGACCGACGGTATCGGCTATAACGTCAAGAAGGTCGCTGAAATCCTCGGGCCTGACGCCAAGCCCGGTCTCGAAGTGATTTTCGATCCGAAGGTCGCCGAAAAGTTCAAGGACTGCGGCATCTACGTGCTCGACACGCCGAAGGACGTGATGACCACGGCGCTGCGTTATCTCGGCCTCGATCCGAACTCCACCAAGGCCGAGGATTTCAAGAAGGTCGAGGCATTGCTGACGGCGGTGCGCCCCTATATCCGCAAGTTCCACTCGTCCGAATATATCAACGCCCTTGCCAATGGCGACATCTGCATTGCCTTCGGTTATTCCGGCGACATGCTGCAGGCCCGCGACCGCGCGGCCGAAGCCAAGAACGGCGTCGAGGTCAATTATTCGATCCCCGTGCAGGGCGCTCAGATGTGGTTCGACATGATGGCAATCCCCGCCGATGCCAAGCACGTGGCCGAAGCGCATGAATTCCTGAACTACCTGATGAAGCCCGAGGTCATCGCCAAGGCGAGCGACCACACCTTCTATGCCAACGGCAACAAGGCCTCGCAGCAGTTCGTCAGCAAGGAAGTGCTGGAAGATCCGGCGGTCTATCCGACCGACGAGGTGATGAAGAACCTTTTCACCGTCAAGCCGTGGGATCCGAAGACGCAGCGCACGGCAACGCGAATCTGGACGAAGGTCGTGACCGGCCAGTAAGTCGATGCCAGGCCCGGACGGAAACGTCCGGGCCTTTCATTACCGGCCCGGGGTGGAGGCCGGCTGAAAACTTATATTCGGGGAATATTATGAAATCTTTGGGCAATATCCGCCGCGCCTTCGCACCCTGGACCGACCCTTCTGCAAAACCCTTCATAGCCTTCAAGAATGTCACCAAGCGCTTCGGCAATTTCACCGCCGTCGATGATCTGTCGCTGAACATTTATCACCGCGAGTTCTTCGCGCTGCTCGGTGCGTCCGGCTGCGGCAAGTCGACGCTTCTGCGCATGCTCGCCGGCTTCGAGCAGCCGACCTCGGGCGAAATCATCCTCGATGGCACCGACCTCGCCGGCACGCCGCCCTACAAGCGGCCGGTCAACATGATGTTCCAGTCTTACGCGCTTTTTCCGCATATGACCGTCGAGAAGAATATCGCCTTCGGCCTCAAGCAGGACGGCATGCCGAAGGACGAAATGACTGAGCGCGTGACGCAGATGCTGAAGCTCGTAAAGCTCGAGCAGTTTGCCTCACGCAAACCGAACCAGCTCTCCGGCGGTCAGCGCCAGCGCGTTGCGCTCGCCCGCTCGCTCGCCAAACGCCCGAAAGTGCTGCTGCTCGACGAACCGCTTGGCGCGCTCGACAAGAAGCTGCGCGAGGAAACTCAGTTCGAACTGATGGACCTGCAACAGACGCTCGGTCTCACCTTCGTTGTGGTCACCCACGATCAGGAAGAGGCGATGACCATGGCCGACCGCATCGCGGTCATGAGCCACGGCAAGGTCGTGCAGGTGGCAACGCCGGCCGAAATATACGAGGCGCCGAATTCCCGCTTCGTCGCGGACTTCATCGGCGACGTGAATATCTTCGACGGCAAGGTGACGACGTCGGAAAACGGCGCGGTCGAGATTTCGGTCGAAACCGGCCTGACGATCCGGACGGCCGCCACCGAGACGCCGGCCGTCGGCAAAACGGTCGGTTTTGCCATCCGCCCGGAAAAGATCCGCGTGGCGCGCACGGCCCCCGCGAATGCCTCGGTCAATGCCGCCAAAGGCGAGATCTGGGATATCGGCTATCTCGGCGACATGACCGTCTTCCATATCAAGCTGCCGAGCGGCAAATTCGTCAGAGCTTCTTCCCTCAACGCGCAGCGTTCCGTCGAAGACCCGTTCACCTATGATCAGGACGTCTGGGTTTCGTTCGACGAGAATGGCGGCGTGCTGCTGAAGGATTGAGGTTATGGAAACCTTCGCATCGCGCCTTTACAACCGCCTCGTCATCATCATCCCCTACGCTTGGCTGCTGCTCTTCTTTCTGGCGCCGTTCTTCATCGTCTTCCGCATTTCCCTGTCGACGACGGCGATCGCCATCCCGCCCTATGAGCCGGTCTTCTCCTTTGCCGATGGCTGGAGTGCCTTCTGGAGCAAGGTCTCGACCTTCTCCTTGGATAATTACGGCTATCTCACCGACGATCCGCTCTACTTCAACGCTTATCTCTCGAGCGTCATCATCGCGGCGGTCTCGACCTTCCTGATGCTGCTGATCGCCTATCCGATCGCCTATGGCATGGCGCAGGCCCCGCGGCGCATCCGCCCGACACTTTTGATGCTCGTCATCCTGCCGTTCTGGACGAGCTTCCTGATCCGCGTCTATGCCTGGATAGCCATCCTGAAGCCCGAAGGGCTGCTGAACCAGCTCCTCCTGTCGCTGCATGTAATCGACATCCCACTGATCATCCTCAACACCACCACCGCCGTCTATATCGGCATCGTCTATTCCTATCTGCCCTTCATGGTGCTGCCGCTCTATTCGGCGCTCGAAAAGATGGACGGCACGCTGATCGAGGCAGCGCAGGATCTCGGCTGCACGCCGACCCAGGCCTTCTGGCGCGTCACCTTCCCGCTGTCGATCCCCGGCGTGGTTGCCGGCTGCATGCTGGTCTTCATCCCTGCCGTTGGCGAGTTCGTCATTCCCGATCTTCTCGGCGGTTCGCAGACGTTGATGATCGGCAAGACGCTCTGGAACGAATTCAACGCGAATAGAGACTGGCCAGTCTCCTCGGCGGTCGCAACCATCCTGCTCATGATCCTGGTGATTCCGATCGTCTTCTTCCAGAATGCGCAGGCCAAGGCCGAAGAGCGGGGGAAATAAGCCATGCTGAGATGGACCCGTTTCAACATCATCTCCGTCGTGCTCGGCTTTGCCTTCCTCTATCTGCCGATCGTGCTGCTGGTGGTCTTTTCCTTCAACGAATCGAAACTCGTCACCGTCTGGGGCGGCTTCTCCACCAAATGGTATGCGTCGCTGCTCTCGAACCAGGCCCTGCTCGATGCCGCCTGGGTAACGATCCGTGTCGGTCTGCTGTCGGCCACCTTTGCGACCATCCTCGGCACGATGGCGGCGCTAACGCTGGTGCGCTATACCCGCTTCCGCGGCCGCATGCTCTTTTCAGGCATGGTCTATGCGCCGCTCGTCATGCCCGAAGTCATCACCGGTCTGTCGCTGCTGCTGCTCTTCGTCGCAATCGGCCTCGACCGCGGCTTCTGGACCATTACGCTGGCGCATACGACGCTGACCATGTGCTTCGTCGCCGTCGTCGTGCAATCACGGCTCTTGAGCTTCGACCAGTCGATCGAGGAAGCCGCGCAGGATCTGGGCGCGCCGCCGGTGCGGACCTTCTTCGAGATCACGCTGCCGATCATCTCGCCGGCGGTGTTTTCGGGCTGGATCCTGGCTTTCACGCTGTCGCTCGACGACCTCGTCATTGCAAGCTTCACCTCCGGCCCCGGCGCAACCACGCTGCCGATGAAGATCTATAGCCAGGTGCGCCTTGGGGTAACGCCTGAGATCAATGCGATCTGCACGATCCTGATCGCCATCGTCGCGGTCGGCGTTATCTGCGCATCCGTGATCACCAAGCGGCGGGAAGTGCAGCGCGAGCGCGACGAGCGGGCGGCGGCAGCCGGCGCCTGAGCGGCATGTCCCCTTGGACGCAGGGCTCTTTATTGCGCGTGGGGCGTGCCGCCAAAAAGCGGAACCGGCGAGATCACCGGATTCGGCCATGAGCCGCCCACGAAGAACGGCAGAAGCGGCAGCTCTGCCGCCTTGGCCGGATCGGTCGCCTCCAGAGAACCGGAAAGCGCCAGCCCGTTGGACTGATAGGTGACCACGCCGGAAAGCGCCAGCGTCTGCGTCGGCCCGACAACATGGGCGTCATGGATTTCGGCGGAGCCGTTGGCGAAATCGGCCCGAAGTTCCAACTGGTTGAACGCGAAAGCGCTGCCGGCTGCGGCACTCAGTGGAAAGAACGGCTTTTGGGCCGCCTGTGTCCTGAGCGCGCCGGAGTCGACGCCGGGAATCGTGCCTTCCCTCGTCCAGAAATGCAGCTTGCCGGTGACGTCGGCAAGACCGGCCGTCCAGATCGCCTTCGACGACTGCAGGTCGAGATCGAGCGATCCCGTCGCAAGCGGCAGCGGTCCTTTGAGCTGCAGACGCTCGGCAAGGCCGGCGAAGTCGGCATCGCGGATCGACAGCTGCAGCTTGCCGCCGCCGTCGAAGTCGCGCCGCGTCGCCTCCAGATGCGCCGTCATTTCGCCGCCTTCGAAGCCGCTGTCGCCGATATCGAACTTGGCCTCGCCGCCGGTGACGATCATGCTGGCGCCGACATCGGAAAGCTCGAAGCGGCCCATCTCAGCGCGCCGCGCCGAAAGCCTGACGTCGACGTCGAGCAGTTGCAGCGGTGCGCTGATGCCGGTGGAGATTTCCTCCGCCTCACCCGCCGCCAATCGCAGCGCGAAAGCGTCGAGGAACGGCTTCAGGTTCATCTGGTCGAAGGCGAGCGTGCCGCCGATCTTCGGCCGTCTGCCGGCCCTAGTCGTAAGGTCCATCACGCCGGTGGCGCTCGCCTCGTTCAGCGACAGGCTGAGATCGTTGAAACGCAGCCCGCTGCCCGATGACATGATGTCGGATTCCAGCGAGGCGCTCTTCAGCGTGCCGACGCCGGGGAGCGATCTGCCCGACCATGTCAGAAACGCCGGCACATCGGGAATGCTGACGGCGATATTGCCGGAAAGCGCCGAAAGGCTGGCGATGCTGGCGATCCCTTGAAAACGGGCCGTCAGCAGGTTTGACGTCAGCGATGTCCGCGTCTCGGCGCTCTTGCCGGCAAAGGCGAGCAGCGGCTGGCGCGAGGCGAAATCCACCTTCAGGTCCACGCCGTTGATACGGGCGATCACGACAGCCGAGATCGCGCCCGAGAGCCGTGGCCAGCCGATGTCGGCCGTGACGCTGTCAAAATTGTAAGTCTTGGCGCTCTTGACGTCGGTGACGGCAAGCGTGCCGTCCTCGACGGTCACCGCACCGATCTCGGCATCGAGAGCGGGATCGAGCAGCTCAGCCCCGTTTTCGTAGCGCACGCCGCTGATCGCGCGCGCAAGCAGGCCGGCGTAACTCCAGTCGATCAGGCCGTTCTCATCACGCGTCAGCGCCAGGTTGGGCCGCAGCAGATGGAATTCGTGGAAACTCGTCCGGCCTCTCAGCGCATCGATGAGGCTGAAATCCGCCGACAGGCTTTCAATACTGCCGAGCAGCTTGTCGCCGCTTTCGCGCGGCTGGCGGATGGTGACCTGGTTCAGCGTGATGCGCGGCGTCGGCCAGAATTCGAGAACCGGATTACCCTTGATCTCGGCATGGTAGCCCGTCCATTTCGACAGCGCATCCTCGATGCCGGAGCGCACGAAACCCGTCGTGATGAGATAGGGCGCTGCGACCCTGAGGGCCACGAACAGTGCAAGCGCAACCAGCAGAAACAGCGTCGACATGCGGGCGAAGGCCGGAAGCCAGCGCGAAACGGGCCCGATTTTCCTGCGCCACCTGCGATGTCTAGACGTGCTCATGATCTCTGCCGGTTACCGGTTATGCGCTGATTTCGCCCGATATATGAAATATCAGGCCTATGCAAATCCAATGCATGTCGCCTGGAAGCGTGCAACGGTTCCAAGACTACGACATCATAAAACGAAGAGCCGAACCGCGTCGCATGAATCCGGTTTATGCGACGCGTTTAGGCTTGGGATCGGGCGGTCGCACTTTATAATGCAATGCAGCATGATATAAGGACGGGATTGGGGAGGAAGAATGAATGCAGGATAACAAGCCACTTTGGGTGCCCTCGGCCGAGACCGTTGCAACAAGCCCGATCCATGCCTTCATCGAGCGTTGCAATAGAGAATTCGGCCTCTCGCTTGCAGGCTTTGAGGATGTGCACGCATGGTCGGTGGCCGAGCGGGAGAAGTTCTGGTCGAGCGTCTGGAATTTCTGCGGCGTAAAGGGAGAACGCGGCGCACGGGTGCTCGTCGACGGCGACCGCATGCTGGAGGCCCGCTTCTTTCCCGATGCGACGCTGAATTTCGCCGAAAACCTGCTGCCCGGCCGCGGCGAGGCCGACGCCATCATTTTCCGCGGCGAGGACAAGGCCGAAGACCGTTGGTCGTGGGATCGGCTGCGCGCGCAGGTCTCCAAGCTGCAGCAGGCCTTCGCGGCACTCGGCATCGGCAAGGGCGACCGCATCGCCGCCATGATGCCCAACATGCCGGAGACCATCGCCTGCATGTTGGCCGCCGCCTCGATCGGCGCCATCTGGTCATCCTGCTCTCCCGATTTCGGCGAGCAGGGCGTGCTCGACCGCTTCGGCCAGATCGGTCCCCGGCTCTTCATCGCCTGCGACGCCTATTGGTATTCCGGCAAGCTGCAGGACGTTGGCCCCAAGGTTGCCGCGGTGGCGAAAAGCCTCGGTGTCCCCACGGTCGTCGTTCACTATGCCGGCGATGCCGAGGCAGTGGCGGGCAAGACATCAGGGGCTTCGACGCTGGAAGCTTTCATTGCGCCCTACGAGGCCAAGGAGATCGCCTTCACGCCGCTTGCTTTCGCCCACCCGCTCTACATCCTCTTTTCCTCAGGCACGACCGGTGTGCCCAAATGCATCGTGCATTCGGCCGGCGGCACGCTGCTGCAGCATCTCAAGGAGCACCGGCTGCATTGCGGCCTGCAGGCGGGCGAGAAGCTCTTCTACTTCACCACCTGCGGCTGGATGATGTGGAACTGGCTGGTCAGCGGGCTCGCCAGCGGCGCCGCGCTCTGCCTGTTCGACGGTTCGCCCTTTGCACCGGACGGCAATGTGTTGTTTGACTATGCCGAGGCGGAAAAATTCGCAATTTTCGGCACCTCGGCAAAATATATCGATGCGGTGCGCAAGGGCGGGCTGACGCCGCGCAAAAGCCACGATCTTTCCAGCCTCCGGCTGATGACCTCCACCGGTTCTCCGCTGTCGCCCGAGGGTTTCACCTTCGTCTATGAGGGCATCAAGGCGGACGTGCAGCTTGCTTCGATCTCAGGCGGCACCGATATCGTTTCCTGTTTCGTGCTGGGCAATCCGCTGCAGCCGGTCTGGCGCGGCGAGATCCAGGGTCCTGGTCTCGGTCTTGCGGTCGACGTCTGGGACGATGACGGCAAGCCGGTTCGCGGTGAGAAGGGCGAACTCGTCTGCACCAAGGCCTTCCCCTCCATGCCTGTGATGTTCTGGAACGATCCTGATGGCGCCAAATATCGCGCCGCTTATTTCGAGCGGTTCGACAATGTCTGGTGCCACGGCGATTTTGCCGAATGGACAGAGCATGGCGGCCTCGTCATCCATGGCCGCTCGGATGCGACGCTCAACCCCGGCGGTGTGCGCATCGGCACGGCCGAGATCTACAACCAGGTGGAACAGATGGACGAGGTGGCCGAGGCACTGTGTATCGGCCAGGAATGGGATGACGACGTGCGTGTCATCCTCTTCGTCCGCCTTGCCTCAGGTGTGACGCTGACCGAGGATCTCGTCAAGGCGGTAAAGGCGCGTATTCGCACCGGCGCCTCGCCGCGGCACGTGCCGGCAAAGATCATCGCGGTTGCCGATATTCCCCGCACCAAATCCGGCAAGATCGTCGAGCTTGCAGTGCGTGAGGTCGTTCATGGCCGGCCGGTGAAAAACCAGGAGGCGCTCGCCAATCCGGAAGCGCTGCGGCTCTTCGCTGATTTGAGTGAACTGAGGGACTGATAAGGAGCCGTAAACCACAAGCTTTCACCATTCAGCAATCCCCTGTCATGGAAACCTTTCGTTAAGAAACCTTTGTCAAAGGTGAAACAACTTGGGGGCCGCACATGAACGAGGCGGCCTGAAGCCTCCGGGCTTACGAAACATGACGTTGATCGACTGAGCTCTTGTTGAACAGCACCCATTCAAGGCAGCCTCCGGCTGCCTTTTTTTTGCCTGCCGTGCAGCGTTCCGGCGGCTCTGCCCCGTCGATAGGGATCAGCCAGCCAGCACACGTTGCGACGGGAAGGTGATCTCGACAAGCGTGCCTTCGTTCGGCGCCGAATTGATCGAGAATGTCGCCCGATTGGCATCCACCATCGCCTTGGTCAGCGGCAGGCCGAGCCCGGTGCCGTCGCCGCGATGGCGTGACTGGGTCGAGGAGACCTGGCGGAACGGCTTCATCGCATGGTCGAGTTCGGCGCGCGTCATGCCGATGCCGGTATCGCGAACCCTCAACACCACGCTGCCATTCGCCTCGTAGGAGGTGGAAACGACGATCTGTCCGCCAGACGGCGTAAAGCGGATGGCGTTCGACAGGATGTTGAGCGCGATCTGCTTGATCGAGCGCAGATCGGCTACGACCTCGGGCACCGAATGGGACAGCGCCGTGCGGATGATGACGCGCTGGCCGTTTGCCTGCGGCTGGACGAGGGCGACGGCCTCTGAGACCGCCTCGTTGAGGCCGACGGCGGCGAAGTCAAGATCCATCTCGCCCGCCTCGATCTTCGAAATATCGAGGAGATCGTTAACGATATCCAGGACGTGCCGGCCGGAGCGGCCGATATCGTTGGCATATTCGATATATCGGGGATGGCCGATCGGACCGAAGCGCTCGCCGGCCATCATGTCGGAAAAGCCGATGATGGCGTTGAGCGGCGTGCGGATTTCATGGCTGACGCGCGCGAGGAAATCGGTCTTGTGGGCGTTGGCGGTTTCGGCCGCGCCCTTGGCATTGCGCAGCTCATCCTCGGTGCGTTTCCACTGGGTGATATCGCGGATGACGGCGCAATAACCGTTCGAGGAGGTAAGCCGGCCCATCGTCATGAACAGCGGCACGAAGCCGCCGCCGGCCTCGCGGCCGATCACTTCGCGCCCGTCGTTCAGCACGCTTGCCACGCCGTGGCCGGCAAGGCCGTTCAGATAGTCGAGGACGGCTTTCTGGCTCTCATGGGCAAACAGCATGACGAAGGGTTTGCCGCGCGTCTCCTGCTCGTCGTAATTGAACAGCGCGCTCGCCGACCGGTTCATCGAACGGATATCGCCCTCGGTGCCGATGACGACGACGCCGTCGGTCGCCGTTTCCAGGATCGAGCGCAATTCCTCGACCTCGACCTGAAGCTTGGCGACCTTCTCGACCATCCGCTCCGGACGCGCTTCGGACCGGTTGCTGTCGCCGCGGCCATCCTCCTTGCCTTCCACCGGCATCAGCGCCAGCATCAGAGCATTGGCATCTTCCCAGCGCACCGATTGCAGCCGCGCAGTCACCGGTGTCAGCGTGTCGTCGGCCTTGACCAGCATCATGGTGCCGGAACCGGCTGCCTTTTCCTCAAGTTCGCGCCGCTGCAGCAGGGCTTCGATACCGCCAACCTCACGCAGCGCGTCGAGCGACTGGTAGCCCGTCAGCCGCATGAATTCGGGATTGGCATGGATCAGCGCATCGCCGACATGGATAAGCACCGCGACGGGCAATTGGTCGACCGTTCCGGCCGAAAGCCCGTCAATCATCTTCACGCGCGGCGGGATGAAGCTTGTGAGAACCTCGATCTGGCTGACCGTCTCCTCGAGCCCTTCCGTCGCCTCGTCCTCGGTGATGGCGGCGGGTTCTTCCGCGGCGCCGTCTTCGCGCAACGACTCGGCCGCCTTCTCGAAGATCGCTTCCTGCGGCGCAATCTCCTCGGCCGAAGCTGTGTCGGGCGTATCGGCGCCGGGCGTTTCGCCGGTGAAGGCTTCGGGCGCCGCGCTTTCTTCGAAAGCCGCCGGTTCCGTGGCGGTGGTGCCCGTCGGCGCCGGGGTGTCGGGCTCCTCCCTGCGGGCGCCGAAGGCTTCCAGGCGCTTGGCGATTTCGCGGAAGTTCGCCTGTTCGGCGGCCGTCAATGCGGCGCCTGTGCTGTGAAGCTGCACCACCTTGTCGGTGGAACGGCGATTGGGCGTTTCCACGATGCGAAGCGCCGGGGGTTCGTCTGCGGCATCGGCCGCCAGCCCTTCACCGGCGCTCTCCTGCACCTCTTCGGCGGCGCTCTCCCGGGTGGGCGGCTCGAAGCCGGCCTCCCCTCCGGCCGCTTCGAAAGGCGTCTCTTCGATCTGAGGGTGGTCCTCGATCACGTCCGCCGCGATCGTTTCTGCCGGGGCCGCTTCGGGCGCGACGTCAATCTCGTGTGCCGGTTCGCTGATAGCGTCGGCCGCCGGGCCGGGGCCTGCCGCATCATGGCCGACACCGTCCGGGCCAAGCGTCAGGCCGAGCGCCAGCGGATCCTCCTGCGTATCGGAAAGCCTGACGACGCCGAAGCCGCGGAAGCCGTCGAAGTCGCGGCTGCGGGTATAGGTCGGCAGTGCGGCGAGATCGACCGGAACGACGAGGCTGGTGCCTTCGACCGGCCAGAGGATCGTCTTCCCCGACCATGTGTCGCGGCGCGCAAGGGCCTCGGAAATCTTGCCGTCGGGGTCGAGATTGAAGAGAGCGGCGATGTCGCTGAAGGCAGAGCCGATGATAGCGGATGCATGCGGACCGACGGCCTCGGCAAATTCGTGACTGACTTCGTTGAACCGGCCTTCCGCATCGATCTTCCAGACGAAGCGGGTGGCGCGGCTGTTCGGCCTGAAGACGAAACCAGGCTCGGGCGCAAGCGACGCGGGAGGGGGCGCGTCGGCTGCGATGGCCGGCTCTTCGCGCGCGGCGTCCGGCGCCTCATCGCGCGGCATTTGGCTGGTCTCGGCGGGTGTCCCCGCCATCGCGGTCGCTTCCGCCGTCTCGTCGGCGGAATGGCTCGCGGCCTCATCGACGGGCGCCGCGGGCTCGTCGGCCTCATCCATGCGGCTCTCGGTCGCGTCGTCGTTCTCCGCCGCTTCCTTTGCGGTCGGATTCTCGTCCGCAACCGCCGCCTCTGCGGTGGTGGCAGCCGCCTCGGCCGGCTGTTCCCGGTCGTCGGCGATCTCCTCCAGTGTCTCCTCGACCTCTTCGATTCCCGAGACGGCATTGACGATCTCGCCGAAGCCGGTCGCCGCAGCCGCCTCTTGCGGAGGAAGTTCGGATGACGACGTGCCTTCTTCCCTCGCCGGCGCGTCAGCCGCCTGCGGGGGTGCATCGACTGCGTCGAGCACGGGCGCATCGGTCGGATCCAGATGACCGATCGCGGTTTCCACGGCAAAGAGCAGATTGAGCGCCGGCTCGTCGCTGAGCCTGCCGACTGCTGCCGGAAGATAACCCCTGCCGGTGGCGACCGGGCGCTTCACCAGGCGATCGGGATGCGCGCCGGCAAGATTGATCAAGGCCTTTGCGGTCTCACCTGATATGGCGAGCGAGGCGAAGCCGGGCGAGGCCGCGATGACCTCGCCATTGGCGCCGATGACGGCCATATGCGTGTCGGGATCATCGAGACCTTGCAGCATCTGGGCCGCCGCAGCGCCCGCCGTTAGCGGCCTTGCCGACACCGGCACGGAAAACAGAATAGCCTTCTCGCCTGATGAAAGCCGGATCAGTTCGGCCGCCGCCTGCACCTGCACGCGCTGGAAGCCCTTGGCGACCCGGATCATCAGGCTTCTGTTGTCGCCGATATCGGCGAGCTGACGCGCCGCCGTTTCCAGCTGGCGAAAGGTGATGTCGGTGCGATCGGCTCCCTGGTCGAGCAGGTCGTAGACCGCCGAATGGCCGAAAAGCTCCGCGCCTGCGCCGTTTGCCCAGAGCAGGCGGGCAAGATCGGCCGAAAATAGCACCATGGCCTCGCCGCGCGAAAAGCGTTCCCGCACCCGCGCATGCACGGCGATATCGATGAACGGATATTGGACTGCGGGCATGATCAAACCTTGTCGCTGTCGGCCTTCTAAATTAACGGCTTATTAATAACTGCAGGTCGCACGCCGGTCCAGAACAGCGGGGTGCTTTCAGCCGAAAGGGTTAACGACTTGTGCGTCGCACAATTTATGTTGCAATGCACAATGAAATATTCTATATAGACGTCATTCGATGATCGCAGGCAGCAACTGCCTTAGCCCAAAGGAATGCGACCCATGGCTACCATAAAGACCGATGATGTTTTTTCAATCGCTTCTTTCGACCCGTCCAAGCTGGCTGAATCCTTCCGCGAATTCGCTGAAAAGGGCGCCCAGCAGTCGAAAGACGCCTATGCCAAGCTGAAGACCGCTGGCGAGGAAGCCGGCAAGACGCTCGAAGCCACCGTCCAGACGGCACAGGCCGGCACCGTCGAGATCGGCCTGAAGGCGATCGACGTCCTGCGCGTCAACGCCGAAACCTCGCTCTCGCACATGGAAGCACTGCTCGGCGTCAAGTCCCCGGCTGAATTCTTCGAACTGCAGACCTCCTTCCTGCGCAAGCAGGCCGAACTCGCCGTCGAACAGGCGAAGTCGATCCAGGAAACCACCAAGCAGGTTGCCGAAAAGCTCGCAAAGCCCTCCAAGGAAGCCGCCGAAAAGGCCATGGCATCCTTCAAGGTTGCCTGATCGGTTTTACCATTGCGTGACAAAAGGCTGGACCCCGCGTCCAGCCTTTTTGTATATTGATGAGGAATGGGACTTGAATTCATCGCCAAGTCCTCGTATGTGACCCCCGTCGCGTCAAACGTGATTTATGCGGTTGTAGCTCAGTTGGTTAGAGCGCAGGTTTGTGGCACCTGAGGTCGGAGGTTCGAGACCCCCCAACCGTACCATTTCTCTCTAGGTCAGCTCCCTATCAGACAAATCGTTCTGGCTGACGTCATTTCGACCGAAAAACGTACAGACGTTTGACTGTATCTGTAGTGATGCCGCACCGAGGCTGGCTTGCCTTGCCAAAAAGCACGGGCTTTCACGTATGGGATGGTAGGCGAGGCGCCTCTCCTGACCAGATGGCAACATCCCGAAGGCAAAGTGAGCAGCGCTTAAAAAGAGCCTACGCTTCCGGCGAATTTGCTGCCTATTTGCCACATCAGCTCGAACATTCAGGAAGCACAACCCACTCGTATGGTGCCATACCTCTGGGTGAGCTACATATGCGGCACGCAGCAGCGAGCTCCGCAATTGCAACAATCCGCCACTTGATCCGGAACGATGCCCCACGCAAGCAAAATTGCCAAGGATGCGAACCGCGAAGCCGATCCGCGGCAAGAGAGGCGTAGACAACATTCAGGGGCGCTTAAACAATTCGGACCTCGTTTTCCCGATAAGCGTGGAGACTTACTAAATTTTAGCAGATGACCGTAACTTCAATTTAAGTGCCGTCATGCGAGCAATTGCGCAGGTTCGGACGGGCAGGGCGCAGGATCCTGGAATATGTCTTCTAGCCTTTGTTAGAGGTTGCGGTGGAAGCGCCTCATAAGCGCTAGTCGCCAAGATCAAAAACCTTCTCGAACATAAATAAAGCTTTTGGTTGAATTTCCTCTTCAAATGGAGCAGAGGAAATTGGCATTAGGCGCGGCCGAAATGGAATAGGCAAACGGGGATTTTATGACGAACCTCATTACTTTTATTAAGTACGTCGACACGACTGGGGATCAGAGAATTGACGGGCTTATCAGCGGCGTTGCCTGGGACGGCACGATAACCTATGCGTTTCCCACCCTTTCGACATCGTATTCCTATGAGGGCGAGAAAGATTTCGACTTCTCGTCGATTTCTTCTCAACAGCAGTCTGCAGCCTTGTTTCTTATGGAGCAATCCTACGGAAACGCGGCAAATGACGGCTTTTCGGTTGAGGGATTTACGAACGCGAACTTTGAGGCGGGAGGCGCCGATACCGCATCCGTGCGCTTCGCTCAGTCGTCCCTGCCTCCGACGGCATGGACCTATTATCCGGGTAATCGCAGCTACAGCGGCGATGTCTGGTTCGGAACCGAATATGCCGGCACAGAAGATGACCTTCGCTTTCCGGGGTTCGGCAACTATGCGGGCCACACCGTGGCGCATGAGTTGGGTCACGCTCTCGGTTTGAAGCATGCTCATGAACCGGATGACGCCAATACGACAGTTGTTCCGAGTGCGTATGACTCGGTCGAATACACGATCATGACCTACCGCACCTATGTCGGAGACAATTTGAGTGGGTACAAGTATGAGCATGATGGCGCGCCGCAAACCTTCATGATGCTCGACATCGCCGCCCTGCAGGAAATGTATGGTGCGGACTACACCACGAACAGTGGCGATACCGTCTACAAGTGGAATCCCGACGAAGGCATCACCTATGTCAACGGAGTGGCGGCCATCACGCCCGATGCCAACCGGATCTTCGCAACAATCTGGGACGGTGGCGGTATCGATACCTATGATTTGAGCGCTTATACCACCGCCCTCAAGATCGACCTGCGAGCAGGCGGATACTCGGTCTTTTCCCAGGACCAGTTGGCCGATCTGTGGGGTGGTCCGAACAATGGCTACGCCCGCGGCAACATTTTCAACGCGCTTCTGTTTCACGGCAACGTTGCGTCCTTGATCGAGAACGTTCAGGCCGGCTCCGGCAACGACAACATCACAGGCAACGAAGCGAACAATACGCTTTGGGGCAATGCCGGGAATGATTCGCTTTATGGCGGCGCCGGCGCTGACACATTGATCGGCGGAGTTGGTTCCGATTGGATGGTGGGCGGGGCGGGCAACGATCTCTATGCCGTCGACGATAACTTCGATTTTGTGATCGAGAGTGCGAACCAGGGGACGGACACCGTTCAGACGGCGCTTTCAACCTATACGCTCCGCGACAATGTCGAGATCTTGACCTACACAGGGTCCGCCAGCTTCACCGGCACCGGCAATGCGCTCGCCAACACGATCACCGGCGGCGCCTTCAACGACACGCTGAATGGCGGGGCTGGTGCGGACACCTTGATCGGTAGTGCGGGCGACGACACCTACATCGTCGACAATGTTGGCGACAGCGTCACCGAAGCCGCCAATGAGGGGATCGACACTGTTCGCGCGACATCGGCAAGCTATACGCTTGCCGCCAATCTCGAGAACCTCACCTATATCGGCACGGCAGCCTTTACCGGGACGGGCAATGACCTTGCCAATACGATCAGGGGCGGGGCAGGTGCCGACACCTTGGACGGGAGGGGCGGTGCGGACAGCTTGATCGGCGGTGCGGGCAACGACACCTATATTGTCGATACCCTTGCCGACGTGATCACCGAAGGGCTGAATGAAGGAGGCGATCTGATCAAGACGACGCTTTCTTCCTATGCCTTGACCATCAATGCCAATGTCGAAAACCTGACCTTCATCGGCACCGGCGATTTTACCGGGACTGGAACCAGCATCGCCAATACGATCACCGGCGGCGCTGGCAACGATGTTCTGGACGGCGGCGCCGGCAATGACACGCTGAATGGCGGCGGCGGCAACGACATCTATATGGTCGACAGTGCGGGCGACGTGATCAACGAGGCGGTCAGCGCCGGCACCGACGAAATCCGCACGGCGCTTGCAGCCTACTCGATCGCCGCCTTGGTCAATGTCGAGAACCTCACCTACACTGGATCCGCCAGCTTCACCGGCACCGGCAATGCGCTCGCCAACACGATCACCGGCGACGCCGGCAACGATACGCTGAATGGCGGAGCCGGTGCGGACAGCTTGATCGGCGGTGCAGGCGACGACACCTACATCGTCGACAATGTCGGCGACAGCGTCACCGAAGCCGCCAATGAGGGAACCGACACGGTTCGCACGACATTGGCAAGCTATACGCTTGGCGGCGATGTCGAGAACCTCACCTATATCGGCATCGGCACGGTAGCCTTTGCCGGAACGGGCAATGATCTCGACAACACCATTCTGGGCGGGGCAGGTGCCGATACCCTGGATGGGAAGGCCGGTGCGGACAGCTTGATCGGCGGTGCGGGCAACGACACCTATCTTGTCGATGACGTTGGCGACGTGGTCACCGAAGGGCTGAATGCAGGAACCGATCTGATCAAGACGGCGCTTTCAAGCTATACGCTCGGCAACAATGTCGAGAACCTGCTCTATACGGGATCCGGCAGCTTCACCGGCACCGGCAATGCGCTCGTCAACACGATCATCGGCGGCGCCGGCAACGACACGCTTGACGGCGGCATCGGCAATGACACGCTGAACGGCGGCGCCGGCACCGACACATTGATCGGCGGCGTCGGTTCCGACACGATGTCGGGCGGGACGGGCGACGACATCTATGTGGTCGATATTGCGACCGACGTGGTGATCGAGAATGTCAATGAAGGGACGGACACGATCCGGACGGCGCTTGCCGGCTATACGCTCGGCAACAATGTCGAGAACCTGCTCTTTACGGGCTCCGCCAGCTTCACCGGCACCGGCAATGCGCTCGCCAACACGATCACCGGCGGCGCCTTCAATGACACGCTGAATGGTGGGGCAGGTGCGGACACCTTGATCGGCGGTGCGGGCGATGACACCTATATCGTCGACCATGCCGGTGACATCGTCACCGAAGCTGCCGACGAGGGAACCGACACGGTTCGCACGACATTGGCAAGCTATACGCTTGGCAGCGATGTCGAGAACCTGACCTATATCGGTACGGTAGCCTTTGCCGGAACGGGCAATGATCTCGACAACGTGATCACGGGTGGCGCTGCCGCCGATACGCTTTCGGGCGGCGTCGGCAACGATACGCTGAATGGCGGGGGCGGGGCCGATCGTTTGATCGGTGGTGTTGGCGACGACACCTATATCGTCGACAATGCCGGCGACCTCGTCACCGAGAACGCCAATGAGGGGATCGACACGGTTCGCACGACCCTGAGTGCCCACACATTGGCGGCCAATGTCGAGAACCTCACCTATATCGGAACGGCAGCCTTTACCGGGGCAGGGAATCTGCTCGACAACGTCATCACAGGTGGTGTCGCCGCCGACAAGCTTATAGGCGCTGCGGGCAATGACACATTGATCGGCGGGGCTGGTTCCGACACGATGCTGGGTGGGATTGGCGACGACATCTATGTGGTCGATATCGCAACCGACGTGGTGATCGAGAATGTCAATGAAGGGACGGACACGGTCCGGACGGCGCTTGCCGGCTATACGCTCGGCAACAATGTCGAGAACCTGACCTATACCGGCTCCGCCAGCTTCACCGGCACCGGCAACGCGCTTGATAATACGATCACCGGCGGCGCCTTCAATGACACGCTGAATGGCGCAGCAGGTGCGGACACCTTGATCGGTGGTGCGGGCAACGACACCTACATCGTCGACAATGCCGGCGACATCGTCGCCGAAGCTGCTGACGCCGGGACCGATACGGTTCGCACGACACTGGCGAGCTATACGCTTGCTGCCAATGTCGAGAACCTGAGCTTTGCCGGCACGGGGCCGTTTGCAGGCACCGGCAACAATCTCGACAACGTGATCACGGGTGGCGCTGCCGCCGATACGCTTTCGGGCGACGCCGGCAACGATACGCTGAATGGCGGAGTCGGTGCGGACAGCTTGATCGGCGGTGCGGGCGACGACACCTACATCGTCGACAATGTCGGCGACAGCGTCACCGAAGCCGCCAATGAGGGAACCGACACGGTTCGCACGACATTGGCAAGCTATACGCTTGGCAGCGATGTCGAGAA
This sequence comes from Rhizobium sp. NLR16a, assembly GCF_017948245.1. Lineage (NCBI taxonomy): Bacteria > Pseudomonadati > Pseudomonadota > Alphaproteobacteria > Hyphomicrobiales > Rhizobiaceae > Rhizobium > Rhizobium sp. NLR16a. The sequence continues at coordinate 3,373,660 of NZ_CP072865.1, read as the reverse complement.
CCTCACCTATATCGGCATCGGCACGGTAGCCTTTGCCGGAACGGGCAATGATCTCGACAACACCATTCTGGGCGGGGCAGGTGCCGATACCCTGGATGGGAAGGCCGGTGCGGACAGCTTGATCGGCGGTGCGGGCAACGACACCTATCTTGTCGATGACGTTGGCGACGTGGTCACCGAAGGGCTGAATGCAGGAACCGATCTGATCAAGACGGCGCTTTCAAGCTATACGCTCGGCAACAATGTCGAGAACCTGCTCTATACGGGATCCGGCAGCTTCACCGGCACCGGCAATGCGCTCGTCAACACGATCATCGGCGGCGCCGGCAACGACACGCTTGACGGCGGCATCGGCAATGACACGCTGAACGGCGGCGCCGGCACCGACACATTGATCGGCGGCGTCGGTTCCGACACGATGTCGGGCGGGACGGGCGACGACATCTATGTGGTCGATATTGCGACCGACGTGGTGATCGAGAATGTCAATGAAGGGACGGACACGATCCGGACGGCGCTTGCCGGCTATACGCTCGGCAACAATGTCGAGAACCTGCTCTTTACGGGCTCCGCCAGCTTCACCGGCACCGGCAATGCGCTCGCCAACACGATCACCGGCGGCGCCTTCAATGACACGCTGAATGGTGGGGCAGGTGCGGACACCTTGATCGGCGGTGCGGGCGATGACACCTATATCGTCGACCATGCCGGTGACATCGTCACCGAAGCTGCCGACGAGGGAACCGACACGGTTCGCACGACATTGGCAAGCTATACGCTTGGCAGCGATGTCGAGAACCTGACCTATATCGGTACGGTAGCCTTTGCCGGAACGGGCAATGATCTCGACAACGTGATCACGGGTGGCGCTGCCGCCGATACGCTTTCGGGCGGCGTCGGCAACGATACGCTGAATGGCGGGGGCGGGGCCGATCGTTTGATCGGTGGTGTTGGCGACGACACCTATATCGTCGACAATGCCGGCGACCTCGTCACCGAGAACGCCAATGAGGGGATCGACACGGTTCGCACGACCCTGAGTGCCCACACATTGGCGGCCAATGTCGAGAACCTCACCTATATCGGAACGGCAGCCTTTACCGGGGCAGGGAATCTGCTCGACAACGTCATCACAGGTGGTGTCGCCGCCGACAAGCTTATAGGCGCTGCGGGCAATGACACATTGATCGGCGGGGCTGGTTCCGACACGATGCTGGGTGGGATTGGCGACGACATCTATGTGGTCGATATCGCAACCGACGTGGTGATCGAGAATGTCAATGAAGGGACGGACACGGTCCGGACGGCGCTTGCCGGCTATACGCTCGGCAACAATGTCGAGAACCTGACCTATACCGGCTCCGCCAGCTTCACCGGCACCGGCAACGCGCTTGATAATACGATCACCGGCGGCGCCTTCAATGACACGCTGAATGGCGCAGCAGGTGCGGACACCTTGATCGGTGGTGCGGGCAACGACACCTACATCGTCGACAATGCCGGCGACATCGTCGCCGAAGCTGCTGACGCCGGGACCGATACGGTTCGCACGACACTGGCGAGCTATACGCTTGCTGCCAATGTCGAGAACCTGAGCTTTGCCGGCACGGGGCCGTTTGCAGGCACCGGCAACAATCTCGACAACGTGATCACGGGTGGCGCTGCCGCCGATACGCTTTCGGGCGACGCCGGCAACGATACGCTGAATGGCGGAGTCGGTGCGGACAGCTTGATCGGCGGTGCGGGCGACGACACCTACATCGTCGACAATGTCGGCGACAGCGTCACCGAAGCCGCCAATGAGGGAACCGACACGGTTCGCACGACATTGGCAAGCTATACGCTTGGCAGCGATGTCGAGAACCTCACCTATATCGGCATCGGCACGGTAGCCTTTGCCGGAACGGGCAATGATCTCGACAACACCATTCTGGGCGGGGCAGGTGCCGATACCCTGGATGGGAAGGCCGGTGCGGACAGCTTGATCGGCGGTGCGGGCAACGACACCTATCTTGTCGATGACGTTGGCGACGTGGTCACCGAAGGGCTGAATGCAGGAACCGATCTGATCAAGACGGCGCTTTCAAGCTATACGCTCGGCAACAATGTCGAGAACCTGCTCTATACGGGATCCGGCAGCTTCACCGGCACCGGCAATGCGCTCGTCAACACGATCATCGGCGGCGCCGGCAACGACACGCTTGACGGCGGCATCGGCAATGACACGCTGAACGGCGGCGCCGGCACCGACACATTGATCGGCGGCGTCGGTTCCGACACGATGTCGGGCGGGACGGGCGACGACATCTATGTGGTCGATATTGCGACCGACGTGGTGATCGAGAATGTCAATGAAGGGACGGACACGATCCGGACGGCGCTTGCCGGCTATACGCTCGGCAACAATGTCGAGAACCTGCTCTTTACGGGCTCCGCCAGCTTCACCGGCACCGGCAATGCGCTCGCCAACACGATCACCGGCGGCGCCTTCAATGACACGCTGAATGGTGGGGCAGGTGCGGACACCTTGATCGGCGGTGCGGGCGATGACACCTATATCGTCGACCATGCCGGTGACATCGTCACCGAAGCTGCCGACGAGGGAACCGACACGGTTCGCACGACATTGGCAAGCTATACGCTTGGCAGCGATGTCGAGAACCTGACCTATATCGGTACGGTAGCCTTTGCCGGAACGGGCAATGATCTCGACAACGTGATCACGGGTGGCGCTGCCGCCGATACGCTTTCGGGCGGCGTCGGCAACGATACGCTGAATGGCGGGGGCGGGGCCGATCGTTTGATCGGTGGTGTTGGCGACGACACCTATATCGTCGACAATGCCGGCGACCTCGTCACCGAGAACGCCAATGAGGGGATCGACACGGTTCGCACGACCCTGAGTGCCCACACATTGGCGGCCAATGTCGAGAACCTCACCTATATCGGAACGGCAGCCTTTACCGGGGCAGGGAATCTGCTCGACAACGTCATCACAGGTGGTGTCGCCGCCGACAAGCTTATAGGCGCTGCGGGCAATGACACATTGATCGGCGGGGCTGGTTCCGACACGATGCTGGGTGGGATTGGCGACGACATCTATGTGGTCGATATCGCAACCGACGTGGTGATCGAGAATGTCAATGAAGGGACGGACACGGTCCGGACGGCGCTTGCCAGCTATACGCTCGGCAACAATGTCGAGAACCTGACCTATACCGGCTCCGCCAGCTTCACCGGCGCCGGCAACGCGCTTGATAATACGATCATCGGCGGCGCCTTCAATGACACGCTGAATGGCGCAGCAGGTGCGGACACCTTGATCGGTGGTGCGGGCAACGACACCTACATCGTCGACAATGCCGGCGACATCGTCGCCGAAGCTGCTGACGCCGGGACCGATACGGTTCGCACGACACTGGCGAGCTATACGCTTGCTGCCAATGTCGAGAACCTCACCTTTATCGGATCTGGGACGTTTATCGTCGGAACAGGGAATGCATTGGACAACATTATCGTCGGCGGCAGTGGTTCGAATACGCTAACGGGGGGTGCCGGCAATGATACCCTCACTGGCGGAGCGGCAACCGACGTCTTCATTTACTCGCCGAACTGGGGCCATGATACGATCACAAACTTCGTCGCAACCGGCTCAGCAAGTGACGTGATCTCGATCGATGACAGCATTTTCGCCAACTGGGAATCGCTTTTTGCGGCAACTGAGCAGTCCGGGAATGATACAATTATCAGAGCCGATGCCGACAACACCATAACGCTAACAAATGTTGCTCTTTCAAGCCTGCATTCGTGGGACTTCTTCTTTGCGTGATCCTTGCTCGGACCTCGCGGCGCATTTTTTTCGGGAAGGGGCTGAACCCGTAACGGCGTGAATCAAGTCCGGCGGATATTGACGGACGTCGGTGCGGGCGTAGCTCTTTCGATCAACGGTAGGCACGGCAGCGGGGTTAGAGAGCATGTCGCGCAAAAGTGCAGCGTGCAATCTGCAGGTGCAGGCTCGAAACCAGGATCCTGTCGATTAAATGGAACCCATGCCATCCCTCACCGTTCTCCAAGCTGACGGGAGAATACGCATGTCGAAAACGCTGCTCTACGGCGCGACCAAGATCGACGAGACGAACGGCGCCTATTCGCCGATCGAAAGCCTGGCCGCATTCCAGTGGAAGAATCGCGTCTTCATTCTTTTCGCCGACAGGGACAATGCCCGCGCGGCGCGCCAGGAAAACCAGCTGCTGGCCGACCGCAGCGCGGTCGATGAGCGCGATATGGTGGTGCTGAAGGTCTCGGGCGGCAAGGTGCGGGCGCTTTTCGGCGCCGCCGATGGCCTCGACGGCGAAGTGATCCGCCGCGATCTCGATGCGCCGGAGACCGGTGAATTCGCCGCCTTCCTTGTCGGCAAGGACGGCACCGTCAAGCTCAAGGTCAGCGAGCCGATCACCAATGGCGAGCTCTTCGCCATCATCGACAGCATGCCGATGCGCGCTGCCGAGACGCTGAAGTCGGACAAATAGTCCCGACGAACATCGCAAACATAAAGGGAGGCGGTCATGTCCGTGCCCAACGAACCCATTCCCGATCAGCCGCCGATGCCGGCGCCCGGCTGGAAGCCGGTGCCGCCGATCACCGAACCGGAGCCGGACCGACTCCCCGACGAAGCTCCTGTTCCCAACCCCGATGAGAACGACGAGCCGGCCAAGCACGTTTCGGGAATTTAAAGGAAGATGTGGCGCTCGGCACGGACGAGTTCCTGTAGGAAGTCGACGACACTGCGGACGCGGACGAGGTCGCGCGCGGTTTCGTGATAGGTCGTCCAATAAGCCCGTCGGATCGAAATGTCAGGCAGGATGCGCTGCAGTTCCGGATATTGTCGGGCGATATAATCGTGCAGGATGCCGATACCCGCGCCTGATCGCACCGCCTCCGTCTGGCCAATCGCCGTCGAGATTTCAAAGCCGGCGTCCCAGCTGCGCATTACCTCGCCGGAGAAATTCAGCGAGGCGGTGAAGATCAGATCCTCGACATAGCCGATGCGCGGATGCGCCTTCAGCGCTTCGACATCGCCGGGTCTGCCGTTCGAGGCGATGTAGTCGCGCGAGGCATAGAGGCCGAGTGTATAGTCCGTCAGCTTGGAGGAGACGAGCCGGCCCTGTTCGGGACGTTCCAGCGTGATGGCGATATCGGCCTCACGCTGCGACAGCGAGAAGGAGCGCGGCACCGGCACGAGCTGGATCTTCAGCTCCGGATGGCGCTCGATCAGCCTGCCCATGCGGGGTGCCAGGAAGGAGACGCCGAAACCATCGGGTGCGCCGACGCGCACCGTCCCGGCAATCGCCGTGTCGGTGTGGCCGAGATTGGCCTGCGCCGCGAGCATTTCGGTTTCCATCCGCTCGGCGGCATTAAGGAAGATGCCGCCTTCAGCCGTCAGCTCGCAGCCATTCGTCCGGCGCACGAAGAGCCGCGTCTTCAGCGCCTCTTCGAGTGAGGTCAGCCGACGTGAAAGCGTGGCGTGGTTAAGCCCCAATCGCTTTGACGCGGCGAGGATCTGGCCGGTTCGGGCGATGGCGAGGAAGATGCGAACGTCGTCCCAGTTCATCACTTGGCCCGCATTGCAATCGGATCGACATCGATCAGCGTCAGCGACGTCACCATGCCGGCCGTCTCGCTCTTATATTTGAGGAAATGCGGTGTCCGCAGATGCGCCTCATAGGCCTCCTGGTCGGCGTAGACTTCGAGAATACGAACGCGGTTTGGAGCCTCTCGGATGGAAACAGCGCTGAGTGAAAGGACACCCTCTTCCAGCGTGACCGAAGCCTCGATCTCCTCCGTCAGCAATGCCCGATAGGCGTCGAGCCTGTCGGCGGCGATCGCCACATCCGCCATTCGCACGACCGGATTTTGGCTCATCGATTGACCCTCCCTGAGTTTGACTTGTCCGCATGCCGCTCCAAGTTTGGGAGCAGCAGCGCCTGCATCAGAACTATAAATTGTGCACAACGGTTGCTTATATCATCGCGTTGATTTGTGCAAATTGAAGTGCGAATGTAGGCCATCCAAACAGGAGGAACATTCATGCGTGAGATCGGACATTTCATCGGCGGCAAGCAGGTCGCCGGCACCAGCGGCCGGGTCAGCAACGTCTACAATCCGGCGACCGGCGAAGTGCAGGCGACCGTCGCCCTCGCCAGTGTCGAGGAGCTTCGCGCCGCCGTCGAGAACGCCAAGGCCGCGCAGCCGAAATGGGCTGCCACCAACCCGCAGCGCCGCGCTCGCGTCTTCTTCAAGTTCGTCGAGCTCCTGAACAAGCATATGGACGAACTTGCCGAATTGATTTCGAAGGAACACGGCAAAACGATCGAAGACGCCAAGGGCGACGTCATTCGCGGCCTCGAAGTCTGCGAATTCGTCTGCGGCATCCCGCATCTCGCCAAGGGTGAGTTCACCGAGGGCGCGGGTCCGGCGATCGACATGTATTCGATCCGCCAGCCGGTCGGCATCGGCGCCGGCATCACTCCTTTCAATTTCCCCGGCATGATCCCGATGTGGATGTTCGCGCCGGCGATCGCCTGCGGCAATGCCTTCATCCTGAAGCCTTCCGAGCGTGATCCCTCCCTGCCGATCCGTCTTGCCGAACTGATGATCGAGGCCGGTCTTCCGGCGGGCATCCTCAATGTCGTCAACGGCGACAAGGGCGCCGTCGACGCCGTCCTCACCGATCCGGATATCGGCGCCGTTTCCTTCGTCGGCTCCACGCCAATCGCCCGCTACGTCTACGGCACGGCGGCGATGAACGGCAAACGCGCCCAGTGCTTCGGCGGCGCCAAGAACCACATGATCATCATGCCGGATGCCGATATGGACCAGGCCGTCAACGCGCTGATGGGCGCGGGCTACGGTTCGGCCGGTGAGCGCTGCATGGCGATCTCGGTTGCCGTTCCGGTCGGCGAAGAGACCGCCAACCGCCTCGTCGAGAAGCTGACGCCGAAGATCGAGTCGCTGCGCATCGGCCCCTATACCGACGACAAGGCCGACATGGGCCCGCTCGTCACCAAGGAAGCCTATAACCGCGTTCGCGGCCTCATCGACCGTGGCGTCGAGGAAGGCGCCAAGCTCGTGGTCGATGGCCGCGACTTCAAGCTCCAGGGTTATGAAGACGGCTATTTCGTCGGCGGCTGCCTGTTCGATCACGTCACGCCTGAGATGGACATCTACAAGACCGAGATCTTCGGACCCGTCCTCTCCGTCGTTCGCGCCCAGAACTACGAGGAAGCGCTGTCGCTGCCGATGAAGCACGAATACGGCAACGGCGTCGCGATCTATACCCGCGACGGCGACGCCGCCCGCGATTTCGCCTCGCGCATCAATATCGGCATGATCGGCATCAACGTTCCGATCCCGGTTCCGCTCGCCTATCACTCCTTCGGCGGCTGGAAGGCATCGAGCTTCGGCGACCTCAACCAGCACGGCACGGATTCGATCAAGTTCTGGACGAAGACCAAGACCGTCACCGCCCGCTGGCCGTCCGGCATCAAGAGCGGCGCCGAATTCGTCATGCCGACGATGAAGTAATCTGTGCGACAGATCGATCTGCAATTCGGGGGCCTTTTGGCCCCCGTTCATTTGGGCGTTGGCAGGCCATTTTGGACCATAACCAGAAGATCGTGGAGCATTGGCCTCGCGGCAAATGGCCTCATAAGCTGAATGCGAATTTCATATTTTGGAATTGTTCAAAACTACCAAACCGCCTATATACGTCTGAACAGGCACGAGTCAGGAGATCGGCATGCGGTTGACGAAGCAGACCAACTATGCGGTTCGCATGTTGATGTATTGTGCTGCCAACGAAGGGCAGCTGAGCCGGATTCCGGAAATTGCCAAGGCCTACGGGGTTTCCGAACTCTTTCTTTTCAAGATCCTGCAGCCGCTGAACAAGGCCGGTCTGGTCGAAACCGTGCGCGGCCGCAACGGCGGTGTGCGCCTGGGCAAGCCGGCACCCGAGATCACGCTCTTCGACGTCGTCCGGGTCACGGAAGACAGTTTCGCCATGGCCGAATGCTTCGAGGATGACGGCATGGTCGAATGCCCGCTGGTCGACAGCTGTGGCCTGAACTCGGCGCTGCGCAAGGCGTTGAACGCCTTCTTCGGCGTGCTCTCGGAATATTCGATCGATGACCTCGTCAAAGCCCGACCCCAGATCAATTTCCTCCTCGGAATTACCGGCGAGCACCACTACCGCAAGCCGGCGGCCGTTGCCCCCGCCGCCTGATTTCAAGAAACAGGTCTGACTTATGAAACCGCGGTTGCCTCGGCGATCGCGGTTTTTGTTTGCGCCATCCGGTTGCACCCAGGGGTGCTGAAATGTCCAACATGCGCTGCTGAGAGGCGCAATTGTCCAAAATGCGACGAAATCCCGGACATTTTTGTCCGAATATTTCCGAATGAGGCCGATTTTTGACCAAAAATTTCTAAAATTGTCCAGCTGGAAAAATTTTCTCCGTAGGCCGTTGCTTTCAGTAGATAAATGTCGTTCCATCGACCGTCGATCGGGATGCCTACGGGTCTCCAGACATCAAAAAAGAACAACCGGGAAACAATACTATGAAAAAGATCTCTGTCATGCTGGCAGCGACGGCCTTGATTTCGGTCATGGCGACGTCCGCCTGGTCCAAGACCCTTGTTTATTGCTCCGAGGGTTCGCCGGAAGGCTTCGACCCGAGCCTCTATACGGCAGGCACGACCTTCGACGCGTCCTCGCGCACCGTCTACAGCCGCCTCGTCGAATTCAAGCATGGCGGCACCGAGATCGAACCCGGCTTGGCCGACAGCTGGAGCGTTTCGGACGACGGCAAGGAATACACCTTCAAACTTCATCCCGGCGTCAAGTTCCAGACCACCGACTTCTTCACGCCGACGCGCGATTTCAACGCCGACGACGTCGTCTTCTCCTTCGAGCGCCAGCTGAAGTCCGACAATCCTTGGAACAAGTATGTCGAGGGCGGTTCTTACGAATACGCCGCCGGCATGGGCTTCCCGGAACTGATCAAGTCGGTCGAGAAGGTCGATGACCTCACCGTCAAGTTCACGCTCAACCATCCCGAAGCGCCGTTCCTGGCCGACCTCGCCATGGACTTCGCTTCCATCATGTCCAAGGAATATGCCGACAAGCTTGCCGCCGACGGCAAGATGGCACAGCTGAACCAGCAGCCGCTCGGTACCGGCCCCTACACCTTCGTCGCCTACCAGCCGGATGCCGTCATCCGCTACAAGGCCAACGAAAGCTATTTCAAGGGCAAGGAAAAGATCGACGATCTGGTTTTTGCCATTACCTCTGACGCCGCCGTCCGCGCTCAGAAGCTGAAAGCCGGCGAATGCCACCTGATTCCCTATCCGAATGCCGCCGACGTTCCTGAACTGAAGAAGGACGGAAATCTGACGGTTCTGGAGCAGCCCGGCCTCAACGTCAGCTACCTCGCCTACAACACGCAGATGGCGCCCTTCGACAAGCCGGAAGTTCGCCGCGCGCTCAACATGGCAATCAACAAGCAGGCGATCGTCGATGCCGTCTTCCAGGGCGCGGCAACCGTTGCCAAGAATCCGATCCCGCCGACCATGTGGTCCTATAACGATGCCGTTCAGGACGAGAAGTATGATCCGGACGCCGCCAAGAAGGCTCTGGCAGATGCCGGCGTCAAGGATCTCAGCATGAAGGTCTGGGCGATGCCGGTGTCGCGCCCCTACATGCTGAACGCACGCCGCGCTGCCGAACTGATCCAGGCCGACTTCGCCAAGATTGGCGTCAAGGTCGAGATCGTCACGCATGAGTGGGCCGAGTACCTGAAGCTCTCCTCCGATGTGAAGCGTGACGGCGCCGTCATTCTCGGCTGGACCGGTGACAATGGCGATCCCGACAACTTCATGGATACGTTGCTCGGCTGCGATGCCGTCGGCGGCAACAACCGCGCCCAGTGGTGCAACAAGGAATACGACGACCTGATGACCAAGGCCAAGCTGACGGCCGATGTCGGCGAGCGCACCAAGGCCTATGAGCAGGCGCAGCTGATCTTCAAGAAGGAAGCCCCCTGGGCGACCCTCGACCATTCGCTTGTCTTCGTTCCGATGAGCAAGAAGGTGTCGGGCTTCAAGATGGACCCGCTCGGCATTCACCGTTTCGACGGCGTCGACGTATCCGAATAACAAGAATAATGTAAAAATGCCCGGCAGTGCTGGGCACAGCCGGCGGTCAGGACCCTCCTGACCGCCGGAAACTATTGGACATCTGCCATGTTGCGCTTTTTCATCGGCCGCCTTGCGGTGCTGATTCCGACATTCCTCGGCGTTTCCCTGATTGCCTTTTCTTTCATCCGCCTGCTGCCCGGAGATCCCGTGATGCTGCTCTCGGGTGAACGCGTCATGGCGCCGGAGCGGCACGCCCAGATCATGCACGATCTCGGTTTCGACCGGCCCATGTATATGCAGTATTTCGATTATCTCGGAAAAGTGCTGCAGGGCGATCTCGGCACCTCGATCGTCACCAAGCGGCCCGTTCTCGGCGAATTCCTGACATTGTTTCCGGCAACGCTGGAACTGTCCTTCTGCGCCATCATCCTTGCGGTCTGTCTCGGCGTGCCCGCTGGCGTCTTTGCCGCCGTCAAGCGAGGCACGTGGTTCGATCAGAGCGTGATGGGTGTCGCCCTCGTCGGTTATTCCATGCCGATTTTCTGGTGGGGTCTGCTGCTCATCATCTTCTTCTCCGGCTATCTCGGCTGGACGCCGGTATCCGGCCGCATCTCGCTGATGTATTTCTTCAAGCCGGTGACCGGCTTCATGCTGATCGACAGCCTGCTGTCAGGTCAGAAAGGGGCCTTTGCCTCGGCCATCAGCTACCTCATTTTGCCCACCATCGTGCTGGCGACCATCCCGCTCGCCGTCATCGCCCGCCAGACGCGCTCGGCCATGCTCGAGGTTCTCGGTGAGGACTATGTCCGCACCGCACGCTCGAAAGGTTTGAAGCCGCTGCGCGTCGTCGGCGTGCACGCGCTGCGCAATGCAATGATCCCCGTCATCACCACGATCGGCCTGCAGATCGGCGTCCTTCTTGCCGGCGCCATCCTCACCGAGACGATCTTCTCCTGGCCGGGTATCGGCAAATGGATGGTCGATTCGGTGTTCAAGCGCGATTACGCGGTGGTGCAGGGCGGCCTTCTGCTGATCGCCGGCGTCATCATGATGGTCAATCTGATTGTTGATGTCCTCTACGGCTTCATCAATCCGCGCATTCGTCACTAGGAGCGGTCCATGAGCACGGTCACCGTTAAAACCGGCCAGCCATCCGCTCTTGCGGAATTCTGGCACTATTTCTCCCGCAACAAGGGCGCCGTCATCGGCCTCGTTGTTTTCGTCATCATCCTCGTCGTTGCGATCTTTGCACCGGTCTTTGCGCCACATGCGCCGAACGAGCAGAACCGGGAGGTGCTGCTCGCCGTGCCTTCCTGGATGGAGGGAGGCCACGCCTCCTTTCCGCTCGGAACGGATGCCGTCGGCCGCGATATCCTCTCGCGGCTGATCTACGGCGCGCGGTTCTCGCTCTTCATCGGCGTCGTTGTCGTCACACTGTCGGTCATATGTGGTGTCCTGATCGGCCTCGTCGCCGGCTACTTCCGCGGCCGGATCGATACCGCCATCATGCGCTTGATGGACATCATCTTGGCCTTCCCGTCGCTGCTGCTTGCGCTCGTTCTGGTGGCGGTCCTCGGCCCTGGTCTCACCAACGCGATGATCGCGATTTCGCTGGTCAACCAGCCGCATTTCGTGCGGTTGACCCGCGCCTCGGTCATTTCAGAACGTGAGAAGGAATATGTGATCGCCTCGCGTGTTGCCGGCGCGGGCACGCTGCGCTTGATGTTCAAGACGATCCTGCCGAACTGTCTGGGGCCGCTGATCGTTCAGGCGACGCTTGCCTTCTCGGCGGCGATCCTCGATGCCGCCGCCCTCGGCTTTCTCGGCATGGGCGCTCAGCCGCCGACACCCGAATGGGGCACCATGCTCGCCGAGTCCCGCGAATTCATCTCGCGCGCCTGGTGGGTCGTGACATTTCCGGGCCTCGCCATCCTTATCACCGTTCTTGCCATCAACCTGATGGGCGACGGCCTGCGCGATGCGCTTGATCCCAAACTGAAGAGGTCGTGATGCCGCTCCTCGAAATCGAAAATCTGACTGTCGAATTCCAGACATCATCCGGTCTTTTCCGCGCCGTCGACGGCGTGTCGCTGACTTGCGACAAGGGCGAGATCCTGTCGGTCGTCGGCGAATCCGGCTCGGGCAAATCCGTTGCCATGCTGGCCCTGATGGGGCTGCTGCCCTGGACCGCCAGGATCACCGCCGACCGCATGCAGTTCGATGGTCAGGATCTGCGCGGCATCTCCGCCCGTCAGCGCCGCCGGATCGTCGGCAAGGACATGGCGATGATCTTCCAGGAGCCGATGTCGAGCCTGAACCCGTGCTTCACGGTCGGTTTCCAGCTCGGCGAGACCCTGCGCGTCCATATGGGCCTCAACCGGAAAGAGCGCCGCGAACGTTCGATCGAACTCTTGAGCCTCGTCGGCATTCCGGCGCCGGAAGACCGCCTGTCGAACTTCCCGCACCAGATGTCGGGCGGCATGAGCCAGCGCGTCATGATCGCCATGGCGCTCGCCTGCAATCCGAAGCTTCTGATCGCCGACGAGCCGACGACGGCGCTCGACGTGACGATCCAGGCGCAGATCCTCGATCTGCTTGTGCGCCTGCAGAAGGAGCAGGGCATGGCGCTGGTGCTGATCACTCATGACATGGGTGTCGTCGCCGAAACCGCGGAACGCGTGCAAGTGCAATATGCCGGCCAGAAGGTCGAGGAACAGCCGGTGAAGGCGCTCTTCCGTGATCCGCATCATCCCTATACGGCAGCCCTGCTTGCGGCTCTGCCGGAACGCGCCCAGGTCGGCCATCGTCTCCCCTCGATCGCCGGCGTCGTTCCCGGCCAGCACGGTCGCCCGACAGGCTGTCTTTTCGCGCCGCGCTGCGGCTATGCCACGGTCGAATGCGATCGCGGCGTCGTGCGCCAGGGACCGGAACTCGGGCGGGCGCTGTGTAACTATCCATTGAAGGACGGTAAGCCACTCGGGCATCCCGGTGTCATGCGCGTTGAAACTGCAGGAGACCTGGTATGACGGGCGCTGTTCTCGAGGGCAGGGATCTCGCCCGTTTCTACACCGTCAACCGCGGTCTCTTCAAAGCCGACGCCACGGTCAGGGCGCTGAACGGCGTCAGCTTCAGCCTCCATTCCGGCAAGACGCTCGCCGTCGTCGGTGAATCCGGCTGCGGCAAGTCGACACTCGCCCGTCTGGTCACGATGATCGAGGATCCGACAGCCGGCGAGTTGCTGATCGACGGCAAGCCGGCGCGGGTCGGCGACCGCAGCCTGCGCAGCCAGGTGCAGATCGTCTTCCAGAATCCCTATGGCTCGCTCAACCCGCGCCAGAAGGTTGGTGCAATTCTGGAAGAGCCGCTGAAAATCAATACCGATCTCGACGCGAGCGCCCGCCGCCGCAAGGTGGAGGAGATGATGGCCCGCGTCGGGCTGCGCCCGGAACATCACGGCCGCTACCCCCATATGTTCTCCGGCGGCCAGCGCCAGCGCATCGCAATTGCCCGCGCGCTGATGCTGCGGCCGAAGGTGCTGGTGCTCGACGAACCGGTTTCGGCCCTTGACCTCTCGATCCAGGCGCAGGTGCTGAACTTGCTTATGGACCTGCAGAAGGAGATGGGCCTTGCCTATCTCTTCATCTCGCACGGCCTCTCGGTCGTCCATCACATCGCCGACGAGGTGATGGTGATGTATCTCGGCCGCCCGATCGAAACCGGTCCTGCCGCCGAAGTCTTCGCCCGTCCGCGCCATCCCTATACGGCCGCCTTGCTGTCGGCGACCCCGATCGCCGATCCCGAGCGGGAGAAGAACCGCATCCGCCTGCAGGGCGAACTGCCGTCGCCGCTGAAGCCGCCGTCCGGCTGCCACTTCAATCCGCGCTGCTGGAAGGCGCAGGACTATTGTCGCCAGGTTTCTCCCGAATTAAGTGGGGAAGGCGCACAACAATATGCCTGTCATTTCCCGCTCGACTGAGCGGGAGCCGCCGTTTGAGAGGAAACATGCAGGACGATCGGATCAACAGAGCCCATGCGATCATCGTCATGGGGGTCAGCGGTTGCGGCAAGTCCTCGGTCGGCGAGAAACTCGCTGAGGCCTTGCATCTGGCCTTCCTCGAAGGTGATGCGCTTCATCCGGCCGCCAATGTCGAGAAGATGTCGAAGGGCATTCCGCTGACCGATGAGGATCGGATGCCCTGGCTCGACTTGATCGGCAAACGGATGCAGGCCTCGCTGGAAAAGGGCGAGGGCATCATTGTCTCCTGTTCGGCGCTGAAACGCATCTATCGCGACAGGCTGAGGGCTGCTGCCGGCAGCAATCTGTTCTTCGTTTACCTCGAAGGGTCGAAGGCGTTGCTGACGAAGCGCATGGGCGAGCGCAAGGGGCATTTCATGCCGGTCTCGCTACTCGAAAGTCAGTTGGCGACACTCGAGGTGCCGACGGGCGAACCCGGAGTCGTCACCGTCGACATCGACGATACGATCGACGGCATCACGGCAACGGCCCTCCGGGGTCTCTCCACCCTCGGTGTTATGGCTTGAAGCGCTGCGGCGAATAGGCCGAGATATCGATGAATGGCGTCTCGCCGCTGATGAGTTCCGCCAGCACGCGGCCGGTAACGGGCCCGAGCGTCAGTCCATGATGGGCGTGGCCGAAGGCGAACCACAGGCCCTGATGGCGCGGCGCCTTGCCGATGACAGGCATCATGTCCGGCGTGCAGGGGCGCGCGCCCATCCATGGTTCGGGATCGAGCCTTCCTCCGAGAGGGAAGATCGTACGCGCCACGGCTTCGGCCCGGTCGAGCTGCACCGGCGTCTTCGGCGCGTCGAGCATTGCGAACTCCGCCCCTGTCGTCAGGCGGATGCCGCGGTTCATCGGCGCCAGCAAATAACCGCGCTCGGCATCGAGGATCCAGTTGATGAGCATGGCATTGCCCTTGGCGGCATAATGCATGTGATAGCCGCGCTTGACGCCGAGGGGAAAGGAATAACCGAGCCGGCGCGTCGCGACGGCTGCCCAGGGACCGAGCGCAAGGACCGCATCCTCCGCTTCCATTGCACCTTCGCTGCTCATGATCTTCCAGCCGGCGCCGAACTGGCCGAGCGAGGCGGCGTCGCCTGTGACGAAGCGGCCGCCGAGGCTTTCGAAATAGCGGCGATAGGCCGATGTCAGCGCATGCGGATCGAGCACCGACCAGGGATCGCGCCAGCGGATGCCGCCGGCGAAACGGACGCTCATATCGGGTTCCATGCGTGCGATATCGGCCGACGTCAGGCTGTCATAGTCCACTCCGAATTCATTCTGCCAAAGCGCGGCCTCCGCTAGGGCCTCGTCGCGCTTGGCCTCCGTCCGGAAGATCTTCACCCAGCCGTTCTTGCGGATCAGCGCCTGCGCCTGCGCCGCCTCGATCAGGTCCTTGTGCTCGGCGATCGAATTTTCGATCAGTGGCGCATAGGCCCGGGTGATGACCGCGTGTCGCCGGGCATTCGAATTCCACCAGTAACGGGCGAGAAAGGCGAGCTGTCTCGGCAGCGTACTGAGATGATAATGCGCATCGATGCGGTTGTTGAGCGCATAACGCAGGAGAAGGCCGAGCTGCTGGGGAAAGCCGTAAGGTGCCACCCCCTCGCGCTGGATCAGGCCGGCATTGCCGAAGGAGGTTTCGCTGCCTGGATCCTTGCGGTCGATCAGCGTCACCTGCCGACCGCGCCGCTGAAGATGGATTGCCGTGGACACCCCCACGATACCAGCGCCGAGCACGATTGCGTTCTTCGTCATTCCCCTGCATTCCGCATTGTTCCCAGATTGAAAATGCCCCTGCCGATCCCGCCGCGCAAACGAAAATCGCATTCATTTCACAATCATTGCGCTTTTCAGCGCGGCATTTTCGGCCTTTATGCGCACATGCAGGATTGCGGCATTGAAAAACGAAAAGACGATCGCATAGACTGGCAGGCCGAAAGCAAGGGGAAGGACGGCGATCTCGCAAACGACGATCGTGTAGTTCGGATGCCGGAGAAAGCGATAGGGTCCCGACTTCACGAGCGGCGCGCCGGGCAGGATGATGATGCGCGTCGTCCAGCGATCTTTCAGGGTCGTAAGCACCCAGAGGCGCAGCGCCTGGAGCCCCAGGAACACCAAAAACCAGAAGGGTTGAACCGACCTGCCCGGCGCCAGCAGCCAAAGCCCCATGATCCAGGCGGCATGCAGCGCCACCATGACGCGATAATGCTCCGGGGCGACCTCCCGGCCGCCTCTGGCGAGCAGGGCGGCAGTGTTGCGCTGGGCAAGCACGAGTTCGCCCAACCGCTGCAGCGTCACGAATGTCAGGAGCGCGATCGACGGCCACATTCATGCCGCCCTCCGCAGCGTCACGCAGCTCGCCGAAAACCCTGGTCCCATGGCGATCATCGCTGCCCGCTCCGGCAGCCCGGCGCGGATTACCCGTTCCAGCACGAACAACACGGTCGGCGAAGACATGTTGCCATATTCGGCAAGCACGGCGCGTTCGTGATCGAGCGTGCCGGGTGTCAGTGAAAGCGCGCTCTCCATTGCGGCCAGCACCTTCATGCCGCCGGGATGGCAGATGAAGCGGTCGATATCTGCCGGCCTCAGGCCGTTTCGCGCCAGTATGGCGGTGACGGCCGGGGCGAGCTCTCGTTCGGCGAATGGCGGCAAGGATTGCGCCAGCACGATGCCGAAGCCGCCATCGTCGATCTTCCATCCCATGATATCGAGCGTGTCCGGGAAGAGGTGCTCGCCAGTCGATTCGACTTCCGCCAGGCCGCCGCCGCTCGTGCAGAGCACGCAGGCAGCGGCGCCATCGCCGAAAAGCGCCGTCGCGATGATATTCGGCCGCGTCAGCTCGTCCAGCCGGAAGGCCAGCGTGCAAAGTTCGATTGAGACGAAAAGCACAACGACGCCCGGCCGGTTGCGTGCGAGCCGCGACGCGATCGCAAAGCCGGAGACGCCGGCGGCGCAGCCGAGCCCGAAGACCGGAACACGCTCGATATCGGCCCTGAAGCCCATCCTGCGGCTAAGCTGCGCATCGAGGCTTGGGGTCGTAAAGCCGGTGGAAGAAACGGTAACGACACAGTCGACATCGCCAGCCTCAAGCCCGGCCCGACGAAGCGCCAAGCTGGCTGCCTCGACGAAAAGTTCGCCCGCCACTTCTGCATAGGCCTGCATGCGGTCCTGCCAGCCGTGCGGCTCGTCGAACCAGGCAAGCGGCCGCGCCGCATGGCGCTTGTTAATACCGGCGGTATCGAAGACGCGGGCAAGATGACGGAAATCCTCGAAACGGCCGGCAAACAGCCGAGCTGAAGATTCGGCCGCCTGCTTTTGGAAAATGATATGTTCGGGCGTGGCAGTGGCGAGGCTGGCGAGTTTCACGGTATCGGTCACAGAATTCTCCTTGTCTTCCCGGCGCAACGCTGAGAACACCCGGTTGGGACGGTTTATTCGGCCTCAGGGGCTTCACGAAGCCGTGATGGAGAAAATGGAGCGGCCGGCGAATAAACCACGGGGCAGCGGTGTTTTCTCCCCGCAACGTCACTTTCCAGGAGTTTTCCCATGACGATCATGACAGCCCGTATTGCTGCCGTCCTTCTTGGCGGCTGCCTTGCCGCTTCGCTCTTCTCCGGCCCGGTCTTTGCTGTCGGCAATGACAACAGCACGATGCCGACCTGCAAGAAGGGCGAGATCTACGACCAGAAGACCAAGAAATGCGTCAAGCAGCAGAGCGCTAATGTCTCGGACGAGAACCGTACCGACTATGCCTATTCGCTGGCCAAGGCCGGCCGTTATGAAGAGGCGCTTGCCATGCTCGATACGGTCAGGGACCAGAACAGCGCGGAGGTGCTGAACTATCGCGGTTACGCCACCCGCAAGCTCGGCCGCACCGACGAAGGCATCTCCTATTACCTGCAGTCGGTGAAGATGGATCCGCAGTACGCCAAGGTCCGTGAATATCTCGGCGAAGCCTATGTCATCAAGGGCCGGCTCGATCTCGCAAAGGAGCAATTGAACATGATCAAGACGATCTGCGGCATGGCTTGCGAGGAATATCAGGATCTGAACGCTGTCATCCTCGACCCGTCGAAGATCTGAGATTAGGCCACTGGCGGGAAATGGAGCCGGAAAAGGATATCCGAATGTCGGTCGCGGACGCGCCATTTCCTGCCTATAGTCGCGAGAATGGAATCGCCGGTTTATCAGGCGGTTCCAAGGATGCAGGATCGGCGGAGGCGGCCATCGCGAGCGAAGCGGATATCAGGAGCGGTCTGACGGAAAACCTGGCCAGGCTCTGGCGTTATGGTCTCGTTCTCTCGCATCAGCGCGATGTCGCCGACGACCTAGTGCAGGCGACCTGCCTTCGCGCGCTCGAGCGCGCCGGCCAGTTCGTTCCCGGCACCCGGCTCGACCGCTGGCTGTTTTCGATCCTGCATTCAATCTGGCTGAACGAGATCCGCTCGCGCCGGGTGCGCCAGGGCCAGGGTTTCGTCGATGCCGGCGAAGCGCTGACGTTCGACGGCGCGCACGATACTGAAACGCATGTGATGGCGGGGCAGGTTTTGAAACAGGTAAATGCGTTGCCCGAGGCGCAGCGGACGGCGGTTTTCCTCGCCTATGTGGAAGGACTGTCCTATCGCGAAGTTGCAGGCATATTGGATATTCCGATCGGGACCGTGATGAGCCGGCTGGCGGCCGCCCGCGCCAGGCTCTCCGGCGCCGGACCGGCAGGGGGACGGCCATGAGCATGAAACACACCATTCCCACCGACGAGGACTTGACCGCCTTCATCGACGGCGAGCTGACGGCGGAAGAGGCAGCTCGCATCGAGGCCATCGTCAAGGAAGATGAGAGCGTCGCCGAACGGCTGGAATTCCTGGCGCGCGCCAGTCTGCCGTTCGAGCAGGCTTTCGCTCCGCTCCTCTCGGAAGCCCCGCGGGAAAAACTGGAGGCGATGCTCGCCGCCATTCCTGCGCATGAGAACGCAAAACCCGCCTCCGCGCCTGCGGTCGTCCGCCGTCGCTTCCTCGGCGCGCTCGCCGCCTCGCTTGTGGCCGGCATCGCCATCGACCGCACCGTCATCGGCATCGGCAGGGGCTTTTCCGCAAAGGACGAAAACAGCGAATGGCGCGCCGTGGTCGCCGATTATATCTCGCTCTATACCGCCGAAACGCTCGCCGGCCCCGTTCCCGGCAGGCAGGACCAGGCCGCCCAGCTCGCCAGTCTTGACGAGAAGCTCGGCCTGTCGCTCTCCCCGGAAGCAGTTTCGCTCCCGGGGATCGATTTCAAAAGCGCCCTGCTGCTGCAATATGACGGTAAGGCGCTCGCCCAGATCGCCTATCTCGATCCCGAAACCGGCCCGATGGCGCTCTGCATCGTGAAATCTGATGCGGGGCCGAAGGCGCCGGATCTGGAAAACCGCAAAGGGATGAATGTCGTCTACTGGTCGAACGAGACGCACGCCTTTATGCTGATCGGCTATGCGGCGGCGGACAGGATGACGGCAATTGCGGATGGAGTGCGGCGGAGGGTGGCGGTGTGACCCGCCACGCCGGCGGCTTTAAGCTGATCAGTCCTGCGATCGATTGCGCATCAGGAACTGGCCTAGCCGGTTCACGATCTTGAAGGCCCAGAACATTGATGTTGAGACCTTGAGGCCGTGGTCGGCAAGGGCGCGCAGCACCTCCTTGTTCTGACGCGATATATTTTGAACGTTCTTGTTCGTGGCGCCCCCTAAGCGCATTCTGACCAAGACTCGCGGAATATAGATCGTTCTGATCCGCGCGACTTCCAAAAATCGCATCATCAGCTCGACGTCGGCTGCAAGCCGATAACGCAGGTCAAACCGCCCGAACCGTTCATAGATGTTGCGCCGAACATAGAATGTTGGGTGCGGCGGGCACCAGCCGCGCGCGAAGAAACCGGGTTTGAACGCGCGGGATTTCCAGTAACGGATCTTGCGATCGATGTGCCGGTTGGAAACATAGACGAGATCGCCATAGCAGCCGTCATAGGCTTTATCGTCCAGCGCTGCCGCCACGGTTTCCAGGGAGTCGCTGCTCTCGAAAGTGTCGTCGGCATTCAGGAATCCGATGATGTCGCCGCTCGCAAGGCCAATCCCCTTGTTCATGGCCTCATAGATACCTCCGTCCACCTCAGAAAGCACACGGCGGTTATCCGCCGGCGCCGAAGCGATGATGGCGAGGGTGGAATCGGTTGAGCCACCATCGACGATGATATGATCGAAATCGCGGTAGGTTTGCGTGTCGATGGAGCGCAGCGTATCGGTAATGGTCTGTTCGGCGTTCCAGCAAACAGTGATGAGGCTTATCCGAGGAGGGCGTGGATCGGCGGTGTCTACAGCCATTTTGACGAGTATCTTGCTCACATTCTAGGGGCGAAATCTAGCCGACCCGTAGCAGACGGAGAGGCGGCGTCGCAATCCAGTCCTGCAGATTATCCTCGATCAATGTCCGATTGACCGGCGATTGGTCGACTTCCCGTCTTGGTAAGTGCATTGCATGCAGATCAATCTATCTGTAGTGAGCAGTGTCGAACAGCGATGGTCACCACGCCGGGCTCGTGAATGCACGCGGCTTTACCAGGTTTTACAGGAGGTCTCTTGTCTTCGAATAAAAAACTGCGCAAGGGCATCTTGCTCGCCGGTGGCTCGGGCACCCGACTTCATCCCGCGACTCTCGCCATTTCGAAGCAGCTTCTTCCGGTTTTCGACAAGCCGATGATCTACTATCCCCTGTCAACGCTGATGCTTGCAGGCATCCGGGATATCCTGATTATCTCCACGCCGCAGGACACCCCGCGTTTTGAACAGTTGCTGGGTGACGGCGCCCAATGGGGATTAAATCTCCAATATGCCGTGCAGGCTGCACCGGACGGAATTCCCCAGGCATTCTCGATTGGCAGGGAATTCATCGCGCGGGATGCAACCGCCCTCGTGCTGGGAGACAATATCTTCTACGGCAACCTCCTGACCCATGATTTATCCGCGGCTTCCGCGAGGTCGGACGAAGCGACGATCTTCGCGTACAAAGTCCACGATCCCGACCGGTATGGGGTAGTGGAATTTGATGGTCAGGGCAAAGTCCTCAGCCTGGAGGAAAAGCCATCCAGGCCCCGCTCTTCTTATGCAGTAACCGGTTTATATTTCTACGACAATGACGTGGTTGATATTGCTGCCGCCTTGAAACCATCGCCACGCGGTGAAACCGAAATTACCGATATCAATCGCCATTATTTGGCGGCCGGCAGGCTGAATGTTGCCGTCTTGGGCAGAGGACATGCCTGGCTTGATACGGGCACGCACGATTCACTCCTTGAAGCCAGTCAATTCATTGCCACCATCGAGCGGCGCCAGGGGCTGAAGATTGCCTGCCCCGAAGAAATCGCCTTTCATTTGGAATACATAGATGCCGAGCAGTTGCTGAGGCTGGCAGCTCCACTTGAAAAGAGCTCTTACGGTCGATACCTCATCAGCCTGGTGAGGGAACCAACTCCGCATTTCCCGCCCGGCTGACCTGCAAAACTGGAAATCAATCTTGTCTGCTTTTACCCTGCTTAAGTTAAAGACAATGTCCGACTCACGAGGCGCGTTGACCGTCATGGACGGAATACTGCCATTTCCGGTGGTCCGGAGCTTCTGGATCTATGGTGCTGACGGATACACACGCGGCGGTCATCGTCATCACAAGACGCGGCAGGCCTTGGTGGCGATTTCGGGGAGCGTGATGGTTTTGATGGACGATGGAAAAGCCAGGGAAGAGGTCACCTTGTCGTCACCGGACCAGTGCCTGCTGGTAGAGCCAAGGGACTGGCATGAAATGACCTTCGGTCCTGGTTCTATCCTGCTGGTTTTTGCCTCTCACGGATATGATAAGGACGACTACATCGACACCCCCTATGAACGGCTCTGAGATGATTGAGTATGAAAGTCTAGCGCAGGCCAACCGCCCGCTGATGGAAGAGTTGGAGGCGGTTGCATCCCGTGTCATTCGGTCCGGATGGTACATACTTGGCAATGAGGTCTCCGCATTCGAAGCTGAATTCGCTGCCTTTGCGGAAAGCAAACATTGCATCAGCGTGGCCAATGGTCTGGATGCATTGATCCTGTCGATCGAAGCGCTCGACCTGCCGAAAGGCAGCGAGATCATGGTTGCCTCCAACACCTATATAGCCACTGTTCTGGCGATTCTTCGCGCGGGCCACAAACCCGTTCTGGTGGAGCCCGAGCGCGAAACCTTCAATATCGATCCGGAGCGCCTTCCAGCGGCGCTCACACACAAGACGCAGGCAATCTGCGTGACGCATCTTTTCGGCAAATCCTGCCGGATGACCGAGATCGCGGCGTTTGCAAGCGAGCATGGTCTCAAGGTGATCGAGGATTGCGCGCAGTCTCACGGCGCGCGCTTTGACGGCAAGCTGACCGGCACCTTCGGAATTGCCGGTTGCTTCAGCTTCTATCCGACCAAGAATCTTGGAGCTCTCGGAGATGCGGGCGCCATCGTCACGAACGATGACGAATTTGCCGATCGCCTGAGACATATGCGCAACTACGGCTCGAAGAAAAAATATGAGAACGTCTATATTGGTGTAAATTCGAGGCTTGACGAGATGCAGGCGGCATTCCTGCGGGTTAAACTCCGTCACCTCGACCAGGTGACTGAACATAAGCGGGCACTGGCCGATGTTTATTTTGCCAATTTGCCCAAATGGCTCGCGCAGCCGCTTCGTCGACCTGCCGAGTATGACGTGTTTCATATCTTCGCGATACGTCATCCGGCCCGCGACGAATTGCGTCGGTGGCTGCTCGATAACGGCGTCAAGACCGAGATACATTATCCGATCGCCCCGCATCGGCAGAAGGCAATGCAAGGCATTCTTTCCGGCGACTATCCCATTGCCGATGAGCTGCATGCCACCGAGCTGAGCCTGCCTATTTCGGCTGGGCATCGAAAGGATGAGATCGAGCGCGTCTGCAGCCTTCTTACTGCGCTCCCGGAAAAGCTGAAGTTGGCGGCATGACAGAACAGCTGAAGGGATCGGCCTCCACCCGCGAGGAAGATTGGGATATCGTTATCAAGCCTTCGAAGGGCAGCGCGCCGGATCTCGGACTCGTCTGGCGATATCGCGATCTCGTCTGGATGTTCTTTATGCGGGATTTCACGACATTTTATAAACAGACGGTTCTGGGGCCGGTCTGGTACATTATTCAACCGTCGCTGACGGCAATGACGTATTATATCGTGTTCGGAAAAATCGCCAATCTTTCCACGGATGGCCTGCCACCTTTCCTGTTTTATATGTCGGGAACGATCATCTGGAGTTATTTTTCCGTCTGTCTGGCCAATAACTCCGACGTCTTCTCGAAAAATGCCAACCTGTTCGGAAAGGTTTATTTCCCCAAGCTCGTGGTGCCGCTATCCGTTGCCATGAGCGGGCTTGTCGCATTTGCCATCCAGTTCCTGCTCCTGTTGACGGTTGCGGTTGGGATGAAGATCGCCGCCCCCGATCTGGCATTGAGCTACAGGTTCCTATTTATGACGCCGCTCCTGCTGCTCTATATTGCGGTGCTTGGTATAGGTGCGGGGCTTGTGGTTTCGGCGCTAACAGTCCGTTTTCGTGACTTGGTTTATGCCGTCGGATTCATGACGCAGCTCTGGATGTATGCCACGCCGATTGTCTATCCCTTTAGTCAGATTCCTGAACGGTATCACTGGTTCTTTTATATCAATCCGATGACGACCCCGGTACAGACCTTCCGTTGGGCGCTGCTTGATTCTCCCGCTTTGCCGGTCAGTCTGTGTCTCGCCAATCTGGCTGTGACTGTCGCGATCGCGACGTGCGGCTTGATGCTTTTCGCTCGTGCGGAGGCAACTGCGATGGATACGGTCTGATGAACGATATCGTTATTCGAGCCGAGCACGTCAGCAAGCTATACCGCCTTGGCGTGATCAACCATGGCACGCTTTATCGCGACCTTCAAAGCTGGTGGGCAAAGTGGCGCAACCTTCCCGATCCGAATGTTTCTGTATCCGATTATGCTTCCAACAAGAGTCAGCAGTCGCGAGTGAAGGGCGACATCTTTAAAGCGCTGGATGATGTCTCCTTCGAGGTGGGGAACGGCGAGATCGTCGGGATTATCGGCAGGAATGGCGCCGGCAAATCCACCCTGTTGAAGGTCATGTCACGTATCACCATGCCCAATTCGGGTTTCATAGGTATACGGGGCAGGATTGCCAGCCTGCTTGAGGTCGGCACCGGATTTCATCCGGAGCTCACCGGTCGCGAGAACGTCTATCTCAACGGAGCCATCCTTGGCATGAGCCGCGCCGAGGTCAGGTCCAAATTCGATGAGATCGTCGAGTTTGCTGAAATCGGCGAGTTCATTGACACCCCGGTGAAGCGGTATTCATCTGGAATGTATGTGCGTCTGGCTTTCTCGGTCGCGGCGCATCTCGAGCCGGAGATTCTGCTGGTTGATGAAGTTCTGGCCGTCGGCGACGTCAACTTCCAGAACAAATGCATGGGACGCATGCAGGAAGTCACGAAGGCAGGTCGAACGATCATCTTCGTCAGTCACAACATGACCGCGATCAGCAGCATCTGCCCGAAATCGATTCTGATGGCCGATGGCAAGGTTGCTGCGATGGGCGAGACCGCAGATGTGATCAAGGCCTATCTCAATCGCCCGGAATTCGGCGGTACCGCAAGTTACTCGGTCAATCCCGAGGACATCGACGGAAAAGCGGTGATATGCCGCGTCGCGGTATTGAACGAGAAGGACGAGGTTTCTGAAACCGTGGAACTGTCGAACGGCTTCTCGGTCGAGGTCGAATACGAATTGAGGGAGCCTCTTTCCGGCCTCTCGGTCGGGATGCAGATCAAGATGGAGGACGGCTACACCACGCTCGTCAGCCTTTCCGATCCCGAACTCGACGTCGGGCGCCTGGATACCCGGCCAGCCGGCTATTACAAAGCGCGCGTCAGATTTCCCGGATATCTCCTCAACACCGGCACCTTCTACTTGCGGCTCGGCATATCGAGCCGGTTCTCGATCTATTCCGTCGCCGAGGGTATTCGGTTTGACGTGGAGGACAATGTCGGAATTATCCAGATGCTGGGTCAGCAACGCAAGCCGTCGATTTCGGCGATCCAGTTGCCTTGGGAGGTGGAGAAGCTCTTCCAGCGCGATTCTGAGGGTGTTTTGAAATGAAGAAAGTGCTTGTCACTGGGGCGGATGGATTTATCGGCTCTCACCTTGTCGAGACGCTGGTCAGGTCGGGCGTCGAAGTTCGCGCCCTATGCCAGTACAACTCGTTTTCCAGCTGGGGCTGGCTTGACCAATCCGAACACCGCGGCCAGTTCGAAGTGATCCTCGGAGACGTCCGCGATCCCTCGCAAATGCGCACCGTCGCAAAAGGCGTGGATACGGTTTTCCATCTCGCCGCTCTGATTGCGATTCCCTATTCCTATCAAGCACCCTCAAGCTACATCGATACGAATGTGCATGGGACGCTGAACGTCCTTCAAGGAGCCCTCGACGCTGGGGTGGGAAGGGTGATCCAGACCTCGACCAGCGAAGTCTACGGCACCGCGCGTTTTGTGCCGATCAGCGAAAGCCATCCGCTGCAGGCGCAGTCGCCCTATTCGGCTTCCAAGATCGGTGCGGATGCGATCGCCTACAGCTATTATTCGAGCTTTGATCTGCCGGTGACGATTGCCCGGCCTTTCAACACCTTTGGCCCGAGACAATCTGCAAGGGCGGTTATTCCGACCGTGATTTCACAGCTTCTGAGCGGACGGACGACCCTGAAGCTTGGTGCGCTCTCACCAACGCGGGACTTCAATTTCGTCCAGGATACCTGCGATGGCTTTCTGGCGCTCGCGGCCTGCGACCAAGCGATCGGCCAGACCGTCAATATCGGTTCCGGCAGCGAGATATCGATTGGCGATACCGTTCAGCTCATCGCCGATATCATCGGCGTCAGCGTCGAGATTGAATGCGACGAACAGCGTTTGCGTCCCGCAAACAGTGAAGTGGAACGCTTGTGCTGCGACAACAGCCTGATCAAGTCTCTGACGGGATTTTCGCCGCGTTACAGCGTGGAGGATGGTCTGAAGGCAACGATCGAATGGCTGCGTCAGCCGCAGAATCTGGCGCGGTATAAGGCGGATATTTTCAATGTCTAGACGCGCAGTCATTCTGGCGGGGGGAATGGGCACGAGGTTGCGGCCCTATACCGTCGTCCTTCCAAAGCCTTTGATGCCGATCGGCGATTATCCTATTCTTGAGGTCATCATCCGGCAGCTGATAGCAGGCGGATTTCAGCACATCACGCTTGCCGTCAATCATCAGGCCGAATTGATCAAGGCGTTTTTCCAGGATGGCGACAAGTGGGGCGTACGCATCGACTATTCGCTCGAGGACGAGCCGCTTGGCACGATGGGGCCGCTGCGGTTGATCAAGGATCTTCCTGAGAATTTTCTAGTGATGAACGGCGACATCCTGACGGACCTCAATTATGCCGATTTTCATGATGTCCATGTCCGGGACGGCAATATATTCACGATCTCGTCCAAGACGCGCCAGCATCGCATAGACTACGGCGTTCTTGATACCAACGCCGCAGGACGACTAACGGGCTTCCGGGAGAAGCCCACGGCCGAGTATAAAGTCAGCATGGGCGTCTACATGGTGTCTTCGGCGGCCGTCGAGCACATACCGCAACGCGGCGCTTACGGCTTTGACCAGTTGATGCTCGATCTACTGGCGGCAGGCAAGCCGGCCACGGTTCGCGATTTTCCGGGCTATTGGCTCGATATCGGACGCCCCGACGATTATGCATTGGCGATCGAAGAGTTCGAAACCATGCAATCCAGGTTCTTGAATGGTTGACGCCATCGTCACCGGTGCAGGCGGCTTCCTCGGGAAGCGTCTGGTGGAGCGGCTTGAACAAGCTGGCATCGATGTGCTTGCGCTTGAGCGAACGCATGGGGACATTAGCGAAGAGCGCCTTTGGAAGGAGCTTCCGGCAGCGCGCACGCTGTTTCATCTTGCCGGCAGGACATTCGTTCCGGATAGCTGGACACAAGGCCCGAGTTTCACCGCCGCCAATGTTCTCGGTACACAGCATGCTTTGAACTGGTGCAAGCGGCACAAGGCCAAACTCGTCTTCGCAAGCGCCTATGTTTATGGGGTGCCGGAACGGCTGCCGATCCATGAAAGCGATCCGGTCAAGCCGAACAACCCTTACGCACTTTCCAAATATCTTGCCGAACAGCTCTGTGAGTTCGCTGCTACATACGAGCAAATACCGGTGGTGGTATTGCGCCTTTTCAATATATATGGGGTTGGGCAGCGGCCGGAATTTCTGGTACCGACGCTACTGAATCAGGTAAGAACGAAACAGGAAATACAGGTCATGGACCTCGGTCCGCGGCGGGATTATGTCTTCGTCGACGATGTCCTGAGCGCCTTTGCCAAATCAATGGACGTGTCGGAAGGTTACCACTGCATCAATATCGGCTCCGGAATGTCGTATTCGGTGCAGGAAATCATCGACATCTTGCAAGAAGCTGCCGGCACTAATCTACCAGTAGTGTCGTCTTGCGCTGTTCGGCGGAATGAAATACCTGACGTGCGGGCCGATATTACGCGGGCTCGCGCCGTTCTCGGATGGCAGCCGGAGTGGGATCTGCCCGCCGGCATCCGCGTGATGATGAAGGAGTCGTAAAATTGAACGAGCGTTACGTTCCGATCAACAAAGGCAACTACTCGATGGACACGGACGAGCGCGAAGCCACGTTCGACAGATTCCGTGGCGAGGGATGGGAAGCCGAATACGCGGATTACCGTCGCAAATGGTCGGAATATGCCCTGAACCAGCAGGTTTCGGATTACCCGCTGCTCGTCGATCTCGAGCTGGCGTCGATCTGCAACCTGCGCTGCCCCATGTGCTATACGATCAGCGACGAGTTCAAGAAAAACGTCAATACGACGCGGATGGACTGGGACCTCTATTGCCGGATTATCGATGAGATCGGCGGCAAGGTTCCGGCGATCCGCCTCTCGCTGCGCGGCGAGGCGACGTTGCACAAGCGTTTCGCCGACTGTGTGCGCTACGCTAAGGACCATGGGATCAAAGAGGTTTCGACCCTCACGCATGGCTTCAAGCTCAACAGAGACTATTTCGCCCAGCTTGTCGATGCCGGCATCGACTGGATCACCGTTTCGATCGACGGCACCGGTGAGACCTACGAGAAGATCCGCAAGCCGATCAAGTTCGAAGCCCTGCTCGACAAGATCAAGGACATAAAGAAGTACAAGGAAGAGCGCGGTCTCCACCGTCCTGTGATCAAGGTGCAGGGTATCTGGCCGGCAATCCGGGAGAATCCCGATCTCTACTACGAGACCTTTGCACCTCATGTGGATCTGGTCGCTTTCAATCCGTTGATCGATTACCTCGGCAACGATTCCGAGATCGCCTATCTCGATAACTTCACATGCCCGCAGCAGTACCAACGCCTTGTGATTGGTGCCGACGGATTGGTCATGAAGTGCTCGAACGACGAGGAGAACCGCGAGGTTATCGGCAATGCGAACACCGAAACCGTGCACCAGATCTGGCATGGGGAAAAAATGAACGCGGTGCGCGCTCTGCACAAGGAACCGCAAGGCTTCCTGAAGAGCGAGGTCTGCCGCAGATGTTATCTGCCGAGACAGACCAATGATGAGACGGCTGAGATTTGCGGCCGACAGGTCATTGTGCGGAATTACGTCGACCGAAACCAGGAAATCGGGCAGTAATCGGCCGAATTCCACGCGCTACGACCAGACCTCGCCAAGCCTATAGTTTAGGGGCTGCGATCGCCGCGAGAGCGAGGCGGCTTTGCCGGTCGTGAATTACAGGGAGTAACAGGATGTTCCGGAATTACCGGCCTGATCGGTGCTATATCATCGCTGAGATCGGCGGAAACTTCACGACGTTTGATCAGGCAAAGCGCTTGATTGACGAGGCAAAGGCGGCGGGGGTGGATGCCGTCAAGCTCCAGACCTATCGCGCAGAGACTTTGTCGAGCCGCAACGCCATGTTCGACATGGAGAACACCGGCGTTACCTCGCAGTTCGAACTCTTCCGCAAATATGAAATCGGCCACGAGCTTCACGAAGCGGTGTTTCGCTATGCCGAAGAGCACGGGCTGGACTGGTTCTCCTCGCCTTCGCATGAAACGGATGTCGATCTACTGGAGAAGTGTGGAGTCGGCGCCCACAAGGTGGGTTCGGACGACGCGGTCAACATTCCCTTTCTCCGTTATCTGGCAAAAACCGGCAAGCCGATCATCCTGTCGACGGGGATGTCGACGCTCGACGAAGTTCAGGAGTCCGTCGCCGCCATCAAGGAAGCCGGCAACGACAAGCTTATTCTGCTGCATGCCATCACGAGTTATCCGACGCATCCGGAAAATGTGAACCTGCGTGCAATGCAGACGATGATGAAAGCGTTTCCGGATCTCGACATCGGTTATTCCGACCATACGCTGACGCCGGTCGCAAGCCTCTGTGCGGTCGCGATGGGCGCCCGGGTGATCGAGCGTCATTTCACCTACGACAAGTCCGCCGACGGCCCGGACCACATGCTTTCGGCCGATCCGACGGAAATGAAATGGCTCGTCGACGCGATACGAGCGTTCGAGATCATGAAAGGCAGTGGCCGCAAGGAGCCGGCTGCGAGTGAAGCAACGACGAGATTGAACAATCGCAAGAGCGTTGTCGTCAATCGACCGCTCAAGGCCGGCCATGTCATCTCCGCCGGCGACATTTCCGTTAAGCGACCTGGAACAGGAATTGAACCGAAGCATTTCGAAGCTCTCGCAGGACGGCGGGTCGCAAACGACCTCGATGCGGACGCGGTCCTTCAATGGAGCGATCTGGCGTGACGCTTGGAATTATTATTCAGGCGCGGATGGGATCGACGCGGCTGCCGGGAAAAGTGCTTCGCGACATTTGCGGAAAGCCCCTTCTCGGACATGTTCTTGGTCGGCTTCAGATACTGAAGCGCCCGGCAAAGGTTGTCGTTGCGACATCGTCCGCCAGCGAGAACGATATTATCGAAGCCTGCTGCCTTGAGCACGGCGTTAGCTGCTTTCGCGGCGACGAAACCGACGTTCTCGATCGTTATTTTCAGTGTGCGAGATCGCTCGGGATGTCAGATATCGTGCGGTTGACCGCAGATAATCCTTTTACCGACGTCGAGGAGCTTGAGAGGCTGATCGATCTGCACCAAAAGCAGGGATTCGATTACACCCATGCCTTTGGCCAGTTGCCTATTGGCGTCGGCGCCGAGATATTTACCTTCGAAGCTCTATCGCGCAGCCACTGCGAGGGGAAGCTGCCGCACCATCGCGAACACGTGAATGAATACTTCACGGATCGCCCCGAATTGTTCAAGATTGGTCGGCTCGAGGTGCCCCCAGCCAAAATCTCTCCGGAGCTGCGCCTGACGGTGGATACTGAGGAGGACTGGAGACGCGCCTGTGCGCTCGCAGCGCAGGCGGGCGGAACCTGGCTCGGGACGGAAGAGGCGATCAGGCTATGTTCGTCTTCTGCGTAGAAAGTTCGCATGCACGCGGCATGGGGCATCTGTTTCGGTCGCTGACGCTCGCCGCCGAGCTGCGCACCCGCGGTCATTCGGTCCGATTTTTGGCAAACGATCATCCGAATTCCTTGAGAATCATCCGCGAGCGCGGGTTTGCCGTGGCGCTCTATGATCTGGCAGCCGTGACGGGATGGGAGAAGGCTTTCCTCGAAGCCGCTGCTCCGTCTCCGATCTGGATCAACGACCGCCTTAATACGCAGCGATCCCACAGCGAGACGATCAAACGCTTGGACGCCAAGCTTGTTACCTTCGATGATCGTGGTGATGGCGCGGAACTTGCCGACCTGAATATCTGCGCTCTGCTGTTCGAAAACACGAAGGGTCTGAAGGGCAGAGATGTTCGGCTGGGCATAGAGTACATGATACTCAATCCTGAAATCGCCAGGTATCGCCGAGTTCGGGAAAAGCTTGCATCGATACTTGTCACCCTCGGCGGCGCCGACACTTATGGAGTGACGGTCCGCGTCGCTAAATGGCTGAGCAGCAAGCCTTTCCCTGTCACCATCGTGACAGGCCCGAGCTTCCAGCACATGGCGGAGCTTGAAGAGGTCGTCGCGGCGGCTCCGCCGGATCGGTTCAGATTGCTGAACCAGGTGCCGTCGCTTGCGGCGGAGATGTACGGGCACGATCTGGCGATTACCGGGGGCGGTCTTACGCCCTTCGAAGCGTGTGCGGCCGGCCTGCCCTGTGTCGTGGTCGCAAACGAACCGTTTGAAATCCCGGTCGGGCATGCGCTCGAGGAACTTGGAGGAGCGCTCTTCGCCGGTCATCACTCCGCTTTCGATCTCGGCATCCTGGAAAAGGCAATTCCCATCAGGAGCATGAGCGAGACCGCCATGACCAAGGTCGACCTTGGCGGGGTTGGCCGAGTCGCCGATTTACTGGAAAGATTGGCTGCATGACCCTGACAGCGGTGATCCATCAGCCGGACTTTGCGTCCTATCTCGGCTTTTTTCAGCGATTTCTGAACGCCGACCTCTACGTCGTTCTGGACCACGTCCAGTTTGTCCACGGAACGAGCAAAAGCTGGACGCACCGTGACAAGATAAAGACGGCACAAGGCGACCGCTGGCTCACCGTCGGAATCAGAAAGCCAAGTTTCGGCACACCGATCAACGCGGTGGAGCTGGCACCGGGCACCGGATGGATAGACCAGAACCTTTCGCTGCTTCGTGAAAACTATCGCAAGTCCGCCGGCTGGAGCGAAGTCTTTCCCCGCATCGAAGTCCTCTACGGCAAGCGGTTCGACCTCTTGGCCGATTTCAACATGCATTTCCTGGACGGTATTCTGGATATGCTTGAAATCACCATGCCGACGGTGCGATCGAGCACTCTAAGCCCCGTGGGTCATAGGAACGAGTTGCTTGTCGAATTGCTGGGCAAAGTCGGAGCGACGCGTTATCTCTCGGGTCTCGGCGCTCGCGACTATATGCGGCCGGAACTGTTCGAGGCAGCCGGAATCGAAATCGAGTGGCAGCATTTCGTCCATCCGGTTTATCCACAGCCCTTCGGCGATTTCATTCCCTATCTCAGTATTCTCGACACACTGCTGAATTGTGGTATTGCAGGCACGCGTGACCTGCTCTGGAGTTGCAAATGAATATTCTCGCGATCGGTGCCCATTTTGACGACGTTGAGCTCGGCTGCGGTGGTGCACTGGCGCGCCATACAGCAAATGGCGACACCGTTTACGTCTATGTCGCGACCGTATCCGGCTTTTCCAACCAATATGACCAGTCCGTGCGCAGCAGCCAGGTCGCCAGAGCGGAAGCGGATGCCGCGATGGAAATCCTCGGCGTTCAAAAGATGTTTTGCGGCGAGTTCAAAACGCTCCAGATCGAATTCGTCGACCCGCTGAATATCGAGATCCTCAAGCTGGTGCAGGATCTGAAGATCGATATGGTCTATACCCACTGGGTCGGCGATATCCATCATGACCACCTGGCACTGTCGCGCGCATCGCTGCACAGCTGCCGGCACGTGCCCCGCCTGCTGATGTATCGCAGCAACTGGTATCATTCGACCGTCGATTTCAGGGGGAATTTCTACGTCGACATTACCGCCCATTGGGACCAGAAGGAAAAAGCGATCCTTGCCCATGAATCCGAGATGGAGCGCACCGGGCGGAAATGGGTGAGCTTCTTCCGCAATGAAGCCGAGAACGCCGGCCAGCGCATCGGTGTAAAATACGCCGAAGTCTTTGAGGTGGTGAAGTGGCTGCAGCCTTGAGGAAGATTTTGACCTTTGGCTCCATGCTGCTCCCCTATGGTGTGCATGAGCTGAAGCGCAGGCTTAAAAATCGTCACAAGTTATCTGCTGATGTCGCGAGATCGCTGGCAGAAAACAGGCAGCTTGCCGGGCTGCGTGCGGGCCAACGCTGTTTCATTTTAGGAAATGGACCGAGCGTCAAGGGCTTGGATCTGTCGCGGCTTCAAGGCGAAAATGTGATAACCGTTTCCAACGGCTATCTGCATTCCGATTTCGGCAAGTTCCAGTCTCGTTATCATTGTGTTCCGCAAATCACCTACGGATTGATGACACCCGAGGACGTGGTCCGCTGGTTCGAGGAGATGCATTCGCACCTGGGCGGCGCGGAACTCTTCCTCAGCTCCACGGAAGCGGAGCTGGTTCGAAAACACGATCTGTTTTCAGGACGAACAGTCCGCTATCTCATGCTCGGCGAAAGCTTCGACGAAAGACCATCGGTAGAAATCGTCGATATCTCCAAACCGGTGCCACGTGTCGATTCAGTCCCGGTGATGGCCTTGATGATAGCGATGTATCTTGGTTTCAAGGAAATCATCCTGCTCGGCGTCGACCATGATCGCTTCCTGTCAGCAACCTATGAATACGCGTTCGACCTCAAGGTGCAAAAGGGAAAAGATTTCACCGTAAATGCGGACGGCACCCCGACAACGAACCGTCACGACGACTTTCAGCAGGCGGCGCGGCTGTGGCGACAATATCGAGCCATCGCGAATATCGCGCGAGCAAATGATATCCGCATCTTCAATTCCACACCCGGTGGGGCACTGGACGAATTTGAGCGCCGGCCGTTCCAAGCCTGGTTTGAAGAATGAGACGGCTTAAATTTGCGCTTCCGGGAATCCACTGTTTGCTTGAGGTGACGCGAGAATCGCCCCAAGCGCGCGAACAGGAGATCTGGGCCGAATTCCGACGGCACAACATCATTTTCGACGGACCTTACGATGATTGGCGTTCGGCAATGGCTGATTCAACCGGCTATGATGCGCCGGCCATTCTTGCAAAAGCCGTCGAAGCGACACGCGCAGTTGTTCAGGGCCGTGCCTCATATGAGCGGGACACTGTAATCTTCAGAGAGAGAATCTACTCGCATCCGCTGCTTGCCTGGCTGCTCTATGTTGCATCCAGATCCGATGGTCGTTTGAGAGTGGTCGACTTTGGAGGCGCGCTCGGAAGTTCCTATTTTCAACACCGGTCAAAACTCGCTCATCTCGCGGAATTGAAATGGTGCGTCGTGGAGCAGCCTCATTTTGCAGAAGCAGGGCGAGCAGAATTTGAAGACGGGCTTCTGAGCTTTTCTCGTAGCCTCGAAGAAGCAATCGAATTTGTGAACCCTCACATCGTTCTGCTCTCGGGCGTGCTCCAGTACCTCGAATATCCCCACGAGCATCTTGAGAGCCTTCTTTCGAAAGGCGTCAAGTTCATCCTTGTTGACAGAACAAGCGCGCAGGTCGATATCCCCGAAGCCCCTTTTGTACAGCATGTGCCGGAACGCATCTATCGCGCGAGCTACCCCGTGTGGTTCTTGAACGCGCATGAATTGCAGAATCGCTTCGCGAGGCATGGCTACGAGGTGCTGGACAGGTTCCAGCCAGCTGGGACATTTGGAATAGCAACACCGCCGCCCTTGCAGGAATTGACGCGTTGGGGCGTTGGCCTTACGCCAGCTCAGGGACAATACGAATGGTCGTATACTGGCTGGTTTCTTGAGAAGCCGGAAATCTAGCGATGCGCGTTAACGTCATTATCCCTGTCTTCAATCGTCTGGAGCACACCCGGAAGGTGCTGGAGGCTCTCAGGAGACAAACTCTCGCCGACGCGCTGACGATCGTCGTTGTCAACGACGGTTCGACCGATGGCACGGCAGAATACCTGCAGTCGCAGGGCGATGTTGTCGAAATCCGAGGCGACGGCAATCTTTGGTGGGGGGGTGCCATCGAGAAGGGGCTGAAATACGTCCTTCCGTCTTGCAAGGCGGAAGATTATATCCTGTTTCTGAATAATGACACCTGGTTCGACGAAGATTATGTTGAAACCCTGGTGCAAACATCCAAGGCGAATGGCGAAGCCGCCGTCGGAAGCGTTATCCATGAAGAGGGGAAAGACCCACCTCTTGTGAGTATAGGACCTCGGATCAACATCAACAGGTTCGCGATCTGGGATGTCCTTTCGGAATTGAGCGAAGCGCAACAACGGTCGCCTGAGAGCCAATACCGCGTGGATGCATTGAGCGGTCGAGGTACTCTATATCCAGCCCTCTTGTTTCGGAGATATGGCGGTATGCGGCCACGCCTGCTGCCGCACTACATGGCCGATTATGAAATCGCGATGCGCTTTTCGCGCGCCGGAGTGCCTCTGATCGTCAGCACAAAAGCAATCGTCTATTCCCCGCCAGTATATGGAAACGACATCTCCAGGCATTCATGGAAAAAACGATTGTTTGGCAGGCGCTCTCCTCACAATGTGTTTCAACGCCTGATCTTCTATTCGCTTGTCGGTTCACCGGTGCAGAGATCGACCGCACCTTTCCGCATGGCCTATTTCTTTTACGCACGTGTCCTTTTGGGAATGATCACGACCAGCCTTAAGAAATTCGCCTTTTCCCGTATGCGTGCAAGGCAGCTTGGCGAACTGAAACGTCACGGGGTAAGCGTTGGCCGCGATGTTGTGCTCTATGGCGCCCCTTTGTTGCAACGACATCCTGACAGTGAGATTCACCTCGGTGATCGCGTCGTCCTGTGTTCTGATTCCCGATTTACAGCGCTCGCTCTCAATCATCCGGTGAAGATAGCGACCATTCGCGCCGGATCGAAGATCAGCATTGGCGCAGACAGCGGCATCAGTGGTGCAACCATCGTCTCGGCTGTAGGGATTTCAATCGGCGCGGAAGTGCTGATGGGAGCCAACGTCACGATTTTCGACACGGACTTTCATCCGATACGTCCGGAAGGGCGCCGTCATTCGGATGTCGAGGCGGACATCAAGACTGCACCGGTGCACATTGGCGATAATGTGTTCATTGGCACCAATGCCCTGATCTTGCGTGGCACAGAAATAGGACGTGATAGCATTGTCGCTGCGGGTGCGGTCGTCCGCGGAAATTTCCCCGAAGGGGCAATAATTGCCGGGAACCCGGCAAAGCTTGTCGGTAGCGTCTATAGAACGTCACAGGAACGTCCCGGCAGTCAACCAGACGGTGAACATGAAAATAGCAATATTTGACACCTATTACGCGCGGTTTCTGAAGCAATTCTATGCGCGGCGGCCACAGCTCCGAAAATCGACCTCGCTAGAACAGACGAAAGCTCTTTTGGCCGCCGCATTCGGCACGTCCGATTTCTACTCGCGCCACCTGAAGGACCAGGGTTGCGACGTCATTGACATCATCGGCAATTGTGTCCCGCTTCAATCGGCCTGGGCGCAAGAAAACAACGAGCCGTTCAGCGCTTGGGCGATGAAACTGCCGCATCGGTTTTTCAGGCTGCCTTATGTTGGCGCACGCCTGGCGGCGCTCCCTGGCTTGCTGGAGGTCGCAATGGCCCGGGTTCGAACATTCAAGCCGGATGTACTCTACTGTCAGGATCTCAGCTTCTTTCCGCCGCATGCCCTGACGGAGTTGAAGAAGACGGTGCCGTTGATTGTCGGCCAGATCGCTTGTCCGCTGCCGCCGGGTGAGTTTCTGCGACCCTATGACCTTATTCTGACGTCTTTCCCCCATTTCGTACCCCGTTTTCATGAGATGGGGATAAAATCCGAATATTTCAGGATTGGCTTCGACACTCGGGTGCTCGATCTCCTTGGCGATATCAGGCGCGATGTGCCGGTGAGCTTCGTCGGCGGCATAAGCCGTCATCATGGCAAGGCCGTACCCTTGCTCGAACATCTTGCCGATACCACGCCGATACAGTTTTTCGGTTACGGCGCGAAGACGCTCCCGCGCTCTTCTCCGATTCGCAAACGTCACAATGGCGAAGTCTGGGGTCCGGATATGTATCGGGCGCTGGCGCGCAGCCGGATCACCGTCAACCGCCATATCAATGTTGCCGAAAACAACGCCAATAACATGCGGCTCTACGAGGCGACCGGTGTCGGATCGCTGCTGATAACCGACAAGAAGGATAATCTCGGGGAGATTTTCGAGGTTGGAAAGGAAGTGGTTGCCTATTCCAGTGCGGAAGAAGCGACAGAACTCGTCCGCTACTATATAGACCACCCGGACGAGGCCGACGCCATAGCGAAGGCCGGTCAGGCAAGGACGCTGAAGGACCACACCTACAAGTCGAGAATGGAAGAATTGGTGCCGATCCTCGAACGATATCTGGAGAAACAGGGCTGATGTCGTTTCTGCGCACAAGTCTCAATCGCTTTCCGGGGATGAAGAGCCAGTTGAAGCGATTGCATGATCGGCTGTTGCCGACGACGTCGGTATCGTCCCGCTATGTCGAGATAGAGGCGGCTCGTCGAGACAGCGAAAGTTCGCGCCTTGCTGCATCCTGGAAAGCAAGTGATCTGCCCGCCCGCCAGAGAGCCCTCGTCGAGCGCCAGCTGAAGGAATACCGCAATGGCGCTTCCATTGATGTATTCGATGTCTTTACCGCCGCTTTGCGCAGCATCGACGATCTTCCGGCTAATGCTTCGCTGCTCGAAATCGGTTGTTCCAGCGGCTATTATTCCGAAGTGCTTGATGTGAGTGGCTTGCCGCTGCGTTATCGCGGCTGCGATTACTCCGATGCTTTCATCGATATGGCGCGCAGCATTTATCCCGGGCTGTCGTTCGACGTGGAGGATGCGACGCGGCTCAACTATCAGGATGACGCTTTCGATGTCGTCGTCTCAGGATGTTGTCTGCTGCATATCCCCGATTATGACGCGGCGATCGCAGAGAGCGCCCGTGTTGCCAAGGAATACGTGATTTTTCACCGTACGCCTGTTGTCTATGGCGAGCCGACCAAGTATTTCCGCAAACAGGCCTATGGCGTCGAGACCATAGAGATCCATTTTTCCGAGCCGCAGCTATTGGACATCTTTCGAGTTCACGGCCTGCACGTCCTGGCGACGTTCACGCTAACTGAGAACGTGGATCCGCACGACAGTCGTAAGGGCAATGCAATGCGCACCTATTTGTGCAGGAAACAAACCCAATCATGACGAACTATTTCTGTACCCTTTTCGACAACGGCTATCTCATCAAGGGAATGGCCATGATGGAGAGCCTCGTCCAGTGGTGCCCCGATGCGCATGTTTTTGTGCTTTGCATGGACCAGCAGACGCAGGAGATATTGACCGCTCTCAACAGGTCCTACATCACCTGCATTCCACTCGCTGATCTCGAGACGCCGGAACTTCTGGAAGTCAAGAAATCGCGCGGCGTCGCCGAATATTGCTGGACCCTGTCTCCGTGTCTGCCGAGTTTCCTGCTGGAGCAGCATCCCGACATTGATTTCATCACCTACCTCGATTCCGATCTGCTGTTTTATTCACCGCTCGGTCCGATTTTCGACGAAGTCGGCAATAGTTCCATCGCCATTATCGAACACCGTTTTGCTCCGCGGCTGCAGAATCGCGAAATTAACGGCCGTTTCTGCGTCGAATGGGTGAGTTTCCGGCGCGACGAAGAGGGAATGCGCTGCCTCACTCGCTGGCGCGAGCAGTGCATCGAATGGTGCTACTATCGCCTGGAAGACGGCAAGATGGGTGATCAGAAGTATTTGGATGAATGGCCGGATCTCTACCCGAATTGCCATATCATCGAGCATCCCGGAGCCGGAATCGCGCCCTGGAACTACGAAAAGCTGCATTTTTCGCAGGATGCATCAGGCAGGATCGAGGTCGATGGTTCGCCGCTGATCTTTTATCACTTCCACCAGTTTCAGTTGCTGACCAATGGCATGTTCGATCGGCTGTCGGCTTTCTACACCGCCGTCTGCGAGGAGCCCGACGCTGCTTACAGGGTCTATGAACGCGCTCTGAGGCAAGCCCTGAAAGCGATCAGGACGGTTTCTCCCGGCTTTTCCGGCGGCATTCGTCCCTTTTTCCGGGTTAAGGCGCGCCGATGGGTGCAAAGCAATGTACCCCGGCCGGTCATAAGCTTCCTGCACAATTTCATCAGGTACTGATGTCACGATTGCGGGGAGGAGCCTCGCTTCTCCTCGCCTCGTTATTGGTACTGCCGATCGATCCACTGTCGATAGCTGCCGCTTGTCACATTCTCTACCCAAGCATCGTTGGCGAGATACCATTCGACGGTCTTGCGAATGCCCGTCTCGAAGGTCTCACTAGGGCGCCAGTCCAGCTCCCTTTCTATCTTTGCCGCATCGATGGCGTAACGACGATCATGACCTGGCCGATCACGCACAAAGGAAATCTGGGCCTTGTAGCTTGCGCCGTTTGGCAGGGGCGTCAATTCATCGAGAATTTCGCAGAGCGTATTGACGACTGACAGGTTCGTCAGTTCATTCCTGCCGCCGACATTGTAGGTTTCCCCGACTTTTCCTCTCTCCAGAACACGCCGGATCGCGCTGCAATGATCTTTGACGAACAGCCAGTCGCGCACCTGCATCCCGTCTCCGTAGATCGGAATCTGTTTCCCCGACAGAGCATTGTGGATGACGAGGGGAATAAGCTTTTCCGGAAAATGATAGGGACCGTAATTGTTCGAACAGTTCGTCGTCAGAACGGGTAGGCCATAGGTGTGATGGTAGGCGCGAACCAGATGGTCACTCGCTGCCTTGCTCGCGGAATAAGGACTATTGGGTTCGTATTTGCGATGTTCGCTGAAAGCGGCCTCGTCGGGAGCAAGCGAACCATAGACCTCGTCCGTCGATACGTGGAGGAAGCGAAAGCTCTCCCGGAAGTCTTCACTCTGTGAGGCAAGAAATCCCCGGATTGCCTCCAGCAGACGAAACGTGCCGACAATGTTGGTCTGGATAAATTCTTCTGGCCCATGGATCGATCGATCGACATGACTTTCGGCAGCGAAGTTCAGGATGGCGCGAGGCCGGTGGGAACGGAGCAGTGCGTCGACAAGGTCGTAGTCCGCAATGCTGCCTTTGACGAAGACATGACGCGGGTCACTCCAGATGGAGTTAAGGCTCTCAAGATTGCCGGCATAGGTGAGGGCATCGAGGTTGACGACCGGCTCATCGTGAAGCGCAAGCCAGTCGAGCACGAAATTCGCACCGATAAAGCCGGCACCTCCCGTCACCAAGATCATGTCTTTCCCTTTGGACATCTGATAAATGGAACGCTCTAGTCTCATTGCGCCCATCCGCCGTCAACCGAAGAGATCGACAATGCTGAATTTCGTTTGTCCCCGGTGTCGGTCACATTGGGGTTGCGCTGGTTCGGTCGTTTCCATAAACACCTCCCGAAGATTGCATCGAAAGACGACGTGAAAAATGACGAAAACCGCGCTTATTACTGGGGTGACTGGTCAGGATGGTGCCTATCTGGCCGAATTGCTTCTGAGCAAAGGCTACACGGTGCACGGTATCAAGCGGCGGTCATCATCTTTTAACACCGGCCGCATCGAACATATCTATCAGGATCCGCATGAGGCCCACCCACGCTTCGTCCTTCACTATGGCGATATGATCGACTCGACCAACCTGCTGCGGATCATCCAGCAGACTCAGCCTGACGAAATCTACAACCTGGCCGCACAAAGCCATGTCGGCGTCAGTTTCGAAACGCCGGAATATACGGCCGATGCCGATGGTATCGGGACGTTGAGGCTGCTCGAAGCGATCCGCATCCTGGGTCTTGAGAAAAAAAGCCGGTTCTACCAGGCGTCGACGTCGGAACTCTACGGTCTCGTGCAGCAAGTGCCGCAGAACGAGAAGACGCCGTTCTATCCGCGCTCCCCCTATGCCGCAGCCAAGCTCTATGCCTACTGGATCGTCGTGAATTATCGCGAGGCCTACGGCATGCACGCGTCGAACGGCATTCTGTTCAATCATGAAAGCCCGCTTCGCGGCGAGACCTTCGTCACGCGCAAGATCACGATGGCGGTGGCTGCCATCAGCCTCGGCCTTCAGGACAAGCTTTTCCTGGGGAACCTTGACGCCCAGCGTGACTGGGGCCATGCGCGCGAATATGTCGAGGGCATGTGGCTGATGCTGCAGCAGGACAAGCCGGATGACTACGTCTTGGCGACGGGTGAGACGACGCGTGTGCGCCAGTTTGTCGAGTGGGCCTTTGCCGATGTCGGCATCACCTTGGAATGGAAGGGATCCGGTGTCGACGAAAAGGGCTATGATGCCGCCTCCGGCGCTTGCCTTGTGGAAATCGATCCCCGGTATTTCCGCCCGACGGAAGTCGATCTTCTGCTTGGCGACCCGACCAAGGCACGTCAGAATCTGGGCTGGCACCATAAGACCCCGGTTCGTGAACTCGCCGCTGAGATGGTGCGCGAGGATATCAAGCACTGGAAGGCTCAAGGCAGCCGGAAAGAGGTCTGAGTGTACGACTTATCGAACAAGAAGATCTGGGTTGCCGGTCATCGCGGTATGGTCGGCAGTGCTCTTGTGCGCAGGCTTCAATCCGAAAATTGCAGGATCATCACGGCCACGCGCGCCGAGGTCGACTTGAAGCGCCAGGACCAGGTCGAGAAGTTTGTTGAAGCAACCCGGCCGGACGCGATCATAATCGCCGCAGCCAAGGTTGGCGGAATCCTCGCCAATGACAGCTATCCTGCCGAATTCATCTCCGACAATCTGATCATTCAAACCAACATCTTTGAAGCCGCTCACCGGGCGGAGGTGGACCGGCTTCTCTTCCTGGGTTCAAGCTGCATTTATCCCAAGCTCGCTCCCCAGCCGATTCCTGAAGAGGCTCTGTTGACCGGTCCGCTTGAGCCGACCAACGAATGGTACGCCATTGCCAAGATCGCCGGTATCAAGCTCGCGGAAGCCTATCGCAAGCAATATGGCCGTGACTACATTTCGGCGATGCCGACCAACCTGTACGGACCTGGCGATAATTTCGACCTGAACTCCAGTCATGTCCTGCCCGCGCTGATCCGCAAGGCGCATGCGGCGAAATTGCGCAGAGACCCGCAAATGGTTGTCTGGGGCACCGGAACCCCGCGCCGCGAGTTTCTTCACGTCGACGACTGCGCCGACGCGCTGGTGTTTCTGCTGAAAACCTATTCGGGCGCACAGCATGTCAATGTCGGCTCGGGCACGGATCTTGAAATCATCGAGTTGACGCGTCTGGTTCGCCGCATCGTCGGTTACGAGGGTGAGATCGTCCATGACCTTTCCAAGCCCGACGGCACGCCGCGAAAGCTGATGAGCAACAAGAAGCTGCAGGACATGGGCTGGAAACCGAGCATTTCGCTTGAGGACGGCATTAGAGCCACTTACGCTTGGTTTCTCGAATGCGAAAACGGATCTGATCCAGCGGCCTGATGCCCGAGTTCCTGCGGGCCGGCACTTTCTCTGTCCCACATTGATTCGCGACACAGCGCTGTCGCCGAGCCTCCGATTGCCTCGTGGTCCTATGGCCGGCGGGTCCGGAACGCATTGGTGTCTAAGCTTCACCACGCGTCGGTATAAACGCCAAAGCCGGTCCGAATTACAGTCCACCGGCGAGGAAGAGCAATTCGAACAATATCGGCGACCGGCAGCAAGCCCGATCATTGCGGCGGGGAACCCGATAGGGTTAGCGCGGTGGGTATTGTAGGAGGGGCGAATATACGCATAATTTCCGCTGCTGGCGCTGCCAGGCAAGATCGGTCGAATTTCTTGGGAGGGTTCCATGGAAACGAGCATCGAGCACGCCCATGCCGGCGCAGTGTCGCCCGAACTTGTGGTCGATGCGCTGTTTGCGTGCCGAAAGACGGCAGCGA
The DNA here is from genome assembly GCF_017948245.1 of Rhizobium sp. NLR16a. NCBI lineage: Bacteria > Pseudomonadati > Pseudomonadota > Alphaproteobacteria > Hyphomicrobiales > Rhizobiaceae > Rhizobium > Rhizobium sp. NLR16a. Next base: position 3,330,669 of record NZ_CP072865.1, on the reverse strand, counting down.
TCAGGGCGGCCATCGAACTTGATCTCTTTACACATATTGGCGAGGGCAAGACGCCGGCAGTCCTGGCGTCGGCAACAGCCGCCTCGGAGCGTGGCGTGCGCATCCTCTGCGATTACCTTGTGGTCCATGGCTTCCTGACCAAGGAGGGCGAACAGTACAAAATGACGCCCTCGACCAGTACGTTCCTCGATCGCAATTCGCCGGCCTATATGGGCTCTGCCGTCGAGTTCGCCGCCGCACCAGAAGTACTCGATAATTTTCTGCGCGATCCGACGTCCGTCGTGCGAAACGGCGGTTCGATGGGCCTTGCGAACATGTCGCCCGACAACCCCGTCTGGCTGAAGTTTGCGCGTGGCATGGGCTCTTTCACCGGGCTCAGCGCCAAACTGCTGGCTGGGGAAATCTCCAGCTGGGCGATGTCTCCCAAGAAGGTCCTGGACATCGCTGCAGGCCCAGGCGTCTTCGGCATCGAAATTGCCAGGGCCTTTCCATCCGCGGAGATCGTCGCCGTCGACTGGGGGGCCGTCTTGGAGCTGTCGAGGCAGAATGCGGAAAAATCAGGCGTCGCGGACCGGTACCGGACGATCGCCGGCAGTGCCTTCGAGATCGACTGGGGCGCTGGTTATGACCTCGTCCTGCTTCCGAATTTTCTGCACCATTTCGATTTGCCGACATGTGCCGCGCTGTTGCGAAAGATCATCGCGAGCCTTGCAGCGGATGGTCGGATCGTCGCGGTCGATTTCGTGCCGAATGAAGATGGCGTGTCGCCGCCTTTTCCAGCGGCCTTCTCCTGGGAGATGCTCGTCAGCACACCGGCCGGCCAGGCTTACAAGCAAAGCGAACTGGCCGAGATGGCAAAACTGGCCGGCCTCACCGGCGTCACGGTCAAATCGATGCCGCCAACCCCTGCGAGCCTCATTGTCTTTGAATAGCCGCAGCTCAAGGCTGTCTGTTCTATGTTATCGGCGGAACCGAGCTCATCGGAGATTTGAGGGAAATTGGCTGGGGGTTCGCGCCTGGGCTCAATGGCTTATCGAAGGCGCCTTGAGATCCTTCAGTGTCCCGCCGCCAGCGACCGTGGATGCCCCCTTGTGCCTCGGCGACGGCGAGGGTCACGATGATGGAGACACTTGCGGATCCCGGATATGATGAGCGAAGTCGGCCTTCGCTGCCCTGTAACAGGGTCGATGATCCGCGATGTCGAGTTCGACCCGCGACGCATGAGCGAGAATACCGGCTGCGGAAAGTCTGATGCCGAGCGGCGCCCCAGCCGCTGCGGTCTCATGAGGCCAGCCGCGCCGCCGCGTATGCTACCGTAAGATACGTTTGTCCGGCACCACGCTGCGCCTATGCTGCATGTGCTAAGAGCGTGCATGGCCCACAGCGCGGCCATCATTCACAGAGCGGACGCAGATCAAGAATATGATCATCCAAGTATAAGTCTCTGGCCAAGAGCGGTGAACAGGAGATTTGGCATGCGGCATTCTTCCTATCTTCCCACAGCCGGTTTCGCCACGCAGTTCGGTCCGGCCGGTTACGCCCTCGACTATGTTTTGGATGCCGCCCAGCGCAGCGTGCTGTTCTGGGACGTCATGCGCAAGCGCGGCAACCAGTATCGCGCCCATGCGGAAGCAACCGCGCCGCATGTCCTGAGCTTCACGCCCGAGGTCGTGCTTGACGGACGTTCGCTCGAGAAGCCCGTCAACTACGCGCTGGTTCGGATCGTCCCGCCTGAGGGGGTAGAGATTGATGAAAAGCGCCGGCCTTTCGTCGTGGTCGATCCGAGAGCTGGACACGGGCCGGGCATCGGTGGCTTCAAGGCTGACAGCGAGATCGGCGTTGCACTGAGAGCCGGGCACCCGTGCTATTTTATTGGCTTTCTTCCGCAGCCGATGCCGGGACAGACGATCGAAGACATTGCACTGGCTGAAGCCATCTTTTTGGAGAAGGTGATATCGCTGCATCCGCAGGCCGACGCCAAGCCATGCGTGATCGGCAACTGCCAGGCGGGCTGGGCCGTCATGATGCTGGCCGCCATGCGCTCAGAACTGTTCGGCTCGATCATCATTGCCGGCGCGCCACTTTCCTACTGGGCGGGTGAACGCGGCAAATATCCGATGCGATATACCGGCGGACTGCTTGGCGGTACTTGGATGACCGCACTCACCAGCGACCTCGGACACGGGCAGTTCGACGGCGCATGGCTGGTGCAGAATTTCGAGAACCAGAATCCGGCCAACACGCTATGGACCAAGCAATATAACCTCTATTCGAAGATTGACACCGAGGCACCACGCTATCTCGGTTTCGAGCAGTGGTGGGGTGGTCACGTCAATCTGAACGCGGAGGAAATCCAGTTCATCGTCGACGAACTCTTCGTCGGCAACAATCTTGCCGCGGGCCGCATCAAGACGTCAAAGGGCGAGGCGATCGATCTTCGCAACATCCGCACGCCGATCGTCGTCTTCTGCTCGAAGGGAGACAACGTCACGCCGCCCGCGCAGGCGCTCGGCTGGATTCTGGATCTCTATGACGATGTGAACGAGATACGCTCACACGGCCAGACGATCGTTTACACGGTGCACGAAACGATCGGTCACCTCGGAATTTTCGTGTCCGCGAGCGTTGCCCGCAAGGAGCATGGAGAATTCTCCAGCAATATCGATCTGATCGATGCGCTGCCACCCGGGCTCTACGAGGCGATTTTCGAGGCAAAGACCGCTGAGACAGTAGGCGGGGACCTCGTCGAGGGTGATTGGATCATGCGCTGCGAGGCAAGGACGCTGGACGATATCCGCGCGCTCGGCTGCAATAACGCCGCGGATGACCGGCGTTTTGCGACCGTTGCGAAGGTCTCGGAGATCAACCTGTCCCTCTACCGGACTTTCCTTCAGCCTTTCGTCCGCGCAATGGCGCCGGATTGGGCGGCCAAGCATCTGCGTGAGATGCATCCGCTCCGGCTGCAATACGAGGTGTTTAGCGACGTCAATCCTTGGATGGCGCCGATTGCAGATCTCGCCCTCGATGTGGCGGAAGAGCGCCGTCCCGTTCGTGCCGACAATCCCTTCCTGGCGTTGGAGCAAGCCTTCTCACGCCAGGTCGTTGCGGGGCTGGATGCATGGCGTCAAGGGATCGAGGCGCTGAGCGAGGCGACCTTCCTCTCCGTCTACGGGTCTCCGCTCCTGCAGGCGGCAGTCGGCATCGATCCGTCTGACACCAGGCCGCAGCGCAGAGCAAGCAAGACCGCGCTGCATGCGCAGGTTCTCAAGGAGAGGATCGAGGAACTCAAGGCGCAAATGGAGGACGGCGGACTTCGGGAAGGTCTGGCGCGCAGCCTGCTCTACGTCGCCATGGCCAATGGTGCAGCCGATGAGCGTGGCTTTGCCGCCATTCGCCGGATGCGGCGCACCGAGGACGGCATGCCGGCGATGACGCTCGCGGAATTCAAGGCCTTGATCCGCGACCAGTTCCTCATGCTGCTGATCGACGAAGAGGCTGCCGTGAGCGCTATCCCACGGCTATTGCCGGCGGAGGAGAGTGTTCGCCGCGAGGCCTTGTCTTCCCTGCGTGAGGTCTTGAACGTGCGCGGCGCGCTTTCCGGCGAAGCCGAACAGCGCTGGAAGAGGATTGTCGGGATATTCGGCCTTTCCGGAGAGACGCTGCCGGAACCTGTCTTGTCGCCGGCGAAGGCCACCCCGGGGAAGCCTGTTCGCCGCGCAAGTTAGCCGACAAGATGCTGAAGCCGAGGGACTGAGCCCGCCCTTCAACATGGAGTGTGAAGATGCAGGATTTAGACGACGTTGGGAAAGAGTACGTGCCGCATCAGAAGTATGAGCGGCTGATCGCCAAGGCAAAGCAGGTTCCTGTGATGACGACGGTCGTCGCCCATCCTTGCGACGAGACATCGCTGCGCGGCGCCGTCGAGGCAGCCGAGATAGGACTGATCCGTCCGGTCCTGGTCGGGCCGGCGGGAAAGGTGCGCACAATTGCAGACGCGCATCACATCGATATCTCCCCATTCGAGCTGGTCGACACGCCGCATAGCGACGCGGCGGCGGCGAAGGCGGTGGAGATCATCCGCCAAGGCGGCGCTGATTTGCTGATGAAAGGAAGCCTCCACACGGATGAGCTCATGCGCGCCGTGACGTCATCGGCCACGGGACTGAGGACGGCGCGGCGGATCAGCCATGTCTTCGTGATGGATGTCCCGCACCATTCGGAAACGCTGTTCATTACCGACGCGGCCATCAACATCGCGCCGGATCTCGATGCCAAGCGCGACATCGTTCAGAACGCCATCGATCTCTTCACCCAGGTCGGCCTGGGCACGCCCCGCGTGGCGATCCTTTCGGCGGTTGAGACGGTCACATTGAAGATCCCTTCGACGATCGACGCCGCTGCTCTTTGCAAGATGGCCGAGCGCGGACAGATAACGGGCGGCATTCTCGACGGGCCGCTTGCCTTCGACAATGCGATCGATCCGGAGGCTGCACGGATAAAGGGCATCCAGTCGCCGGTGGCCGGCCACGCCCAGATACTCGTCGTCCCCAATCTCGAATCCGGTAACATGCTGGCGAAGAACCTGACGTTCCTGGCGAAGGCAGATGCAGCAGGCATCGTGCTTGGAGCGCGCGTGCCGATCATCCTGACGTCGCGGGCAGATTCCGTGCTGGCGCGCCTTGCCTCCTGCGCCGTCGGCGTCCTGCTGGCCGATGGGCGCCGCCGCACGGCGCCGATACAGGGGGGATGATGCAATGGACACCATCCTCGTCGTCAATGCCGGCTCCTCCAGCCTGAAGTTCGAGGTCTTCGCGGTCTCGGGTTCGCTCACGCGACTGGTCAAGGGTAAGATGGAAGGCATCGGCACTGCGCCGCGCCTGGCCATCAAGGGTGCCGGCGGCGAGCGGCTGGCGGACGCAAGCTATCCAAACGAGACCGTTGCCGATTTGCCCGCGGCGATGCGCCTTGTGGGCGAATGGCTGCGCGAGCGGCACGACGGCCGTCTGATTGCCGTCGGCCATCGGGTCGTCCATGGCGGCCCGAACCACATGCGCCCGGCGCGCATCGATGAAACCCTGCTGCACGAACTGGAGCGCTATACGCCGCTTGCGCCGTTGCACCAGCCAAGCAATCTCGCGCCGATCCGCGCACTGCTGGAGCGTCAGCCGCAGCTAACGCAGGTTGCCTGCTTCGACACGGCCTTCCATCGCGGCCATGATCCGATGGCTGACCACTACGCCATTCCCGCGCATTATTTCGAAGAGGGTGTCCGGCGCTATGGTTTTCATGGCCTGTCCTACGAATATGTCGCCGGAAGGCTGGCCGAGATCGCGCCGGACGTTGGCCGAGGACGGGTCATTGTCGCCCACCTCGGAAGCGGTGCCTCGATGTGCGCGCTCCGCAGCGGGAAAAGCGTGGAGAGCACACTGGGCTTCACTGCTCTGGATGGCCTGCCGATGGGCACACGATGCGGCCAGATCGATCCGGGCGTGCTTCTCTATCTTCTCCAGCAGCGCGGCATGAGTGCAGCTGAGCTGCAGGACCTTCTTTACAGGGAATCCGGCCTCAAGGGCCTCTCGGGCGTCAGCAACGACGTCCGCGACCTGTTGGCGAGCGAGGAGCCGGGTGCGGCACTCGCGCTCGATCATTTCGTACATCGCATCGGCCTCAATGCCGGCATGCTCGCGGCCGCTCTCGGCGGATTGGACGCTTTCGTGTTCACCGCCGGCGTCGGGGAAAACTCGCCGGTCATGCGTGAGCGGATCTGCAGGAAGCTGGAATGGTTAGGCGCCAAGCTCGACAGCAGGCGAAACGCCGCCGGCGAGCTGTTGATTTCGGGCGACGATAGCAGGCTCGCCATTTATGCCGTGCCGACCGACGAGGAACTGATGATCGCGCGGCATACATACGCATTGCTCGCCGCATGATGGGCAACCCATGACCCGGGAGAGGGGCTGATGATGATCCCTGATGTGAAGGCCAAGCTTCTTGAAGGCAAGCGCGGGCTGGTGGTCGGCATCGCCAATGACCAGTCGATCGCCTGGGGTTGCGCCAGAGCCTTCCGTGCGCTTGGCGCCGAGCTCGCGGTGACCTATCTCAATGACAAGGCCAAGCCCCATGTCGAGCCGCTGGCCGAGGCGCTGGAAGCGCCCATCTTCATGCCGCTCGACGTTTCCCTGCCGGCACAATTGGAGGCGGTGTTCGACCGGATAGCCGAGCAATGGGGCGAGCTCGATTTCCTGGTGCATTCGATTGCCTTTTCGCCAAAGGATACTCTGCAGGGGCGAGTGGTCGACGTGCCTCGTGAAGGATTCCTGAAGACGATGGACATTTCCTGCTGGTCGTTCATTCGCATGGCGCATCTTGCGGAACCCCTGATGAAACGCGGCGGGACGCTGTTCACCATGAGCTACTACGGCAGCCAGATGGTCGTGAAGAACTACAACGTCATGGGTGTCGCCAAGGCGGCGCTCGAAAGCGCCGTGCGCTACATCGCCGCCGAACTCGGGCCGAAGGGCATTCGGGTGCATGCCATCTCGCCAGGCCCGCTGGCGACGCGGGCTGCCTCCGGCATCCCGAAATTCGACGAGCTTCTTAGCAAGGCCGAGGAAAGGGCGCCGACACGCAGCCTTGTGTCGATAGACGATGTCGGCATGGCAACGGCCTTCCTCGCTCATGATGCAGCGCGGCTGATCACCGGCGACACCATCTACATCGACGGCGGCTACCACATCATAGACTAGGGAACCAGTGGAGTGGTTTACAACGCGCCGCGTCTTCGAGATGCCAAAGCATGACGTCGCGCTCGTATTCGAAGCGTGCGTTGCCCTTGCCTGTCCGCTGGGACGCTGGCCGCGCTCACTCGCGTGGGCATCAGCTGCGGGCTGCAGTTCTGGGCATCAGGTCCCCAATGATGCCAACACGATATCCGGCATGACTGGAAAATCACGGAATTAAAGGACTGGGAGAGAATTGGCTGGGGAACCTGGATTCATGATTTCAATGGCTTAGCGAAAAAGCTTTGAAATTCCTACTGTTTTCCTGCCGCGAGCGACCGTGGATGCCACCTTTGTGCCCTGGCTTTGGGCATCAGTCAACAGGACGGCCGAGCGGCAATAATTTCCGGCGCCGACCGCTGGCGCAACTCACGAAAAGTTCTCCAACACTGCGAGGAAAGTATGCCGATCGCCCTGTCCCTCCGTCAGGCGCACGCGCCCCTCGATGTCCGCGAGATGGTGGTCCATCAGGTCCTGCGCCTTGGCAAGGTCTTTCGCCTTTAGCGCCGCAACGATCATGCGGTGATGGTCGGCGCCACAGTCGTCCTCGCGGTCTTCTTCGTAGAGCGACATGACAAGAGACAGGCGGGCGACGATCTTGGAAAGCATTTCCGTCAGCACGGGATTTCCAGCGAGGCCGGCGAGGACGATGTGGAATTTTCCGGAAAGAACGGTCTTCGATTTCTCGTCGCCGTGGTGATGGATGTGTTCTTCCTCGTCCGTCAGCCTCTCCAGCGCATCGAGTTGTTCTGACGTCGCGCGCATGATGACGAGTTCAAGCAGCAGCCGCTCCAACTTCCGCCGTGCTTCGAACAGGCTCTTGGCCTGCTCAATGCTCGGCTCGGCGACGAAGGTTCCTCGATTTCTCTTGCGTTCCAGCAGATGGTCGCTTTCGAGCACGCCGAGCGCGCCGCGAACGACGGTACGGCTGACCCCAAAATGTTCGGCGATCGCTTCTTCGAGGATCTTGGTCCCCGGCTTGAGCGCGCCTTCGCCGATCGCGGCGGCCAGCGTGTTGCGAATGCGTTCAGACACGTCGTCATTGTCAACAGTGTCGGGCGCGCCGTTGGCGGTCGTGGACGGTTTCAGGCTTTGACGACGCGTCTTCTTCATCATTCCTCTCCAGGCTTAACGGCAGCCTCCGGGTCACACCAGATGCCGTGACATATCCGATATCGGTGCGCCGTAATTTTTTCCATAAGAATGTTTGTGCGCAACTCGATGTTTCCACCGTAAGCCGGTGAAGTCAGACGGCCGAAGCCTCCGTTATTTCGGGCGATCAGGCCGCCTTCCTGTCCGCCGTTGCCGAATTCAGCGTGATGCCCTTGTTCTTGCAGATCGCCTCGATGTGACGCGCCGACTGCTTGATGAAGGCGATTGCCTCGTTGAAGCCGTAGGACTGATGCTCGTAGCTCGGGTAGCCGTACTGGCTGGCTTCGTAGGCCTCCCAGTCCGGGACCTCGCCGGAGGCGACGCGCGTTTCGTAGGCGTCCACCAGCGCCATGTAGGCGCCGAGCTCTTCGGCTGTGAGATCGGGATGGCCGGCGCGCCAGATCGGATCGTCGATCTGGATGCACTGGCGCGGGTTTGCCTTTCGCGGCTTGTCGGCGACGGAGGCCGCAACCTCCAGCGAGAGGTTGAGCGCGGGGTTGGCTTCGGCGAGGATCGGCAGGATCGTCTCGAAATCGACGATACCGCCGCCGACGGGCCGGGTCTGGAAGTCGAGGCCGCCGGGCGCGCGGCCGACATAGGCGTCTTTGATATGCGTCTGACGGACGAAGGGGGCGAGGCGCTTGGCTGCGAAGACCGGATGCTCGGCCCGCTGCAGGCCATTGGCAGTGTCGAAGACGACGCCGACGCAGTCGGAGCCGACGCTCTCGATCAGCCGCAGGATCTCGAAGGAGGTAATCTCGTCGTGGGTCTCGATATTCAGGTGCGCGCCATGCGCGCGGGCGACAGGCGCAAGCTTCTGGAGCACCTTCTCGATGCCGACGAGTTGGTCTTCCCAGGTGATATCGGTCCGGAAGCGGTCATTGGCGAGCCGGCCGCGATATTCGGACTTGAAGTTGCCGGGCGCGACCCAGAGTTCGAGGCAGCCGATGGCGGCACTCGCCTCGATCATGCGGGTGAAGCCGGCGATGATGTCGCCGCCGCCGGCGGCCCTGAGAGCCGGCTCCTCGGCGCTGCAATAGGGATTGATCTTGCCGATGCCGCTTTCCAGGTAAAGGCCGAGCTCGTCGGCCTTCGCCCGGATCTCGCGCAATTCACCCATGTCGAGCGTCGGGCTCATGTCCAGTGCCGTCGAGAAGAAGATGCCCGAAAGCCCGAGCTCCTTGACATGGTCGACGCTGCCGAGCGGGCCTCGCTTTTTCGATTCCGGCAGTTTGATATTGTCGATGCCAAGCTTCATGTCATGCTCCTTGCTGTTTCCTGACGGGTCCGCTGCTCTGGCGGCGCCCTTCGTTTTTGACGGGTCCTCAGGCGCGTTTCGCGTCGCGGAGCTTGTCGGCGCCGCTGCGGAATTTGGGCTGGAGGCTCTTTTCGAGATAGTGCTGGCCGATCGACGCCACCGTCGTGATCGCGAGGTACCAGATGGAGGCGACGAACAGCAGTTCGATCACCAGGAAGTTGCGGGCGTAGATGACCTGCGCCTGCGTCAGCAGGTCCTGCATGCCGATGACGGAGACGATGGCGCTCGCCTTCAGCATGCCGATCGCCTGATTGCCGGTCGGCGGGACGATGAGGCGTGCGGCTTGCGGCAGGATGATCGTCCGGAACGTCTGGCGAGGCTTCAATCCGAGTGCCGTCGCCGCCTCGCGCTGCCCGCGGTCGATGGCAAGAAGGCCGCTGCGGATGATTTCCGACATGTTCGCTGCCTCGTGCAGCCCGAGCGCCAGGAACCCTGCAAGCGCCGGCGTGACGAGGTCGTTGATCGAGATGCTGTAGTGTCCCACCCCGACCTGCGGTATGAAGAGCGCGATATTGAACCAGAGGAAGATCTGGACAATCAGCGGCACGCCGCGAAACCACCATACGATGCCCGCGGCAATCGCCTTCAGGACGATGTTCGTCGACGTTGCCATGATGGCGAGAAGGCAGCCGAGGCCGATGCCGAAGACCATGGCGCCGGCCGTCAGCTCGAGCGTCAGAAGCACGCCGCGCAGGATGGAGGGATGCACGAGATAGCGCGGAATCTCGGACCACTGAACGCTCTGGCTCTGCGCGACGACGCTGCCGAGGAGGACCAGCGCGAGGATCGCGCTGGCACCGGTTGCGAACTGTCCCCACTTGATCGACCTCATGGCCGGTGGCGGCAGGCTCATTGTCGTTGTTTGCGTGGCGAACAGTGTCATGAGGTTCACTCTGCGGGCATGCTGGCGGCGTCGTTGACCTTGACGGTCTTGACGGCAAGCGGGCCGAGGCTCCACTTCTTCATGATCGCCTCGTATGCGCCGCTGTCGACCATCTGCTGCAGGGCGGCGACGACGGTGTCGCGGAGCTCCGGATTGTCCTTTGCCGTCAGCATGCCGAGATAGCCGACGGCAAGACGGATATCGGGAAGCGCCTGCAGGCCCTTGCCGTTGCCCGTCTGGTGCTCGGTCGTGTAGACGCTGGTCGCATAGCCGTTTACGGTGGCGTCGGCACGGTCGGTGCGCACCGCCTGCAGCACGTCGGGCATCTTCGGGATCGCCATGATGTCGATCGGCGTCTTGCATTTCGCCGAGGCGGCCTCGACCATCCTGCCCTGGAAGGTGCCGACCGGAACGGCGACCTTCTTGCCGCAGAGGTCTTCCATGCTCTTGATGCCGAGCGGGTTGTCCTTGATCGTCATGATCGTGGTGGCGTCGTACATGTAGTCGATGACATCGACCTGCTTTTCCAGCTCGACATCGTCATTGATGCCGGAGATCGTCATGTCGAAGCGCTTGGACAGGATGGCGGGAACGATGGCAGCACCCGCGCCGACATCCGTCATCTGGACATCGACACCCAGGATCACGCCGAGGGCTGCGGCGATATCGGCGTCGATGCCGACAAGCTTGCCGTCATCGTCGTGGAAGCTGATCGGCGGCGTCAGATCCGTCGCAACCTTCAGAACGCCTGATGCCTTGATCGAAACGGGAAGGCCATCCGCCAGCTTCTTCGTCGGCACCACGCCGGGGAGCTTGGCAACGTCAGCCGCTTCCATCTTCTCGGCCACGCTCTCGGCCGCATGGGCCGACAGCGTCATGAGGGTAACGAGCGCGGTGGCGATGCCGGTCTTCAGGATTGTCTGCACGTTCTTCATGGGATCCCCTTTTTTAGATTTTGCCATGCGTGAATTCTCTGGGATCTTCCAAGCAATCACCGTGCCAGTTTTAAATTTGCGACATCAAGCGATTGAATTTGCATTAATAATTATTAATCTCCACTTCTCCGAATAAAGTTTCGCATATTATTTCGCATAATAATTCGAATTTACCGTGATTAAAAAATCATCCTTGACGTCGATTTTCTGAGCGAAATTTGCCTGAGGTCTCGCCGTTCTCTTCATCCTCATTCCCTGCGTGATGGCGAAACACCTGCGAAATTGCTCGTGGCTCGCCCGACGCATCGTGTCGGCGGTCGATAAATGAGCAGAATTCTGCACTGCATCGAACATTTATGACGAAACTTTAGACAAAATATCTTCCGAAATAAATAACGGAAATTTATAATAAGAAAGTTGCGAAACTTTTTAAATCATAAAAAGGTTCCTATAATCAGATAGTTGAGTTTATTCCGCTCGTCCTGCTTCGAATCTGGCACGGGCTTTGCAATTCCCTTTGCAACATGCTCCGGTGTCGGAGCGCTCGTCACAACCACGCAAGGTCAGGGAAGCCACATGCTAGACATCGCAAAGACGGCCGATCGCAAGCGGCTCAGTGTTCGGGGCGTTACCCATAGCTATGGCGGGCAGAATGCCGTCAGCGACATTTCCTTCGAAATCGAGGCCGGCGAGATTGTCGCGCTTCTGGGGCCGAGCGGCTGCGGCAAGTCGACGGTGCTGAGGGCCATCGCCGGCCTCATCCAGCCGAAGGCGGGCAGGATCGTGCTCGGCGACGACGACCTTGCCAATGTTTCCGCCCGTGCGCGAGGGATCGGCATGGTCTTCCAGAACTATGCGCTGTTCCCGCATCTGACTGTTGCGGAGAACATCGCCTATCCGCTCGCCTGCCAGAAGGTGCCGCGCGCGGAGCGAAACGCACAGGTCGCCGAGATGCTCGCGCTTGTCCGGCTCGATGGCTATGGCAACCGCCTGCCTCGCGAACTCTCCGGCGGTCAGCAGCAGCGCGTCGCCGTCGCCCGCGCGATGGCGGGCCGCCCGTCGCTCCTGCTTCTTGACGAACCCTTCGGCGCTCTTGACCGGGCACTGCGCTTCGACCTGCAGGTCGAGCTCCTTCATCTCCAGAAGACGCTCGGCATCACCACGCTGATCGTCACCCATGACCAGGAAGAGGCCCAGAGCCTCGCCAGTCGGCTGGTGCTGATGAACAAGGGCAACGTCGAGCAGATCGATACGCCGATGGCCGTCTACGATCGGCCGAAGACCTTGTTCGTCAATACCTTCATCGGTCAGACCAATCTCCTGCGCGGGACCGTTGCCGAGTTCGGCGACGGCAGCACGGTGATTGCTCTGGAGAGCGGCGAAACCCTCGTTCTCCCGCGCCGTCTGAGCTTCACCACGGGCTCGAAGGTCACGATCACCTTCCGGCCCGAAGAGGTTCGCCTGATGACGCAGTCAGGCGTGAACGCGCTTGCCGCGCGCATCACCGTTTCCGTGCCGCTCGGGCCCTCCCTGATCCACGACCTCGTCCTCGACGACGGCACGGGCCTGCGCGCCTCCGAGGTTCGCGGTCCCGGCACCGCCATTCCGGACATCGGGGCCCAGCTTTTCGCAGAGATCGACACCCGCAGGTGTCACGCATTTCCGGCCGAACCGGAAAGCATCCAGTGAATGCCTATGACTGAATGACATCAACAACAACCGACAGAGGTGACAGCATGAACGACTTCAAAATGACCCGCCGCCATTTCGGCCTTCTCGCTGCCGGCGTTGCTGCAGCTTCGGCAATGCCATTCGCCGCTCGTGCGGCGGCCGGCGAGACCGCCATTGCCGCGACCTTTCCGGGCAACTGGGAAGACGGCTATCGCAGCGTTCTGGGCCCGCTCGTCAAGGAAGCCGGCTACGGCCTGACCATCGCCCCGTCGATGGCGCAGGACCAGCTCGCCAAGGTCATGGCGAGCCCCGGCAACCCGCCCTACGATACGCTGCTGATGTCGCCCGGTCAGATGGCCGTGGCCATCGAAAACGACATCATCCAGAAGATCGACCCGAGCCGTCTCAAGAACTGGGGCATGCTCGATCCGGCCTTCCAGGGCGAATACGGTCCGACGGTGACGATCGAGGTCAACGGCATCGCCTACAATCCCGACCTCGTTCCGCGTCCGAAGGGGTATCGCGACCTGTTCGAAAATCCGGCCTACAGCGGCCTCGTCTCCTGGACCGGTTTCGGTTCGAACACGGCCGTCATGGCCTATACGGAGATGGCGAAGATTTTTGGCTCCGGCCCGAACGACATGGATGCGGTCTTCAAGCTGTTCAAGGACCATCCGGAACACCTGAAGGGCGTCGTCGACAGTACCAACCACCAGATGACGCTGTTCCAGCAGGGCGAGATCGCGGTCTTCATGTGCTCGACCGGCAATGTCGCCCGTCTGAAGTCGATGGGCCTCAAGGCGGAATATGTCGCCCCGGAAACCGGCGCGCCGGCAGCCCCGGTCAACATCCACCTGACCAAGGGCGCAAAGAACCTCGATGCGGCCTATGCCTATATGGATGCCGCCATCTCCAAGGCTGCGCAGGACAAGCTGAAGCTGCCGCCGACCGAGATGTTCCCGACCAACAAGGACGTCGCGCTGACGCCTGAGATCGAAGCCTATGTGACGCGCGAGCAGCTCGGCAACATGGTCTATCCGGACTGGGTCGCCATCAACAAGAACCGCGCCGACTGGATCCGCCAGTTCGACGCTCTCGTCGCAGGCTGAGGGGAGCATGATGAAGGCGGGCGGTTTTCCATACGTTGTACCGATGCTGTTGCTGTCGGTGGCGTTCTTTGCGACGCCGCTCGCCGTCCTCGTCGGTTTCAGCTTCACAGGCCCGGACGGGGCCACGCTGGCCAACTATGGCCGGTTCTTCGGGGACGCGTTCAATTTTCGCGTCCTCGTCAATACCGCCCGGCTGGGCCTGGAGACGGTTCTTGCCACGACGCTGCTCGGGGTGCCGATCGCGCTTCTCTACTGGCATAGCGGCAAGACGGCGCGCCAAGTCATCATCTTCCTGACGCTCATTCCCATGCTGACCAGCAATGTGGTACGCACCTTCGCCTGGATCGTCATCCTCGGCCGGCAGGGGCCGATCAGCGAGGCGCTGCTCGGGCTCGGGCTGATCGGTCGGCCGATGACCCTGATGTTCACCGAACTCGGCCTCGTCATGGCCATGTGCCAGATCGACCTGCCGCTGATCATCCTGCCCCTAGTCGCCATCCTGTCGCGCACGCCGGTTCAATATACCGAAGCAGCACAGGTTTCCGGTGCCGGTCCATGGCGCATCTTCGTCACCGTACTCGTCCCGCTCATGCTGCCGAGTCTGCTGGCCGGCTGGATACTGGTCTTCGCCAGCACCAGCAGTTCCTTCGTCACACAGGTCGTTATCGGTGGCGCGCGCAACGTCTATGTGCCGCAGTTGATCTACCGCGAGGTCGGCACGCTGTTTGACTGGCCACTGGCTTCGGCGATTGCCGTCGTGCTGCTGCTCTCCACCGGTTGCCTGCTCGTCACAATGACCATGATTTCCCGTCACAGGAGGCTTGTCGGCCATGGCTAATCCCAAGCTTACTCATAGGCGTGAAAATCCCATCCCCGGTCTGCTATACAGAGTTATCGTTTTCGGTTTCGGCACCTTCGCCGTGATCTATCTCGTCGCGCCGATCGTCATTGCCCTGACGATGTCCTTCACCTCGGGCCAGACCTTGAAATACCCGCCTGAAGGCTTCTCGCTTCGCTGGTATGAGGCGCTGCTCGATCCGGTCCGCTCGGCAACCGAACATGCGGCTGCCTTCAATTCGCTGAAGATCGCAGGCCTTGCGGTTATGGGCTCGCTGCTTTTTGCCGTACCCGCGACCATCGGCATGAGCCGGATGCGCAAGGGGACGGTCGGCGCGATCGAACCTTTGCTTCTGTCGCCACTCGTCCTGCCCAGCCTCGTCTATGGTCTGGCAGCCCTGATCGTCGCCAATTTCATCGGCTTCCAGCCGTCGCTCTGGCTGACCGTCGCCGGCCATGTCGTCGTCTTCGGGCCGCTGATGTATCGCGCTGCCTCCGTCGTCGCGCAGGGTCTCAATCCGTCGCTCGCCGAGGCATCGACCGTGATGGGCGCATCCTGGTTCACCACGCTTCGCCGGGTGACGCTGCCGCTCTTGATGCCGGGCATTCTTGCCGGCGCGTTCCTGGTCTTCATCCAGTCGCTGGACAATGTCTCGGTTTCGCTCTTCCTCGCGGATGCCGAAACGACAGTCCTGCCGCTCCGGATGTTCGCGCTGATCGAGGAGTCGCTCGACGTCCGCGTCGCCGCGATCTCGGGCATCCTCATCGGTCTCACCCTGATCGTCATGCTCGTCGCAAGGCGCGTTCTCGCGCCGCGGCAGGCCTGATCAAGCTCAAGAATAATCTGGAAGGAAACACTCTATGACCCCTAGCGCAACCAAGTCAGGATCCTACCGCGTCGGATCGCTGCTGGCCGATTTCCAGCCGGACTTCGATTTCGACGCGCCGCTGCCGCTGCCGGTCGAGGAATTCGAGGATCGCCTGCGCCGCATCCGCCGCCAGGCCGTGGAAGCCGGCCATGATGCGCTGATCGTCCATACCGGCGGCGTCGGCTGGTTCCACACGTCAAACCACTATCTGCGCTATATCTGCGACTGGATGCGCGAGGGTGTGCTGATTATCCCGACCGATGCCGACAAGCCGCTGACGCTGCTCTCCTTCTTCACCCAGTCCGTGCTTCTGCCGCCGGGCGGCGAGCCGGTGCTGGTTGAGGACATCTGGCAGATCGGTCCGATCGGCCGCGAATATGCCGACCGTCCCGGCGACAGCGTCGTCAAGACCGCCGAGAAGTGCGCCGAGCTTCTGGCCGGCATGGGGCTCGCGAAGGCGCAGATCGGCCGCATCGGCGACCGCACCTCGCTGACCTTCTGGGCGGCGCTCGAAGAACTGATGCCGAAGACGAAGTTCGTCGCCGACAACGCCATCCTCGACCGGATGCAGAAGGTCCGCTCGCCGCGCGAGATCACCATGTTCCGCGCCGCCGCCCAGCTCATCAGCATCGCCACCCAGGCTGCCTATCATGTTGCGAAACCCGGCGTCACCGACCATGAAATCTACGCCGCCTTCACCCAGGCGCAACTCTCCTACGGCGGCTTGACCGGCGACGGCTACCAGATCGGCATCAACGAGTTCGGCACCCATTGCGGCAAGCCCTACGGCCATGTCGTGCGGCCGGGCGACCTGATCAACCTCTATGTCTCGAATGTCACCTATCGCGGCTACACCGCCCAGACCGCCCGCATGATCGCGGTCGGCGGGATCACCAAACGGCAGGAAGAGGTGCTCGAAGCCTGCACCGAGGGCGTCAAGCGCGCTGAAAAGCTGATCCGCCCCGGTGCCCTGATGCGCGACGTCAACAACGCGGCCTTCGAGCCAATGATCGAGCGCGGCATGCTGACCTCGCCCGAAGCGCGCACCATGCCCTACAACTGGGCTCCGATGGACGATGGCAGCGCCCGCCTCATCCCGCGACAGTATGTGAAGAACATCGACTGGGAGGCGCAGGGCCGCAAACTCATGCACGTCTACCCGGCGACGCACGGGCCACATAATCCCAACCTTGGCCACTCGGTCGGCATGGCCGGAGGGCAGAACAGCTTCAACATCTCCTCCCACAATTACGACCGGATGGAAGAAGGGATGGTCTTCGTGCTCCATACGCAATGGCTGGAGCCGCTTTCGGCCGGCTGCAATGTCGGCGACATGTATGTCGTCACCAAGGATGGGTTCGAGAACCTCTCCCGCCATACTCCGCTTGAAACCCACCGCATCGCTGCCGAGGCCTGATATGACAGACCACACCCATTTCGCCTTCGCCACGCTCACAGAACGCGAGCGCTATAAGATCCTGATCGGCACCGTGATTCCGCGCCCGATCGCGCTGGTGACGACGGTCAGCAAGGACGGCCAGCCGAACGCCGGCCCGTTCAGCTTCTTCAATGTTCTGACCCACGATCCGGCAATCGTCGCCATCGGCGTAGAGAACTATGCCGACATGCGGTTCAAGGACACCGCCCGCAACGTCCGGGAGACCGGCGAGTTCACCGTCCACATCTGCGATAATGCACTGGTGGATCAGATGGAGGTCTGCGCCATCAAGTTCGGCCCGGAGGTGAACGAGATGGAGGAGGCGGGTCTTGCGACCATGCCCGGCCAGATGGTGCGAAGCCCCCGTATCCTCGCGGCCCCGGCCGCACTTGAATGCCGCCGTCACACAACTCTGCAGGTCGGCCCGGCCCGCGAGATCATCCTCGGCGAGGTCGTCGGCGTGTTTGTCCGTAGCGATGCGGTCAACGCATCAAACCTGCATATCGATCAGCAGATGATGGATGCGGTTGGCCGTATGGGTGGCCACACTTATGCCCGAACGCGTGACCAGTTCGATATCAAGACGCCGACGCTACAGGAGTGGGAAAGCCGGAAGGCGGGTGAGCAGACGGCGGCGTAGTGAGCTTCCGGCCGATCATCCGAGCTTTTCTGTGATCGGAAAATTGAAAATTGAGTGAAAGACGGCTGCCCGGACAGGAATGAACGAAAGCGGCGGGTATGTGCGGCCGCCGATAGAAGATGAGTTTCTGCGGCGAGTGAGTTCTTGACCTCGTGGCGCACTGCCATGACGAAACCCCTGTCTTCGCCCGAAGGGGTCGGTTGCGGGGCGCTAGTGCCTGGTTCACCAGTGGGCGTCAGTTCTTGGCATCAGGTCGCCAATATGCCAAAACGAAATCCGGCATGAGTCAACAAATCAATGGAGAGAATTGGCTGGGGAACCTGGAAAGTAATCCAACTTTCAGTAAGCCTATGATGCAAAACAACCTATTGCAAACAAACAGCTTATTTTCTAGGACTGTTCCGGTTGGGTGTTCCGGAATAGTGCTACGGATGGGCGGATTTGGCAAGGGTTACATATCTCGAACGGCGAAACGCTACCTACTACGCGAGGCTGGATGTCCCGCTCGATCTCGTCGGGCATTACGGAACCACGACGCGCAAGAAGTCTCTGCGCACCAAGGATGAGAACGAAGCGAAGAAGCGCCTCTGGCCCGTGATAGAGGGTTGGCGCGCTGAATTCGAGGAGGTTCGTGCGCGCCGAGAAATTACCTCGGACGACAAGGCGATCGCCGTCTGGCAGCACTACGAGGCTACGATTGACGGCTATGATCGCACGCAGCGGTCCATGCCAACACCGGAGCAGATGGATGCCGAATTGCAGCACATCTATCGCCAGATCGACATGGGGGAGATCACGTCCGAGAATTTTTTCGGCATGATCAACGCCTACACCGATTATGAACTCATGCTTCGCGCACGCACCGATGACGCAAACCTCCGTGCGCGCCGTCTCAACGCACTGAAAAGCGCGCTTACGGCCGGCGATGCGAAGTTGATCGAGCCTGCAGTAAAGAAGTTCGTTGCCCAGCATCGACTACTTGTCGATACGGGGTCTGATGAATACCGCGAGCTCTGCACCTTGATGACCCGGGCGGAGATCGAGGGGCTACAGCGCACCCTGGAGCGTGACACAGGAGATTTCTCAGGTGCTCCCAAAGATCCGATCGTTAAGCCTGCGAGCGGTAGAGCTCGCGAAGCGGCAGCGCCAGGTGAGACTATCATGGAGCTGTTCGAAAGCTACTCCCGCGAGAACCCGAACCAGATCAAGCCCGACACGCTGGCGCAGGCTCGCCGAGACGTTGGTCTGTTCGTTGAATACGTTGGCAGCACGTTCCCGGTGCATCGAATTGACAAGAAGGTGGTTCGCGAGTGGAAGGCGCTCTTGCTGCAATATCCTGTGAAGGCCACCGAGACGAAAGCGTTCGAAGGGATGAAGCTCACCCAAATCGTCAAGCACAATGAGACGGTGAAGAAGCCGACGATCAGCACGACGACCGTCAATCGATATCTTTCCGGCTTCAGCGCGTTCTGCACCTGGTTGACGAACCACGGTTATATCGCGGCGAATCCGGCCGCTGACATGTTTCTGAAGAAATCTAAGGAGAAGACGACGAAGCCCTTCGCGGTTGACGAAATGAACGCCTTGTTCAATTCGCCGTTCTTCACCGGATGCCAGAACGATGAAGCTCCCCGGTTTTGGAGTAAGCCGGGCAATGTCCTTATCCGCGATCACCGTTATTGGGTGCCGCTTGTCATGCTTTATTCCGGTGCGCGCCCCGCAGAGATAGCGCAGCTTGGTGTCGGAGACGTGCGTGAAGACCGCGGCCATTGGATCATGCACATTACGACTGAAGGGGAAGGCGACAAGTCTGTGAAGACTTCCGGCTCGATGCGTGTGGTGCCGGTGCATCCAGAATTGGTAAAGTTGGGCTTCCTCGACTACCACGCCACGATAAGGGAGAAGGGTGGCCAGCGCCTCTTCCCAACGGCCGAGCGTAATGATCGCGGTCAGATGATTGCAGACTTCAGCAGAGATTTCCCCCGCTATCTGACGAAGATCGGGTTAAAGGAGGGGCGCGGTCTTTCCCTCTACAGTTTTCGACACGGAGCAGCAGACGCGCTTCGGCGCGCAGGGTATTTGGATGAGCAGTTTGGCTTCATCCTAGGGCACACCGCAGGCACAATGACTCAGCGTTACGGGACGTTGCCGCAAGGTATGCTTGAGCTGCGCGTGGAACTTATAAACTCGATCGCGTATCCAAATTTGGACATCGATCATCTAAAGGTGAATAATCAAGCAAGCACACTTGTGGCAGGGAGCTGTTGAGCAATGGACAGTTGCCAATGGGCTTAAGAGCACTTTATCTTGGCGGCGAGCCAGCGCATGTCACTCACCCTTGCTTGGCACGACGACTATTGGATCCTTCGATCACATCCTGCCGCAACACCATGGCAATTCGTGCCGCCACCGATGTTGCCTTCGATGGACCATCGACGTCGCATTCCCATACTATAATCACGCGCCAACCATCGTCTTCAAGCTGCCTCACGACCCTTTCGTCGCGCTCGACATTACGAGCGAACTTGTTTGCCCAGAAGTCGGTGTTCGACTTCGGTGTCGTCGCGACCTTGCACCCAGGATGGCGATGCCAGAAGCAGCCATGGACGAATATCGCAGTCTTGTACTTGGCTAGCACGATATCCGGCTTGCCTGGCAAGCGGGTGCCGTGCACTCGGAAACGAAAGCCAAGTTGGTGGAGAGCTCGCCTCAGCGCAATCTCGGGCTTTGTGTTGCCAGATCGGATGCGCGACATTCGCTCGGAACGCTGTGCGGGCGTCATTGTGTCGACCATGGCCTCACTCTCCCCCAGTCACGCTACGGGCCTGAAGTTCGAAAAATGGGAGGCCCTTGACGATCTCGCCAGACACGTCGAAGGACTTATAGAGGCATTGATGGACCTTGAGCGACTTTACCCGTTCGGCCAAGTCCGCGGCGCCTCCCGTCAATCCCAGCGCCGACAACTCGGCTGGTGTAACGTTCGGAACCTTGTGGATGAACCACGTGAGCAGCGGCTCCCGGTAATCGGTGGCATTGACTTTGAAATGCCGTAGATATTGCGAGGCAAGTATCACTCCCGTGCCGAACTCGCGGCCCTGCAGGAGCAGCTTGCGCAACACGTCGAACTCGTAGCGCATGATGTTGTCGGCTTCGTCGACCAACAGATAGGAATCGATCGCGCGAAGCTGCGGCTCCTCGCCTATGAATGGACGCTTAGGCACGCGCAGCATGTTTTCGTAGAACATGTTAAGCATGATCGCCACCAGCATGTTCTTGCTTCGATCGTCCTGGCCCAAGGCGTCCAACGATACCACGACCACCCCGTCCAGGAATTGATCGAATGGCACGGCATCGCCGGCGTCCGGAACGAAGATTTCCATGTCGATGAGATCGTCGATGATGGCCATCGGCGAGTCCGACTTACCGTCGAGCAATTCTGCATAGGCCGCGTGGACGTCGCGCAAGGTCGGGGGCCTGCCAGCTGGCGAAGACTCGTAGGCCGAACGCACGGCACGCTTCAGCTTGTCGCGCTGCACCGGGCCAATTCCAGTGTAGATCTTATCGAGGACATCAGCGAAGAACCGGAACCGGTCCAGCCAGGGCGCAGCTACGTCGCCAAGCCCGCTCGTGTCGAACAGGTTCAAAGGAAGGCGATGGGGCTTAACCACCCGCGCGCCGGTAGCCGCGACGAAATCCGGGCTGCTGTAGTCGCGCTTGTAGTCGAAGATCAGGAATCGCGGCTGGATCCCCCGGTTGTCGGCCGCCGAGCTGGCGATTTGCAGGATGAGGGACTTCAGCAGCTGCGTCTTGCCGGTGCCAAGGTCGCCGACCACGCCCATGTTCAACTGGTTGAGTCTTGTGTCCGAGACGTTCAATCCGATCTCGCCGGGGCGGAAGCTATCGATCGTCGTGCCGATTGAGAGCAGGACGCCACGAGATGCATCGCTAGGTGAACGTTCGGTCCCAGGGATGAGACCTGATGACGCGGGGGGAGATACCACGCTGGCGGACGGGCCAGCCGCGACGGCGACACCCGCTTCTGTCGCCTGCGTCGTCGCCATCGCTGCCTCGATGGCAAGCCGCGGCGACGGTACTGGCAATGGATCGGCGAGGTCGGGGAGGAAACCCCATTGGCCGACCCTTTCCCTTACTCCCGCATAGAATGAGGCAGGGTCGCCAGCCACGACAAAGCCAGCGTCGCCATTCCCGATCGTGACGGTCTCGTCGAACCCGTCGTCGTCGCGGTCGCGGACCCCGCTACGCGGGCTGTCGTCGACGATGATGAGGCGTCCGCGCTGGTCGACCGAGACGCACGGCACCGGACCCAGGATCGCAGCCGCGATGCGTTCGTGGATCGCGGACCATTGCGCTTCGCGCCCGGCGACATCCGGATGCTGGCTGTAGACCCTCATGCCGAATCCGATGATCGATAGAAGCAGGTGCTGGAAGCCAAGTGCCCACGCGACCGGCTGGCCCTCGTGGGGCAGCATGTTGGAAAGAAGGCGCGAGAAGGTCTTGGCTTGTTCGAGCGCATCGCCGACCTCCGAGGCAGGGAAGGTCGAGCCTAACCGGCACTTCACCTCGACGGGGGTGAGATGAATTCTCACTTGCCCGCCCGAGAACCGTGCCCCGATCACTAGCAGGTCGGGCCGGGAGAGGGATGTTTCCTTCCTGTCCTTGCCAAGCGACCTGGCAAGGTCGGCGAAATAGCCGCGAAAGGGATCGACTGGCACGATGATGCAAACATTGACGTCCTCGCCCTCGCCGTCGATCACCGGAAGCAGGCTTCCTTCAAGGTTCGCCTGGCGAAAGCGGTCTTGGAGCAACCTGACGGCAACGAAAAGACCGAGGTCGCCCGTTGCTCCATGGTTATCGCTCGAAAGGCCACGGATCGTCGGGATGCCCCTGCGGGCGATCTCGAGGAGGAGGTCTTGGACGCTGTCCCCGTCCATGCCCGCGCAAGACGGCAGCCGGGCAAGGACCTTGGCGAGGGCTTCGCGATCCGCCTGCTTGACCTTGGAGAGAAGGTAGTAGCCGTTTGTATCGCCCGCACGATGGGAATAGGAGGGCATGTCGTAGTCCCAAAGGTAGGCATTCTCAAGCCATCCCCCGAGAAAGCACGCGGGATCGATCGCCGACGATGATACGGCGACGAACTCGGCGTTGCGCGACTCAAGCATGTCGCGCACCACATTCACATTCGGGGCGAAGCGCAAGCCGGTCCGCCGCTCGCCCAGGTTTTCCATGGTAGCGATGCAGGCTCCAATCTTGTCGGCTAGGACCGACCCAGATGCGTTGGCCGGGAGGGATTGCCGTGTCTCGCTCAAGAAAGCCCCGGGGAGTTGGCGGCGTACGCGATGGCGTAGCAAGCCACCATGCCCAAGGGGTGAGCGGCCAGCGACGGCCGCTGCACTTGGCTCCGACATGTCCAGCTGCGCTATGATCCCGAGGTCCGGTGTGGCTCGGGCGGGTTGCCCATCGAACCACCGGACGCTGTTCCTCGTATCCTCCGACAGATTGGCGATGGTAGCATCGTCTGGCCGGGAGCCGGCTGACCGGTGGTCGTAGATCTCGACGAGGCGCGGGCCTGCGGCCTGCCGAGGCGTCCGGCCGTTCCCGTCTCGATATCGGTTCGAACACCATTCGACCAAGCCTTCGTTGCATGCGTCCGTCGTCCCGCCTGCGCTTTCGACGACCAGACCGACAACTGGTTTCGCTGCTAGGAGGCCTGATACGTCATCCAAGGCCCTAGCCACCTGAGCTGCGCTGAAACCAACCGAGATGCCACCGACGGAGATGCCGAAGGCATCGCCGAACGGCGCGATCTTGGACCGGCTAGGTAGCCGCCCCAGGCGATCGCCATTCCAGAGGACGGACCAATAGTCGGTCCCGTTCTCGACCGCCAGGTAGTCCACGTGCTCGATACCGCCGGGGGAGCGAAGCGACATCGTGAGAACGTCCGGTACGCAATCCGGATCTAGCACACTGGCAGCCGGGCATGGCTTGCCGAGCGTGTCGGCCTCGAGAAGGACCTCTTGCGCCAGCGACTGCCATGCTATGCGCAATGGATGCAATGGTGAAAGTATGATCGCGTCTGGGATGCGTGCCAACGTCCGGCCATCGTCCTCCAGCGTGGTGACGACGGCCACGTCCACCCAGCAGGCGACATCGGGGGAAGCTGCAAGCCACGCCGCGTAGGAATCCAAGTACGTCTCGACGAGCGACCGAAATTCCTCGTCTCCCCGTAGCCACTTGCCAAGCTCCGCGGCCTCGGCAAGGCCGGTTTGGTCGCCGGTGCCCCGGATGCGGGCGGCGATCTTCCTGCGTGCTTCCAGGAAGCCTGCGGGTGGCTGGAATTCGGTCGCGTCTGGGCGCGGATCGTGCAGGAACCGCCCGCTCGAGAAGATGGGGCCAGTACCAGCGCCCCACGGTTTCTGCACCCAAGCGTCGACGTAGTCGTTTGCCAGGACGACTGGAAGGAAGGACTGGTCGACGGCATCTTCGGCAAGCATCCAATCCTGGAGGCTGGAGCATCGGGCGCTTCGGTTGAGTTGTACGACAGGCTTGGCATCCGACGAGTCGACGAGGCGACGATTGACGCGGATCAAGCGCTCGAATTCGCTCCTGCATCCTTGCTCGACCACGTCTTCCACCGAGATGAACAGCCGGCAGGTTTCCCGGTCGACGGATCCATCGACAGCATCGCGCTCGAAGCCGATGTCGAGCTGGTAGTTGGTCTCGGCCTCCACTTCGATTTGATGGTGTCCCGTTCTGACATTTCGAACGGGCAGTTGGTCGACGGTGTCGATGCGATCCTGAACGTCGTCGCCCGTCCCCTCCGCAACGGGGTCGACCCGGATGCCCGGGGAGGTGAAGACGAGGATTTCGTAGCGTCCACCGCCTGGCACGACCATGCTGGTCTCGAGTCCCGGCGTGCTCTTCTGCCTGCGCGGCGGCCTGCGAGGCGGGGTGAGCTTGCGCGCAAGCCGACAGGCCACGAAGATTCCAGGCTGCCAGGTGGAGAGGGATATTACCTTGATGGTGCCTGGCTTGAAGCCTGGTGCTGACGCCGCGTAGCGCATCGGGGACCGGTGCTGGGGCAGCGATTCGTCCATCAGGATCGCGTCGCCATCGCCGATGACCACCTTGCCGATCTCATTGCCCCTTGGACCGCGCTCGATCGCCAGCACAGTGCCGCGGGCCCGGGCCCCGACCGCCTCGAACGCCAAGGCGACGCCGCCCTCGACGACGATCGGCATTCCCTTGCCGAGGTGGACGAGCGGGTTCGAACAGCTGATGTGGATGTCGCCTTGGGCACCAGCATCCTCGGTCAGCAGTTCGGTCCATTTTTCAGCGGTGAGGGCGATCCACCAATCCGGGACGACGGGAAGCTCCAGTCCATTGCCGGGCGCGTAGTAGGTCGCCGTCGCGCGCTCGAACGCAGTCGGGAGGTCGCATACGCTGCGCAGGTGCGCGAGGAATGCATCCAGATGCTCTAGGTCCTCTTGGTCTGCATTGTCCTTGGCGCGCCGGATCCCAGGCCCGAAGCCATCGGACATCGCGTCGGCAACCTTCTCCAAGACGCCAAGTTGCTCGCGAGCGGCAAGGCTGCCGTCGCCGAGCGGCGGCATGCCACAAGCAAGGCTGATCTTCGTCCCTGGCGCGAGGCCAGTTTCCGTTCCGGCTGACTCGAACAACCGAGAAATGACCCGCCAGGCATTGCCACGCTGCGTGCGCTCGGGGTCGAGCTCGTCGGCGGCCGCGGCTGCACGCCCCACCAGGACGCGGGCCTCCTCCCGTTGCGCCTGGTCATGGAGACCACAACGAGCGATGCCTTCCTTAACGAGGTCCTGGATGAATTCGTCCGCCCACCAGTCCTCGAAAGCCACGTTGCCACCGTTGTTTGACGCGGCGACGCCGAATTCGTCGGTCGTGGACGTCACGGAGCGCATACTGTGCTGGCCAGGCGGAACGAGCGCCAGGAACGTTGGTTGCGACGGAGAGTTGCGAAGGTTGAGGAGGTGGGTGTCGTCGCACGGGCCCGACGCGCCGGCGGGTGGGTTTGCCTCCCCGGGTGCCAAGGCGGGGAGAAGCAGGAGGACGGGCACGAGCGTCGACGATCCTGCCAGCATCTCGAAGACACTCGACATTATCTCGGGCGGCGGGCCATGGAAGATCAAGCGACCCTCGGCATTGCCGGCCAAGGCCTGCTGGAGCTTGTCATGAACCAAGTCGTGGATGGACGATGCGAGGTGGTTCATGCAATGGCCTGCTTCACGGCTGGAAAGGGAGGCACGAGCAACATGCCGCTTTCCGCGTCCGGGCTATCAAGTACGAGCCCCAGCATTCGCAGTTGGTGGCCGAGGTCGTTCGTGGCTATGTCGCGATGGTCGACGGAAATTCCGTAGGCGGACAGGTGCTGCGACAGGCGGCGTACCGACCGAGGCCCGGTCGCGCCCGAGAGCGAGCAATGCACCAACGCAAGGATCGCCACCGGCCCCATGCCGACGACCCAGGGAGCGCCATTCCCGTTACCGCGCTTCCTTATCACGAACCCCTGGTCGTATCCCCTCAGGACGGGGCTGGCTGCCTGCCGCTGGCCCAGGACGTGACGGCCGAATTCCATGATGTTCGAACCGATCCCCTTCTTGCATAGTAGCGTACGAGTCTCGCGCTCGGAGACTTCCGCGAGCATGTCGGCCAGGCCAATCGTCGCCAGGGCCCTGGAATTGCGGCGTACGAGGTCGCAAAGCTCCAGGACATCTCGCGCTGACGAAAGGCCATGCCCTCCTTCCTGGACGGTGTCGAGCGCCCAAAGGGTTGCGTTCAGCCCGAGTCGAGCCTGCAGGAAGGCGGCGGCCCTGTCCTTCATGCCCGGCAGTGCGCGATCGCCATAGGAAAGGAATTGGAAGGACCGGGGGAAGACCAATGCACGAGCTTCGTTGATGTCCGTGGGACCGCCACCATCCAGTGCGCTTCGTACGCAGCCCCACATTCTGGCATGGACATCGCAAGTCCACGTGACGTGCGCAACCGCCGCAAGCCTCAAGACGGCTTCCAAGAGGCTCGTCCACTGCCTTCTGGTCATCGCGGACTTCGCGGCGATCACCGTGCCAAGGTCCCGGGCAAATCGCCTCGCTGGGTAAGCTAGGTCCCTTTGGTCGTCCACGTCGAGGGTGAATTGCTCGTTGGCCGGCAGCAGGCCCCACTTGGGGCTGGGCGCCCATGCCTCTATTTCCGCCTGAAGGAAGCGGGCAAAGATATCGTCGTCATCGACGATAGAGAGCGCCTCGAAGAGCGCCTGCCAGATGGCCTCGGCTTGCTGCCGGTCGCGAGACCCGAGCCATATCATCCGCCTTACCAAGGCGCCAGCGGGCCACGAGTTCGCGCTGAGGCGGGCAGAGCCGGAGAACAGCGCCGCCTGCGGCACCAGAGGCGTGACTTGCACGAAACGCTTCGAGGACTGGTTGGGAAGCTTGGGGCTTTCGAGCACCGAATGCAGCAACATGTGAAAGGCGTCCGGATCGAGCACCGCGCCGTCCGGCTTCAGGCGCCGGTCGCGATGCCATTGAACCGCCTTGTCGATATCCCGGCCGCGCTGGGGAACCGTTCTCTCCGTCGCGCCCTCGAGGCCGACATGGCGATACAATGACGAAAGCAGGACCTCCGAGCTTGCGTATTCGGGCGCGGGCGACATCGCAAGTCCACTATTCTGGTAGGCAGGATGCGACGTGCGCCATGGTTCTTCCCGGAATCTTGCCAGGGTCATCGGGTCGCTCCATCCTTGCGGATGCCGAAACCAACACGTCGCTGCACCACGGAGGTATCGGGAGATCCTACCTGGATTCGCGCCCGTTCCAGGAGCTGGCCATCCCTCACGATCGGCCCGGCGAGCCGGGCACGCGTCGTGTCGAGGAGGGCAAGGACCGTTCGAGGCAACGAGGCAACCGACATGCCCTCCTCGAGTTCCCTGACGGCCTTGAACAGGTCGTACGTGAGCGCGATCGGCTGGCTCGACCGGCCGTCACCTACCTTGAGGAACGGGATTGGCGACGCCGGCCGCCCGCTTGCATTGGCCTGGAGGGGGCGGACCGACCGCGCGGGCACGACTAGCATGGCGCGGCGGGAGAGCGGCGGAAGCGGTTGGCCGAACGTGGTCGTGAGCGAGATCTCGAAATCCTGGTTCCGGTTCAATAGTTGCTCGACCTCGTGTGCTATCTCGTATAGGCCTTCGCCCTCGCCATCCTCGATCACCCTTTGGAAATCGGAGAGGATGGGCGCGTCAAGGACGGTCGCAGTCCTCGTGCCGAGGGACCTGCGCACCAGCCTGCAAGCAAAATCGCGAATGAACCTCTGGAGGTTCGTCGCGGACAGGGGGCGCCTTCGACGAACCCCTGGGCTTGATAGCTCGCCGTCGAGTCTCGCGAGTCGACCGATGAGCTCCACCTCCAGGCGCGTCAGGATCTGGAGCTTGCGAAGGTAGTCGAGCCCCTCGAGGACCGACCTGCTGAACCGTATATCGACCTCGCGCAAGGCAAAGCGCGTGTTGCGGGATGCTTGGACCTCCGCGTCGGGCGCGGCAAGCGCTGGGTCAAGCAGCTCGCCGAGACCCTCGAGCACGTCGCCGATCATGCTTGGCAGGTATGGCGCGCGCCGCGAGGACAAAAACCAGTATAGCCCCATTGCCGTGTTGTCGTCGTCCAGACCGAGCTCCTTGATGTCGCGTAGCAAGGAAGGCCCCGCGTCGCGGTCCCATCGGTGGAAGAGCGCATGCTGGTACTGGGCGGCGACCAACTGGAATATCGAGGAAGAAGTCTCGCGGGACGGCTTGCCTCCGCGGTTGGCCGTCTCGTCTAGGCCCGCAAGCCTTGCCGCCCATCCACAAGGCTCAAGCCCCGCGTCGCGAGGCGAGACCCTATGGCCAGCCAACAGGTAGGAAACCAGCGAGAACAGGTCCCGGAAGCTCCAGCGCTTGCCGCTTGCGACCTCGTACCATCGCAGCATCCGCAGCAATGACCCTTCGTCCCGATCGCGAGCCAACCGTTCCCGGCTTCCACAAAACGGGCAGGATGGGCCGGCTGCGCAGCTGCCGGCGGGAAGCCAGCGACTCTCCTCCAGCGCGTGGCGCACCAAGGATTTTGCCGGAGCCTCGCCGCCCCGGGCCGGTGGCAAGAGCAGGGATTCCGCGTCCATGGGCCACGCAGCGACAGCGGGGAACGAGTCAAGCGGCCAGCAGGAGGGGGCGTCGGGCGCGAGGCTGACGGCGCGGGTGACGGCTTCCAGGAGTTCGCGGGAGCAGCCCGAGCCTCGATCGATCGCCTCTATGAGGGCATCGTCCAAGACACCTCTGTTGACGCAACAAAGATATGCCTCGGTCTCCGGCGCCGATTGCATTGCCTCCAGCTCGTCGAGCAACAACTGCGCGGCGGGCCTGCCCGTGGCGTCCAGGACCGTGGACGCGTCCTGGACGATGGAGATCGCCAGCTGGCGCCCAGGGCTCCCAAGGGCCCCAGCATCGACGCGCACTAAGCGGGGGACGAAACCATCCCCGGCTGGCAGGAACGCCCCGGCAAGTGCTTGAACCAGCCGGTCGCTTGCGCCGAGCGCGCCGTCCAGCCAACCAATGGTGGATTCGATGGCCTCGGTCTTGCCGTTGCCCGGGCCGCCAACGAGC
Source organism: Rhizobium sp. NLR16a (assembly GCF_017948245.1). NCBI lineage: Bacteria > Pseudomonadati > Pseudomonadota > Alphaproteobacteria > Hyphomicrobiales > Rhizobiaceae > Rhizobium > Rhizobium sp. NLR16a. Next base: position 3,301,367 of record NZ_CP072865.1, on the reverse strand, counting down.
ATCAATATCCGCGGCGCGCTTCCGGGCGCCTCGACCATCTTCCTGGCCCAATCCTCGAGCTTGTGGAGGAGGTTGGTCTCGAAGACGCCCCCGCCTGGTCGACCGCTTCCTTCGTCGAAAAGCCTGCGAACCCCGCCCGATCGATTGCCCGACCAATTGACCAATCGTGCTGGATATATGGCTCTCGTTTCGACCTCCACGACCGTCCGCCTCAGCCCATTGCCAAGGCCGGTCGCGCAAGCGGCTCGCTGGCATCGCGCTGGGCCGAGGAAACCTCGTCGAGCAGTCGCGCAAGCGCATTGCCGATCGCGCGGGCGAGAAGCGGGGGCACGGCGTTGCCGACCTGGGTATAGCGTGGGCACTCCTTGGTGCGGCGATCGCCACCAGTGGTGTATTTCCCCTTGAAGGTGAACCAATCGGGGAAGGACTGCAGTCTCGCATATTCGCGCACCGTCAGGATACGAGGCTCGACGTAGTGCAGGATGTCATCGGGAAGCGTCGTGACCGTCGGCGCGGGCTCACTTCCAGACAATGGGTAAATGCGATGCTTCTTCAAGCCATAGGTTTGGCGGCTAGCGTCGTCCATCCGGACGCCCCTTCGGCATTCCTTCAGGATCTGGGCAAACCGGCCTCGGACCTCGTCGGTATGCCGCGCGAGCCTCATGCTGTCCATCGAACCTTCATGACCGTCGTGCATCAGCTCTTGGTAGTGGGTCTTTGGCCCCCCGTAGCTTCCCTCTACGAAATGCCTGGGCGATTCCGGATCGATGCATTCAATGAGAGGGCTGCCAGCGGTCTCTAGGTCGGAAATCGCGTCGGACGCAGTCACCACTGGCGCCAGCGCGAGGAAATCCAACTGCTCGACCCTCTCTTCCTCGATTAGCTTGAATGCCCGTAGGATGCCCCCCTCCAACCAGTTGCAAAGATCCTTCCGCACGCCGATCGCGATCAAGCGCGAACGCTTTTGCGGCACCCCGAACTCGGAGGAGTTAACCAGCATTGCATCGACGTGGTAACCGGCGGCCGACAGGCTCTCGACGAGCTTGTCGTAGAATGAGACCTTGCGGGCAGTCGAGTCCAGGGGCTGGAGATCGACGACGTTGCGGCGGGCATGCGCGACACGCATGCCAGGGACATTCTCGATGATGAGGGCCTGCGGCTGCAGGGCCTCGACCATCTCGACGTACCTCTTGAAGAGTAGGTTGCGGGGATCGTCCTCGTTTCGCCGGCCGGCGAAGCTAAAGCCCTGGCATGGCGGGCCGCCGGCGAGCACGTCGATCGTCCCCCGTAGTTCCACCAAGTCTTGTAGGTGAAGTTCGAGCAACTCCTCTATGTCCCAAGCCTTCTTCTCGAGCCAGTCCGGCCAGTCGAAGCGGGTGGCAGCGCCCGGCCTGTCGAGGAGGTTGGCGGCGAAGGTCCGGAAGGCCATCGCGTCGCGCTCGATCGCGAAACGCCCCCTGAGGCCTGCTTGCGCCAGCCCCAGCGAGAGACCACCGCACCCAGAGAACAAATCGGCGAAGACATATTTTTTTTTCATGCGGAGAACCCAACCTTTAGTAGTCGTCCAAGTCAATACCCGAGTCGGCCTGCGAATGGCTTTTGAACGGCCCAGCTGCGGCATCGTGCCAGCGGGGGCTTTACTGGCGCTATCCAGTCCTTCAACGGGCGATCGCCGGGGTTCGTACAGATCTCGCCGCAACAGAAAGCAGGGTTTGCTTTGCAACTTGTAAAGAATCTGATTCTATAGGTAGTTGCAAGTTTTTAAAGCAAGCTGCATGGGGGAGGGGACGGCGGTGGCGATCTCGTACAAGGATTGCAACACTGCGCTTAACAACGTGTTCTTTGACGGGCGGCATGCGGGGCAACCGGTTTACCTAACGCTTGACAATGACATGCGCGAAGAGGTGGGAAGGCAATTAGGCGTAGAACCCGACCTCTTGGAAGACGCCATTTGCCGCCATATCGGCGATTGGCTCGAACGACGGGGAAACCCTTACGACACGATCGTCAGCGCCATGGAACTTTGGAGGCGCGCCGGGATGAAATCACAGCCGTTCTTCACGGCTGTGTTGTTCTGCCTTTCCCACGCAGCCACCATCATGGCCGCGGAAGGGGAGTTCGCGGCGAACAACTACTACATCCGCCTCTCCCAGGTGACCGGCATCGAGAGGCAGCGGTTGTCGCAGTATGGCTATGCGACCGATATGTTGTGGAGCGCGCTGCACGACTGGCTCGTGCTCAACAACTTTGGCCTCGGCAAGCCCACGGCGGTGGCTGCCACGACATGGAAATATGTCGGCAAGGCGATATCGCAAGCGGTGGTCAGGGCCAGCGACCGCGAACTATTCAATGACCTTTTCGAACGCTACAATTTCTCGGGTAGCGAGAACATCTCATTGAAGGAGATGGAGTTCTACCTGTCGCACTGGATCGCCGGGAGCAAGGCTAATTCCCGGCTCAGGAATGCCTGGGCAAGGACAGAGCTCCGGGAACGGGTCGTCGAGGCGGCACTGGCGCAACTTTCCAAGTGGAGCAGCGGGGACGCGGGAACGAGGATTGGCGTCCCAGCCTCGGCCGGAAGTGTGCGCCTGTCGCTGCTCGCGAACTTCGTGCAAAGATTCCCAAGACAGGTCCTAGAACTCCACCTTGGGCGAATGGCGAGCGAGGAATCCGCCGGTCCGTTCAAGATGGAGGGAGAAGGCGACGAGTTCTTCATGGCGAGTGATCGCTTCGGGGGCTATTCGACCCTCTCGCCATCTCCTCTCGGGCTCGGGATCGGCTCTCGCTGCCATCTTGCCGGCGCCCTGCCTGGGTTGCGACCCCTGGATTGGCAGCCGCGATTGGTGATCCCCATGGTCAGGTCCACGCAGGAGAATCTGTGGGCGGAAGTGGCGAAGGTGTCGTTCGGCGTTCCCCACGTCGTGCTCGTGCGCGATGCCCATGGGTTGCCGGGCAGGGTGGAGTCCTATCTTGCGACCGCCGCGATGAGGATGCCCGAGAAGGCTTCGCCCTCGGAACTGCCGGGCCTTCCCTCTGGCTGGATACTCTACAAGGACGTTCAGGTCCGGCAGCCCGAAAGGGTTCCTGGCGACGATCTGGAGTGCCTCGTGCCATGGTCGAACGATGGCGTGCTCTCGATTGGCGGGGGCATGCAGCTTTTGCCTAGCTTCTATCACGCCTCCAAGCCCGTTTCTGTGGATTTCCTTTCAAGCGCTGGACCGACGCGGATAGAAGCCTGGGCCAACGGGGCGAGCCCGCGCCTGCTGGCCAAGGTCGATGCCACCGGCAATGACTGCTCCCTCCCGTTGGATGCCGCGCAACTTCGGTTTCCGGATGGAATCACGCTCAGGGGTTTCCAGGATGGAATGGAAAGGGCCGCCGCCGAGGCGTATTTCAGGGACGCCGACTCGCCGCGCCCGCTTAATCGCGAAGGCAAGGGTGGTCTGGCATACATGTCCGTCGTCTCCGCCACGCCGGCCCAGGACAGCGTCGGCAAGGCGACGGTCCACGGCATGGAGCCAGACGAGGCGTTGTCTTCGCAAGGGGCGTCGCCGATCGACGCGTTGAGCATCTTGCCGGAGGGCTCGTTCGAGGAGGAGCAACAACCCGTCGCCGGCGCTTCACCGGTACGGCGGGCTTCGTCGGAGACCTGCATCGAACGAGGCTACCACTATTGGATCTGCGAAACGCTGCCGCCGGGGCGGCCCCGCAACACCCCCCTCGAGCAGCGTTGCAACGGGTGCGGGACGATGGTCGTCATGCTCCATCGTGGGACACCGCAGGCCGCCGGTGCCCTGCCCGCCTTGCCGATCCCGATCAGCCGGATCGGCCGGCCCGAGCCTCCAAGGGTCGATACGATCGATGCCGACGGTTTCCTCGACGCGCTTTGCTTCCTCGGGAGCGGCAGCTGGGGAAAGTTCCAGGCGCTTGCCGGGCTTGGCAACGATCCCGCGTCGACGTCGTCGCGACAGGTCGCGCAGGACTTTTCCTTGCTGGGCTTCCTCGACGTCGAGCTCTTCCCCGGTTCTAATGCGATCAAGTCGTGGTGCGTGCCCAGGGCGTCGGTCAACTTCATCGACGACGGCAAGGCATTCCTGTCGGGCTTTCGATCGCCCCGCCTCGTCGACGCCATCATGGACGCGACGCAGCGACACGGTGGACGTGCCTACCAGGAAGACCTGCCCGGGCGACCGCGAGCTATCTGGGTGGTCGACATGGACGGCGCCTCGGCAAGGTCGGCGTTCTCCGCGATTGCCGATCCGCTTGGACGGGACATCGCCATCCTGGAACGCAGGGGCGAGGCTCTGGCGGGTGCCTTCGAGTGGCTGGAAGGAATGTCCTCCAGCCTCCGGCCTGTCTCGATCGGCAGGCCAGGAAGCCTGCAGGCCTTCGATGCCCGGAAGGCTCGCTGGATGGACGCAGCACTGGCGTCGCGCCCCGGCGCTTATCGTTGGAACGACGGGTTCCAGGCGTATGCGTACGTCGCCCCTGACGGCTCCGCCTGGGCCGGGCCGTACCAGGTAGTCAAGGTGCTGGCCGCGCGCGACGATGGCGTCTTCCTTTGGCAGTACGACAAGGCACGGGGCATCTTCCGCGCCACCCTTGGCTGCGATCCCCCAGGCCTCCTGGGCCGGGCCTTGGTGGCGTCCTCGGGGTACCTCCCAAGGACCGGGCGCGGCACGATTTCCTACTCGAACATCGGTCCCATTGTTGCATCAAGCGTGCTGGCCGCGCTGTCCACGGAGAAACGTGATGAAGGCAATCATCGACGAAGCCAATCCGGCTAGCGTCATAGACTACATTCGCGACGCCTACCTGCGGTACTATGACAGTGCCTTCTGGATGCGCGACCAAGCGGTCATGGAGGAGCGGCGCGAAATACTGCTTGCGGACGGCGTGATGGCAAGGGAACCGCTCCTCGAGGCCGTGCCGCAGTATCCGTCGACCGACCCGATCGTCGAGGCATGCAACAAGGCTGGGCTCGACTCATTCGTCGGCGCAAACCTTGCCAAGGTGATCTTCGGCGCAAGCGATGTCACGCTCAGGAAGCACCAAGCCCAGTCGCTCGTCACGGCGATCGCTGGCGACGCCGAGGGGCACCGCAACGTCGTCGTGACGTCGGGGACTGGATCGGGAAAGACGGAAAGCTTCCTCTTGCCGTTGATCGCGTCGCTCATGCAAGAGCGCGCCGGCGGGGTTGGCGATGGTCAAGTCCATCGTTGGTGGAATTCCGCGCTTGCCAATGACGCAAAGCAGTGGAACCATTCCCGGTCTGGGCTCGACGGTACGGTCATGCCGGCCGTCAGGGCGATCGTGCTGTATCCCACCAACGCACTCGTCGAGGACCAGATCTCCCGCCTCCGCCAGGCAGCTAGCCGCGCGCTCCACCTGTTCGAGAAACCCTTGTTCTATTTCGGGCGCTACACCGGTGCGACGCTCGGCGGCACCTTCGTCCCACCCTCCCCGCTTGGCTCGAGCCACCGCTCCAGGATCAACGAGGTCGGGAGGGAGGTCCTCAAGATTGAAACCGAGGTCGCCGCGATCCGCGCCCAGATGGCGGCGCGTGGCAGTGAAGAGCGGGTCATCATCGACACGTGCAGTCAGTTCCAGGACCCCTCCATCGGCGAAATGCTGACGCGGTGGGACATGATCGCCGCTCCGCCCGACATCCTCATAACGAACACCAGCATGCTGAACATCATGCTCATGCGCGCCGAGGAATCTCCAATCTTCGACCAGACGCGCGACTGGTTGCGGTCGGATGCGAAGAACACGTTCACCCTCGTCGTCGACGAGCTGCACTCGTACCGCGGGACGCAGGGGACCGAGGTCGCGCTTGTCGTGCGCAACATGCTCGACCGCCTGGGGCTCGACCCGGCCTCAAGCCAGCTCAGGTGTATCGCCACCAGCGCCTCGCTCGACGGGGATTCCGGCAGGGAGTACCTGGAGCAATTCTTTGGTGTCGACCGGCGAACATTCTCGATCTTCCCTGGCGAGCCCAGGACGTTCTCCGTCGGGTTGCCGGTCGACCGAGGGCTTCTCTCGACCATGGGACCGGACCTGTTGGCGGGCGGGGAACGAGCGACGGCGGCGCAGCAAGAGATATCAAGGTCGTTCTCGCCACGCGAGGCGATTGCGACGGCATGCGCCATTGCCGGCCGGTCGCTCGCCACGGACCCGATGACCGGCAAGCAGCGGGATGTCGTGCGCCCGTCCCCGCTGCCGGAACTGGCCAGCGTGCTCTTCGGGGCCAGCGAGGCCCGCGAGGAGCTGACGGCGTTGTTGATCGCGGCAAAGCTGGAGGGTGACAGCACTTACGAGAGACCAAAGCCAACATTCCGCTCGCACATGTTCCTTCGCCAGGTCCAGGGCATGTGGGCCTGCAGCAACCCACAATGCACCGAGATCGAGGAGCGGTTCAAATCCCCGCGTCGCCGCTTCGGAAGGCTCTTCAAATCCCCGGCGATGAAGTGCGGCTGTGGCGGTCAGGTCCTCGAGCTCCTCTATTGCTATGATTGCGGGGAAGCCTTCCTCGGCGGTTACGTCGTTCCAACCACCGACCCGCTGCTGGCAAGCTTCACCTTTCTCGAAGCGACGCGGGCCGGCGAAGGCAACGACAAGGCCAGTCAGGTCAACGAGCGCACGATCGAGGAATATCGCTGGTACTGGCCGGGGGGAGAGCTGCCGAGGAAGCCGTCATGGGAGCACGCGTCCCCTTCTGGCAAGGCCGTCCGGATGCAGTTCCAGAGAGGAACCTTCAATCATTTTTCGGGATTGCTCAACAATGATACCAATCCCGGTAGTGGCTTGATCTTCTTCCCGCCGGCGTCCGGTCTCGGTCCGGGCGAAACGATTGCCGCATTGCCGGAAGTCTGCCCGTGCTGCCTCTCCAGCAAGAAGGCCATCAACGCGTTGCAGGAAAACCGGCGTGCCTTCTTCGCCGGCGTGGTCAAGAGCCCGGTGAGGGGCCTGAGGACCGGCTTGAATGTCACTACCCAGCTGGTGGCGGACCGGTCGATGTTCGCCACGGGCGACGGCAGCCAATCGGAGAAGATGATCGCCTTCACCGACAGCAGGGACGACGCGGCGGACCTTGCCGCGGGAATTGAGCTCAATCACTACCGCGACCTCGTCCGGCAACTGGTGCATTCGAGCCTCGCGCCGAAGGCGATTCCCACGACCACGGACCTCCTTGCCCATGTAGGCAGCGAACCCTCGGATGACCCGGCATTGCAAGCGATCGTCGACGCTGCGGAGCAACACACCCCAGGCATATTCACTGCCGTGAAGCTCAACAAGTTCGGGGTCGCCGACAAGGCTCAAAAGGCCTTGATCGCCGATCACGATGCGCGGATATCGAGCCCCCGCGTCGGTTGGCCCACCTTGCTCGAGGTCATGGCAACCAAACTCGTGGCGCTTGGCCAGAACCCTGCGGGGCCGCGCGCCAGCCGGGCGACCGACAGCGGCGAGGAAGACGGAACCCCCTGGTGGAAGTTCTTCAAGCCGCCGGTCCCCGGCGAGTGGGAACCCACAGCGCCAGACGTGGCCCAGGCCCGCCGTCGCGACTACATGGAATATTTCGCGGGCGAGGTCGCTGTTTCCTTGTTCGATAGAGCTGGGCGAGACTTGGAATCTATGGCGACTGCCTCGATCGAGGTAGAGGGAAGCCACGGGGGCCGGCTCGCCATGGACGAGGGCATCGCGAACGGCGTGCTTGCGAACATCGTGCGCATCCTCGGACACGCGCGATATCTGGCAGGCGAGAAGTCCAGGGGATCGACGTCGATCCCTAACATTGCAAGGAGCTATATCGAGAAGGTCGCGGGACTTTCCAACAGGGATCCAAGCGAGCTGGGCACGACTATTTCCGACTATCTCCAGCAGAAGGGTGTCATCAATGCCAACTGGCTGCTGCAGGTGACCAACCACTCGAGCCTGCCGATCGCGCTGGTCCCCCGCGGCGAGCGCAAGCTCTTTCGCTGCGACACGTGTTCGCGACGCACGATGCTGCTTCCAGTGAAGGCGTGCACGACGCCCCACTGCAGCTCGACCAGCTTCTCGGTCGTCGAAAAACCTGGGCAGGATTACTACAGCTGGGTGTCGCGCGAACCAGTGCACCGGCTCGCCGCCGCCGAGCTCACCGGCCAGACCAAGCCAATGTCGAAGCAGCGCAACAGGCAGCGCCTCTTCAAGGGAACTGCCTTCCTTGATGGCGAGTCGCCCCTCGTCCAGGCGATCGACGCGCTCTCCGTCACGACGACGATGGAGGTCGGCGTCGACATTGGCTCGCTGAAGTTGGTGATGATGGCCAACATGCCTCCCCAGCGCTTCAACTACCAGCAGCGGGTTGGCCGCGCTGGTCGAGCGGGACAGGCATTCTCCTATGCCGTCACGATCTCGCGCGGGGCAGCCCATGATGACTTCTACTTCAACAACCCCGAGCGAATGACGGGCGATCTCCCGCCGCAGCCCAAGCTAGACCTCTCGCGCCCCGAGATCGTTCGACGCGTGGTTGCCTCTGAATGCCTGCGCCGCGCATTCAAGAGCCTCGACCCGGGACCGGCCCGGAACGTCGACAGCATCCATGGCACGTTTGGACGAAAGGCGGAGTGGATCCCCGTCTATCGTGGCCCGGTCGCCGCTTGGCTGTCGACGTCTCCGCAGGTCGACGAGGTCGTCCACCGCTTGCTTTCCCACGCACCAATCGAGGACCGGGCGGCGGAGCTTGCCCGGTACGCACGGGCGCAGCTTGTCGTGGCAATCGACGAGGCCGTCGGCAATACACGGTTCATCCAGGACGAGCTCAGCCATCTCCTGGCCGTTGCCGGGATCCTGCCCATGTTCGGGTTCCCTACCCAGGTTCGCAGCCTGTTTTATGACAAGAATAGGCCATCGAAGCTGGAGGAGGTAGTCATCAGCGACCGTCCGCTCGACCATGCCGTATGGGCCTTCTGCCCTGGCTCGGAGATCCCCAAGGACAAGCAGCTCAATACGGCGATCGGCTTCGTCCTGAGGAGAGACGGGCCAAACGGTGTCCAGAATGAACCAGAGCCGCTCGGGCGCCCGACGACCTATACGCGTTGCGAGGACACTACCTGCAGCACCATCGCGGCCGGAGGACACGACGAATGCGCGACCTGCGGCGGAGCGTCGGTGCCGTTTCCACTTTACCAGCCGAAGGGCTTTCTCGGCGCTTATCGAAGGCGTGACTACGATGGGGAGCGGCAGCGTGGTCCTACATTGCCTCCGCCAGTTCGGGCGTTCGAGCAAGAGTTCGGGAACGAAGGTTGCGGGCCGATGAAGATTGCCTTCCGACCTGGGCCCGTGGCCGTCGTAAACGACAACGGGGGACGACTCTTCGAGTTCTTCCAGCACACGTTCGAGCGAGTGCTGGTCAAGGACGCGTCGCTCTACCGGGACGGCTCGCCTCCCTTGGATGCCAATGCCGCGACCGCCCCCTACGTCGACAGGGGAGCGATCGGCGCTGTCTTCACGACCGAGGTCCTGAGCTTCTTCATCGAGGGCGCGCCCGGGATCGGCCGCCTGGGGATGCTGGACACCCGCAACCAGCCTGCAGCGCGGGCGGCCCTCGCGTCGTTCGCGGAGCTGGTCAAGCTTTCGCTCGCGACCGCGCTCGACGTCGACCCGTCGGAATTCAGGGTTGGCCGCCAGGCCTTGCGCAAGGGTGACTGCGAAACGGAGCAGGTCTTCCTGGCCGACGCGCTCGAGAACGGCGCGGGCTATGCACGCTGGGCGTCGGATCCCGTGAACTTGGAGCGGGCCATCAGGGACTACCATGGCGTCGTATCACGGAAATGGCAGGCCGGTGGCCACGCCCATGATTGCGACCGATCCTGCCCGGACTGCCTGCGAAACTATGGAAATCGGTTTAGCCACGGGATCCTGGACTGGCGCCTTGGCCTTGACGTCGCGGATCTCGTCCTTGGCGAACCCCTTCCGCTGGATCGCTGGATCGAGGATGCCGAGTTGAATTCCGTCCAGGCTTTCGCAAGGTTCTGCGCCGATGCGGGAGTTCAAGTCCAGGAACGGCATGCCGGTGGCCTTTCTTGCGTTCGCCTTGGTCGCAAGGCGCTCGTGTTGGGGCATCCACTTTGGCACGTAGATCCAGGATACCTACAGCCACAACAGGTTCAGGCGCGGGACGAATTGCGCCTGGATGGCATCGAGGCCGAGTTCGTCGACGCACGAGACTTCTCGAACCGGATGGCAAACTACTACCTGAGGCTCCAGTCGTGATCGAGGTCATCGGGGAGCCGGGGAGTTCAGAGTACGAGGCCGCGCTCCTGGTACGCGATGCCCTGGCAAGGGCGTGGCGGGGGATCGAGACCTCCCCGCCCGAGGAGGAACACGTCAAGATCGCCTCCAGCGTCAAGCTTTCCGGGCAAAAGGTCAGCGACATCGACGTGGTAGTGGCGGGGCTATTCCGTACGAGGCGGTATGTCGTCCCCAGGTCGAATGCTAAGGACATGGAAGGCAACTCGATCGTCGGTGCCAAGGTGCGCGTGCGATCGTTCATCGTCGCGGTCGAGGTGAAGGACCACTCCTCGGGGGCGATGCGCATTGAGGCGGGGGGCGTCAAGGTCAAATATGGGGACGGATGGAAAAGCGCGACCGACCAGAACGACGCCCAGGGGCACGCCCTGAAGGAGCACTTTCGAGATACGACTGGTTCCAGCCCCTGGGTCTATCGCTGCGTCGCCCTGCTGGGTATCCCCGAGCTTCCCCGCGTTCGTGGCATCCCGCAACCGCCCGCGGGCGCGGTGCCGTTCTCCTTCGATGCGTTGCAATTCTTGATGGCGGCGGCATCCGTTCTTGGCATTCGCAAAATCAACGGCGAGCACGCAATAAGCTCCGGCAGCGACGAGGTGATGGAGAAGGTCCTTGCTGACGGCCTGTTCCAGGAGTTGAGGCCCTCATCCTTGGATCGAAGGCGGATGGATCGCATCGCGTCTCGGCCGCAGGTGGCCCGTGAATTGGCTAACCTGTTCGGAAGCCAGCGCGTCCACTTGCGTGGCCATGGAGGCACGGGCAAAACCATCCTCCTGTTGCAAGCAGCCTACGAGGCCTTTGTCGAACGGGGAACGCGTTCGTTGGTGCTCACCTACAACACGGCCCTTGCGGCGGACATCCAACGGACGATTGCCCTCATGGGCATTCCTGGCGACGGGGATGCAGGAGGCATCACCGTCCGGACCGTGATGTCCTTCATGTACTCCTGGCTAGGCCACCTCGGGCTCGGCAAGGATGGCGAAATCGACCTTCGCAGCTACGACGCCGACTGCAGGGAGGCAAGCGACTACTTCGCAAGCGGCGCCGTAGGGCCGCAGGAGGTGGAAGCAATCAAGAAGGCCCATCCATTCGAGTTTGGCTTCGACGCGATCCTCGTGGACGAAGCGCAGGACTGGCCCCAACCCGAGGCTGACCTTCTCGCCAGACTCTACGGCGGCAACGCGATTGCGTTGGCAGACGGCTTCTCGCAACTCGTGCGGGGAAGGGCGACGGACTGGAAGTCGTCGGTCGTCGGGGAGCCCAAGGATGGCGAGCGGAACTTGAGGGACGGGCTTCGAATGAAGGCTAGCCTTGCCAAGTTCGCGAACGCACTCGCCGACGAGGTGGGCTTGCAATGGAATGTAGCGCCCAGTGCCGAGGCGCCGGGAGGTAGGGTCATCGTCCGGATCGGGAGATATTCCGAGATGGAAGCATTGCAGCGCGACGTCCTGGCCTCGGCGATCAAGGCCGGGAACATGCCAGTCGATCTCCTGCACTGCGTGCCGCCATCCGAGGTAACGGCGAGCGGCGACAAGCGAAGCAGCTTGCTCGCCGGTGCCTTCCGGCGGAACGGTTGGATGGCATGGGATGCCGTCGACGAGGCTACCCGCCGGACCTTTCCCCGGTCGAGCGATGCGCTCCGGGTCGTACAATATGAATCCTGCAGGGGGCTGGAGGGCTGGATAACGGTGCTGGACGGCTTGGATGAATCCTGGCAATTGGCGCGGAGGGGTGTAGGCGGCCTGTCTAACGGACTGCTTCCGGTAGAACCAGCGGAAGCCGCGGCGTGGCTTTGGATCATGATCCCGCTCACCCGGCCGATCGACACCCTCGTCATCACGTTGCGAGATCGCCGCAGTCGCTTGGGGCAAGTGATAGAGGGCTTGGGGGAACGATTGCCTGACATCGTTGATTATGAACGCTAGGGCTCGACGTTCGCTAATGCGTACCATGAACATGTCTTCAATTGCAATCGGAGGGCTTAGTCAGGTAGCCCTTCATCCACGTCACGCGTTGTTTGTGGTACGGGCGCGGCGCAACACCACGGGAGTTGAAATTGGCTGGATACTATCGAGGATCGGAAGAATTACGCCAAAAGGTCATCGACACACTCGAGAAGCATGGGGGCGCGATGCAGAACTACGAATTGGCCCGCATCGCGCTGGAAGAAAAATGGCCGATCCATAATGAAAAGATGTGGGGAACGCATGGGCTGCTGAACACCCTGCGTGAGGACGGCCGGGTCGTCAAGGTCGCCCGGGGCCGGTATGCGTTGAGCGGAAACCAGGAAGCCACAAACGGCGGATGGAGCGTAGCCAGAAAGCGCATCTTGGCTACAACGAAGAACACAGTTGCCAACAGCGGAAAGACTGTTAGCCGTCGTCTCAAGACAAAGCAGCTTAACGCGATTGACCTGCTCCGCACTCTAGATGATCTTGCCGAGCGGCAAGCGTATCGTTGCGCTCGCACTGGGGTGAAGTTTGACGAGGCAGTGCCCGATTTGCGTGCGAGCCTGGATAGGATCGACAGCGCAGGACATTACGATGACGGTTCGATGATCGGGCGAAGGAGCAACCTCCAGCTAGTCACGCATTGGTATAACATGGCGAAGGGCACGCGGTCCGATTCAGCGATGCTAAGCCTGCTGCGCCTCCACGCGACTGCGTTCAGGTAAAGCAGCGAGTATGGCGCGCATCATTCGCCTCGATTCAATACGGGAGCGGCCTATGTAACCTAATCTAGTCGTTTAGACCTTTCTGGGCAGTCATAATATCACGTTGAATGCTCGATGGTGGTTGCGCGGCTGCAAGTTTTTCCCAAGTAGCATACGGTATGTCATAGGGCCAGATATCATATCAGTCAGGCATTTGCCTTCGCTTTACCAGCTGCCAACCTGATAACTTGTACGGCATGAATCACTTCTTTCCGTTTGTACTCGCTAACCTCCTCACTCACCCATCTCTCTTCTAACTCTCCTCTGAAGGCCAGCCAGTGCCCGCTCCACCATCCTCGTCAGTTCCTCGTACACAATCATCGTTCCGTACGCGCCGGCACCTGCTCTCACCTGGGGTGGCACCTTGCTTCCGCTCTTTCTGTGCCACCTTCTGATCTTTGGCATTTCCAACGCTCGTAGCTCTCCTCGCGCGTCCTCACGAATTTGCAGCCCAAGCACCCCTGCATTCAGAAACCTTTGTCTCTGGTATTCCTCGACCTTCTGCTTCACTGCCGCTGATGCGGCGGGCGAACTTGCCGGACGGATAATTGCGAAAGTCGGCTTCATGAATTGGAAGAAGCCTTTCTGCAGGCGGGTGATCCTTAGTGCTTCAAGGTCGCTGAATTTATCCAGTCCTATCTCCCTGCAGCCCTCATCTCCCAAAGTTACCTCAATCCGGACTCGCTTCTTGTGGACAGGTAGCTCATCCCAGGTGCCTGCAGCCTTGTTCTGCATGTCGAGGACCTTGTTCTGGATGCGCCAGAAAGCTCTTGGATTGTCTCGTTCGCCGACGTAGTAGGTGGAACCGTATAGGGCCGGGCGGTCCAATCCAGGTGTCATGCGGTTTCCGATATCGAGGCTGCTGTCACTATCATTGCGGCTCACCGTGTAGTCGGTGCTTTTGACGCTCCCAGGCATGAAACGCGGCCACATCCTGTTGCTCCTTAAGACCCGCGTCGTTGGGTAGAAATGCCGGACCAGGACACCGTGCATTCGCGCTCGAGCTTCCTCGCTCGGCTTTTCCGGGTAGAAGTCGATGCTGATTTCAATCCCACTGACGCTGGCCGGCGCAACGAAGCCATAAGCGCTCTCAAGGTCGCGGAGCACTTTCCGGACGGCCTCAAGATTTGGCTCCTGGACGCGCAGCTTGTATCGGGTAGCTGTCTTGCCGCCGCTAATATCCAAGGCTTCAGGATATTCTCTCCGGCCTGTCAGCTTTTCGATGCGGTCGTTAAGGTGCCAATACTGTGTGCGCCGAGACAGCTCGAAATGGATGTCGATCCAATCGATCACAGAGCGGCACTGGTAGGCTTTGAGATCGATCTGCGGGGTCAGAGTCGTCCGGTTGGCCAAGCGCGCCTGTGAGCTCCTGAGAGTCGTTTCCCCATATGTGAGTGTGACCGGATCTTGAAGCTTTCGATTTCGATACAGAATGATATCGTGCGGCAAGGCCGGCCTCCTGGATTACATTAGCAACTGACCAGCCATCGGTGCAGCATGAATGCCATCGAATGAATGGGTTGCCTAAGTGGATTCGGGAGAATGGAAAAGTCCGCTTTTGCCAGGCGCTCGACATCACCAGAGCCAGGGTAGAGGCCTGCAGTCGCTTACTGTTGCCCAAAAGCCTCAACTTTGAATGCGATCGCGCCGGCGCATCGCTATAAGTGCCATCAAAGATCACAGTAAAAGTCGGAACTTGGTGATGAACAATCAATCGGTGGCGAAGGAAAGCGGTAGTGCAACGGGCGAGGTGGTTGGTCTCAGCTTGAGCCAAGGTCGCCGAATGTCCGGCGATCCCTGAAGCTCAAGAAGGAGATTTATCATGAGCGACACCCCCGTTATTCCGTCGATGAATATGGCAAATTTCTGCCTGCCGTATCCGGACGAGCTTGCGAAGGAGTTCGGTGCTTCCGGCTTGGTAATGTCTATCCGGCACCTTTATGAGCTTCTCGCCAAGGAGGCCGACGACAAGGATCCCGTGGAAGCTGCTCTTCTGCGCAAGGTCGCAGGACATTACCACGACACCTACCCGAACGGAGACGTCATCATTCGCAACAGTCTGACGAATATTGTTGCCGAGAACGATGATTGGGATGATCTCACGGTCGAAGAGAAGATCCATCGCGGGAATGTAAACGCTGCGATCGCGAATGCTGATCGCATCCGCTACGAGCTGGAAATGATGATCGACAGCTACGACGATGGTGAAGAGGTCACCCGGATCCGCCGTGAGCTCGCGGCAATCTAAGTTTGATAACGGATGGGCCAGCCAAATTTTTAGCTGGCCCAAAAGGACAGGAGGCTTGGAGCGAACACACCGGCGCGGAGGTAGGCGTGCCGGCCAACAGATCCTCCTTTCATGTTGGGCCGCCGCGTGCGACCAATATCTAGATCAATCTCATAAGGCAGTATTTCCCGATCCGGAAATCATCTTAAATAGCTTCACTTGCGTTGCATTTGAGGACCTTACCTCATTTAGCCCGGATATGTTTTCAGCGTTGGTGGCCAACGTGCCCCGCGATCGATATCTGTTTTCGTGTACTTGAAAACGAAATTCTATCCGCAACCGTGGTCACAACTGCTTTGGCGTGCCATATTCCATGGCAGATAGTCGCATATGTACGAGGCAAATTTCGCGGCGACCCTTACATTTTTCATAAAAATCTGAAATCGGGCGTTTTTGTCAAGAAAACGTAAAGTTACGTCAAGGTGAAGCCCGGAAAAGGCGGCTTTCAGAGCCATTCGACCTTTACATCTACGTTGCCAAATCAGCTATTTAAACTCGAAAATCCGCTGTACCTTTACATATGCAAGATTTCGTAAAGGTCGGCGTAAAGGTTGTGTTAGCTCGATGGATACGATGGAAGGGCCAGCGACACATCTCAGCGGCTGAGGAGGATAGGTTCACCGGCACTCGGGGCGTGCAAAAGACATCCCCTTCAAGGTTTGTCCCTTGTCTAAGACTTCGCTTTTTTTGGGGTGCCTTTTGACCACTTTTGCTTATCGGTCGGAGTATACGCAGGCCCAGCGCCGTGAAGAATTCAAATCCGTTTTTTTGAAGTATTGGCTGTGAACAAATGCCAGAAGTAAGTAACGGCTTATTTGATTTGGACGATTTTACTGCACTATAAATAGGCTCCCCTGTCGCTGAGGAGCACGGCATGAGTGTTTATCCTATTGATGTCGTAGAAAGGCATATTCGCCAAAACCACCCGGGCTGCCCTGATTTTGCAGTCGCCTATTTCTCAAGATTGGTGGGAGAGCGTGATTGGCGGGATGCCTCGCTTGGTCAGGCAGTAGGCATCACCATGCAGACATTTCTCCGGCACGAGATGACAGACTACGACACGCTCCTTCTCCTCGGTATGGATCGAAGCGAGGCCCGCAACCGTGTACAGCCACGGATCGACGCTATGCTGAAAGTTTGGCGAAAGAAACCCAAAGCCCGCAAATCAAAGAAGGTGGTGGAGGCAAACAATGTCTAAGCGCGAAAGGCTGGCGCTTACGAGGCTCATCGCCGCTCGCATCACTGAATTGGGAATTCCACAAAGAGCCTTCATGAAAGCAATGGGCTTCAACGAGCAGGTGACAACGGTCCGCTATATCATCGGCGGATTTGACTTGCAGATTTGGCAAGTGCCCCCTGTCGCACGACTGCTGCAACTGGATGAGGGGGAAATTCTCCTGATGTGCCTGGCTCAATTTTTTCCCTATGACATGGAAGTTTTCAATCGTCATATCCGCCCTGATCAGCGCGAAAGCCTCAGTTGAGGGGCTCTCGGGCCGCCAATGGGAGCTGAACTACCCCAACTGTCGCTCGCTATAATTGAAACATCGATGCAAGCGCAGGAGTGATCAATGACTAACAGTACCATTAAACTCGTAGCTCACCTCAAGGAGCGGATCGCAAAAATGTCGGTGCCCGTCCCGAGCGAAAGCTTTTTGGCAAGCCCGCTCTTCCAGATGGTTCTGCGCGGAGACGCCAAGCTCCCCCTTCATTGCGTGGAAGAGGTTGCCTCGGTCATCGGCGCCGACGTGCGGCAGCTCTTTCGTTTGGCCGCGCGCCAGTTCTACGATGAGGATGCGATTCGCCTCTTCGAACGGATGCTCGGCACGCCCATGACGAATGAGGAGCAGAAGTGGCTCCATGAAATTCGATCGGGAGCTGATGGCCCCGTCGATGAGCTGAGTAGTACGGCTAGGTGCATTGTGCGGGCATTGGCCAAGCCTCAGGCTTCTGCATAGGCCTTTCTCTGTGGGAATGGACGGTAGATCCCTAGGATCGCTGCCATTCCCCGTCCAAGTTTCAGACGACCCATTCCGCCCGCCGGACAGCCCAAATCCTCACCTGGCTAATGCAACTAATGACACTTCTCAACGATACGTGGACGGTTTCACATTTTCACAGTTTCAGGTCTGGAGATCGAAAGTTTTAATCGCAATATCTGAGTATGATTTGTGCGACGGTCAAAAATAATATTCATCAGAGGGGCGCGAGATATTTCATAACCTCATCACTTCTCTGAACCGTCGATCCCGGATTGAATCGACGCCATTGTTTCCCATCTTTCGAGATCTCGATGATGCCTCCGTGCAGACCTATCCTAACTTGCCGTCCAAAAGCGAAAGTGCCCGGAGCCCCGGTGAAAACAAAGTGTCGCGTAGTTCGCTTGATTTCATCGTACATATGGGTTCCTTGACCATTTACGATGAGAAACCATTTCAGCCCATCCTGACGAAGCACAGTTCTTCCGGCGTCGTCTGTAACCATGAGCTCTGTCGGTTTGGGCAACGACGAAATGTTCAGAACTATCGATTTGTCCGGCGTCGATACTGGATTCGCGGAGCCATAGAATTGTTCCTCTAAGGCTGATACCGCTCCCGCTGAATCTACAAGCCGCAGTTCTTTGTTGATAGCCGTGAGGCCAGGCAAAATACATCCAATCGTTTGATCAATTGTGTTTCCGATGTGGATCTGGACCGCAGTTCTCGGCTTTGTGTCAGTCCAATTAAGTTCCATGCGCCAATAGATACCAGAAGCCTTGTGTTGCTTATCAGGTTCCTTATAGTGAAGAAAAACTCGGTATTGCCCCTCTGGTATAGAGGTGATGACGTCGCTTTGCAGAGACCAAGGCCGCTCTAAGGTGTGGGCCACGAAGCGTCCGTTACATAAAAGCTCGCCCGTAATCCCAACGTTCGTCTCGTAGGTTCTGATCAGCCTCAGACTGAGGGTGTCATCTGCCGCATAAGCGATCTCTTTGACGAGGGCAGCGAGCATCGATGCGCACGCTGCCCGTCCTATAGTTCTACGCGTATAGAGGATGGACATTAGTAGTGCCTCTTAGTTTGTCGTCAGCTTTTACTACCAACTACTAACTACTACTACCAACTACTACCAACTACTACCAACTACTACTACTACTCTCCGCTTCCTCCGTCACCTCCTCCTCCGGCCGCGTCACCTCCGCCTGCGTCACCGCCGTCACTGCCGCCCGGCTCTTCCCCGGCAGGCCAGGTCGTGCCTGTTCCATCCCCATTTCCCATGGTTGTGCTGTCTGGGGTGATGATTACTCCCTCATCGGGATTGTCCATGTTGATCTCTTCCGCTCGAATATGACTTGTGAGAGAGAAGAGTGCGGACAATGCTAGAAAGCCATAAGTGACCTTTCTCATGCGAACCTCCTCTTGGCTAGGGAAAGGACCATCCTCAGCGAGGAGTATAGGCCCGAGCATTTCAAGAGGATAGTCAATCAATAGTAGTACTCATCTTCAGCTCTCATGGCTGTCGCCAAATGCCGCATCGGCGCACACGATAGTTGTGATCGAGGTTGTAAGAGCTTTTGAGATGGACCGCCGGTGAATTGGAGGGAACTACCGGCTGTGTGGCCCGCGATGGCCGCCGTCCGCCTTGGACGAGCTGTCCAGATGCAGCTGAGGTGCCTTCCGAGCGTGGGATGCTAAAGCGATCCGGAAAATTGGTCCGCTGGACTGTTCCGGATGCCGCGGTGTTTCCCCACCCAAGTCACTGAAAAACAAGGATAAATGCTGAATGGCTGGGGAACCTGGATTCGAACCAAGATCGACGGAGTCAGAGTCCGCTGTTCTACCATTGAACTATTCCCCAGCAAGCGAACCGGCGGGCGGTTCGGCTGGTGTGCGGCGCTTATAAACAAAAGCCCGGCGATTGCAAATACCTGTTTTGAAAAAAATCGGCCTTCTCAGGCCGGCGGTGAAACTCTTCCGCAAAGCCCTCTGTCAAAAAAGAATTTGGTGATTTTGGTGGGCGCTGATATTCTTGCGGCAACGCAAAAATCAAACGAGCGCCTGCTGCATACCTCCGGGACTTGCGCGGCGCGGTGGAAAACAACGTGGAAGACCCCGAAGGCGGCGCGAAGCCGCAATTTGACGGGGCGAC
Organism: Rhizobium sp. NLR16a; assembly: GCF_017948245.1. Classification (NCBI taxonomy): domain Bacteria; kingdom Pseudomonadati; phylum Pseudomonadota; class Alphaproteobacteria; order Hyphomicrobiales; family Rhizobiaceae; genus Rhizobium; species Rhizobium sp. NLR16a. Next base: position 3,281,949 of record NZ_CP072865.1, on the reverse strand, counting down.
GGCGGCAGGGCGCAGGGACGGCAAGAAGTCCAGGCGTCGCAAGGGCAAGCGCGGCGGGCAAACCCGCAGCGTCGCCCATCCCGCTTCGCATGAGTTCCCCGGCAGTGCCGGGCAGCCTGCGCGCCCCATGGAAGATGCGGCCGGACATCCGGCTCGCAAGCGCAAGCGCCGTCGTCGCGGCGGTCAAGGCGCTTCGCAGGATAGTTCAGTTCAAAACCAGAAGGTGGAACAGGACGCGGCAGCCGCCCGGCCCGACAGCGAACAGGCATCGAGCCGGCGCAACCGCCGGAAGCATCGCGGCAAGCGCGGGCTGCAGGGCCGGCCGCTGTCATCGGCAAAGCCTTCCCATGTGCCCCTGCAGGAAAGCCGCGTCGAAGAGACGGTGCGCAGTGCCGTCCCGCGCGAGATGCAGAACGGCGCCGGCGCCGGCCGCAAAGGCCGCCAGGAGAGCCACGGTCACCAGGGGGATCGTCAGGCCGGCGAGCATGCATGGCCGGAAGAACTCTATGCCGCGCTCGATCTCGGCACCAATAATTGCCGTCTGCTGATAGCCCAGCCGACCCGGCCGGGCCAGTTCCGCGTCGTGGATGCCTTTTCCCGCATCGTACGGCTCGGCGAGGGTCTTGCCGCCAGCGGCCGTCTCTCCGACGAGGCGATGGAAAGGGCGATCGAGGCGCTGAGGATCTGCGCCGGCAAGCTGAGGAACCGGGAGATCCGCCGCATGCGGCTGATCGCCACCGAGGCCTGCCGTCAGGCGGTCAACGGCGCGGAGTTCCTCGGCCGCGTTGTCGCCGAAACCGGCCTCGAACTTGAGATCATCGACCGGGAGACCGAGGCACGCCTCGCGGTCTCCGGCTGCTCCTCGCTCGTTGGCCGCGAGACTCGTTCCGTCGTCCTCTTCGATATTGGTGGCGGCTCGTCGGAGATCGCCGTCATCCGCATCGGCGATAGTCGCTTCAGCCGGCTCGCCAATCACATCACCCATTGGACCTCGCTGCCGGTCGGCGTCGTGACGCTGTCGGAGCGTCACGGCGGGCGCGACGTCACGCCGGATGTTTTCGAAGGCATGGTGCGCGAGGTCGAAGCCATGCTCGGATGCTTCGACTGCCCGGAGATCGAGATCGCCCAGACTGGCGATTTCCACCTGATCGGCACGTCGGGCACGGTGACGACGCTTGCCGGTGTCCATCTCGACCTGCCGCGCTATGACCGGCGCAAGGTCGATGGCATCTGGCTCTCGGATGACGAGGTCTCCGCCATGCAGGCGAAGCTTCTCTCCTGGGATTTCGAAAGCCGCGCCGCCAATCCCTGCATCGGGCCGGACCGGGCCGATCTGGTGCTTGCCGGCTGCGCCATTCTGGAGGCGATCCGCCGCCGTTGGCCGAGCCCGCGCATGCGGGTCGCCGATCGCGGCTTGAGGGAAGGCCTGCTCACCGACATGATGGCCGATGACGGCGTGTGGCGGCGCCATCGCAACCGCCGCGGCCAGCGGGCGAAATAAGGGGAAGGGCATGACAAAGGCACCGATCGCGGGAAACCGCACCGGCCGCAAGCTCGGCCAGCGCGTCAAGAACAAGAAGATGAAGGCGTCCTCCCGCCAATGGCTGCAGCGCCACATCAACGATCCCTATGTGCAGCGCGCCCAGCTCGAAGGCTATCGCGCCCGCGCCGCCTTCAAGCTGTTGGAGATCGACGAGAAATACCACATCCTGCGCGGCGCCAGGCGCATCATCGATCTGGGTGCGGCTCCCGGCAGCTGGTCACAGATCGCCGCCAAGGTCACCGGTTCGACGGATGAGGACGTGCGTGTGGCCGCGATCGATTTCCTCGAAATGGCCCAGCTTCCCGGCGTCAAGATCCTGCAGCTCGACTTCCTCGATCCGAGCGCGCCGGAAAAGCTGATGGAGGCGGTCGGCGGCACGCCCGATCTCGTCATTTCCGATATGGCCGCGCCGACCACGGGCCACCACAGAACCGATCATCTGCGCACCATGCATTTGTGCGAGGTTGCGGCCCATTTCGCCGTCGAGGTGCTGGGAGAGGGCGGGCATTTCCTCACCAAGACCTTCCAGGGCGGCACCGAGCGTGATCTGCTCGCCATGCTGAAGCAGAATTTCCGCCAGGTCGTCCATGTCAAGCCGAACTCGTCACGCGCCGAATCGGTGGAGATGTTCCTGCTGGCCAAGGGCTTCAAAGGCCGCAAGGCGGAAGCTGACGCAGAGCAAGCTTGATCTCGGGTCCATCCCGGTTGATGATGATCCCATGCTTCTCTACATCACGCTCGGAACCAACGATCTTCATCGCGCAGGTCATTTCTATGACGCCGTGCTGGGTGCGCTCGGCTATCGTCGCCAGCGTCATACAGAAGAGGAGATCGGCTATTCCGCCGAAGGCGACACGCGCTGCCGCTTCTGGGTGGTGACGCCGTTCAATCGCCACCGGGCGACTGCCGGTAACGGCGCCATGGTGGCGCTTGCGGCCGAAACGCGGGCGGCTGTCGATGCCTTCCACGCAGCCGCGATTGCGGCGGGCGCGGCGGATGAAGGCGGGCCTGGCCTGCGCTCCTACCATGCCCATTTCTATGCGGCCTACGTCCGCGACCTCGACGGCAACAAGCTTAGTGCAGTCTGCGAACGTCCCGAATAAAGCCCGGCCTATTTCACCATCGATTGTTCGGCTTCGATGGCCGACGGCTTCACGCCTCTCGAGCGATGGCCGGAAACGAGGGCGCCAGCGTTGCGATCCATGCGGACGAAGGGAATGGTCGCAATCACCGTCAGTCCGGCAAAGATGTAGAAAGCCAGATGGAAATCGGCCACATCAAGCGCCTCGCCCCTGAGATAGATCGAGGTCTCCAATATTGCGGCCGCCACCGCGACGCCGAGCGCCAGGCTGACCTGCTGCATGACGGAGCTCATCGATGTCGCCTGGCTGGCTTCGGCATCATCGATATCGGCGAAGGCAAGCGCATTGACGCCGGTGAACATGAAGGAGCGGGAGAAACCGCCGAGAAGCAGCACGCCGATGATGACGAGGTGCGGCGTTGCCGGCGTGAAGAAGCCGGTGATGACGGTCACAAGCGTCGTCACCATGGCGGCGCCGACGAGTGTCGTGCGAAAGCCGGTGGCGGCGAAAACGCGCTTGGCCATGAACTTTGTGGTGATCGCCCCGATCGCCCCGGCAAAGGTGATGAGGCCGGATTGGAACGGCGTCAGCCCGAAGCCGAGCTGCAGCATCAGCGGTGTCAGGAACGGCATGGCGCCGACGCAGATTCGAAAGAGATTGCCGCCCATGGTCGAAGCCCGGAACGTCGGATTTTTGAACAGGTTGAGGTTGAGGATCGGCGCTGGGTGGCGCTTCGCATGGCTGATGTAGAGGACGCCGCAGGCAAGGCCGATAAAGGTCGCGGTGATGCCGATGATCGGCGGCAGGGCCGGCAGGCTGACCACCGACAGGCCGAAGACGACGCCGGCGGCTGAAAGCGAGGTGAGCACGAAGCCGGTGAAATCGAGCTTCGGCGGCGCGATCGCTTCCACCTCCGGCAGGAAGATCGTTGCAAGCCAGATGCCGATGATGCCGACCGGCACGTTGATCAGGAAGATCCAATGCCAACTGAAATAGGTAGTGATGAAGCCGCCGAGCGGCGGGCCCGTGAGCGGGCCGACCAGCGCCGGGATCGTCAGCAGCGCCATGGCGGAAACCAGATCGCTGCGCTTCGTCGTGCGCACCAGCACCAGGCGGCCGACCGGCGTCATCATCGCGCCGCCCATGCCCTGCAGGAAGCGGGCAAACACGAATTCGACGAGATTGGACGAGAAGGCGCAGAAAATCGAGCCGATGACGAAGACGGAGATGGCAAGCCGGAAAATCTTCTTGGCGCCGAACCTGTCGGCCATCCAGCCGCTGACCGGGATGAACACCGCCAGCGCCACCATGTAGGAGGTCAGCGCCAGCTTCAGCGTAATCGGCCCGACATTGAGATCCCCGGCGATTGCGGGCAACGCCGTCGAAATCACGGTGGAGTCCATCTGCTCCATGAAGAGAGCGACGGCAAGGATCAGCGGGACGATGCGGTTCATAGGCGGGAGCCTTGATAGGCTGCGGATTGGAGCAGGAAAGGCATTTGCTGTGTAGACTCACTTCCCGGGCCTGCCAATCCTTCAATCCGCTTCGATGGAACGTTTGGTTCACGTCTGCGTGAGATGGCTTGCCCGACATCCTTCCCTATCAACATTGACCTATGTTCACCTACCCGGGCAGGAAATACGGCCAGATCGTCGGGTCGGCGCGATGGCGCGCCGCGCATCAAAGGGGAGTGGACATGGCAATCTCAACGCCAATAAGGCGGCGCACGTTTTTTGCCACAGGCCTCGGGCTGCTGGCTGCGCCGGTGATTTTAAGAGAGAAGGCCGTGGCGGCCGCGACTGGAGAAAGCAGCAATATGAATGCAATGCCTTTGCCCGAGATCGATCAATTCAAGCTCGGTTCCTATAAATTCACAGTGGTGCGCGATGGCATCAACATCTCCGAAAAACCCTATGAAACCTACGGCACCAATCAGGATCCCGAGACGGTCAAGGCATTGCTGACTGCAAACTTCCTGCCGGCCGACAAGCTCCTGAGCGGCTATACGCCTGCCCTCATCGATACCGGCGCGGATGTCATTCTTGTCGATACCGGCTTCGGTGCAGCGGGGCGGGCGCGTGGCGCCGGCCGGCTTGCCGAAGGCTTGAAAGCCGCAGGATACTCGGCCGACGACGTCACCCTCGTGGCGCTCACCCATCTGCACGGCGATCATATCGGCGGTCTCATGGAAAATGGCGCAGCCGCCTTCAAGAATGCCCGCTATGTCATCGGTCAGGCCGAATATGATTTCTGGTCGAGCAAATCACGCGAAGGCACGCCCGCCGAAGGCGGCCACAAGGCCGTGCTTGCCAACCTGACGCCGCTCGTCGAAAAAGCCATCTTCATCAAGGACGGTGACAGCATTGCGCCCGGCATGACGGCGATGCTGGCCGCGGGTCACAGCCCGGGCCACATGGTGTTCCATGTGGAATCCGAGGGCAAGCGCCTGGTGCTGACAGGCGATACGGCCAACCACTATATTCTGTCGCTGCTGCGCCCGGATTGGGAAGTGCGCTTCGATATGGACAAGGCGCAGGCGGCGGCCAGCCGCCGCAAGGTTTTCGACATGATCGCCACCGACAAGATCGCCTTCCTCGGTTACCACATGCCGTTCCCCGCGGTCGGTTTCGCCGAAAGGCAGGATGGCGGCTATCGCTTCGTGGCGAAGACCTATCAGTTCGACATTTGATCTACCGCATGTCGTCCGGAAGTGTGTAGCGGTTCCGGGATAACGACATGCGTAAAAACAAAGAGCTAAAGCGCATCGCATGAATGAAGTTTGACGCGATGCGCTTTCCCGCGCCGCGCGTCTTGGCAGACGCGCAAGGGACGCTGTAACACTTTGAATCTACGCATCGTGCTTTCCGAAATCGATTCCGATTTTCGGGCCGATGCGGTAGATGCATGGCTCCCATGACGATCCGGCGGCCACGCCGGGCTTTTTGCTATTTCCTTCCTGTCATAGACGTGTTACCAGCCCTCGCCAACTTCCAAGCAACTCATGCACACCGCCGGGGCGGACGATTCGTTTCCGGGACGGGTTGCATTTTCTTAACTGAAGGAATTTGGCCATGGCCCGCATCATTGAAACGGCAACCGGCGCGGACGCGCTTACCTTCGACGACGTGCTGCTGCAGCCCGGCCATTCCGAGGTCATGCCCGGCCAGACGAATATCGCAACCCGCATCGCCCGCGACTTCGATCTCAACATCCCGATCCTCTCTTCGGCCATGGATACCGTCACCGAGAGCCGGCTGGCGATCGCCATGGCCCAGGCCGGCGGCCTCGGCGTCATCCACCGCAACCTGACGCCGATCGAGCAGGCCGAAGAGGTCCGCCAGGTGAAGAAGTTCGAAAGCGGCATGGTCGTCAATCCGGTCACCATCGGCCCGGAGGCGAAGCTTGCCGAAGCGCTCTCCCTGATGAAATCGCATGGCATCTCCGGCATCCCGGTCGTCGAGAAGTCCGGCCGCCTCGTCGGCATCCTCACCAACCGCGACGTCCGCTTCGCCTCGGATCCGGAGCAGAAGATCCATGAGCTGATGACCAAGGACAATCTGGTCACGGTCAAGGAGAGCGTCGATCAGCAGGAAGCCAAGCGCCTGCTGCACTCGCATCGCATTGAGAAGCTGCTGGTCGTCGACGCCGAAGGCCGCTGCGTCGGCCTCATCACCGTCAAGGATATCGAGAAGTCGCAGCTGAACCCGAACGCCTCCAAGGATGCGCAGGGCAGGCTTCGCGCCGCCGCCGCCATCAGCGTCGGCGATGACGGCTTCGAGCGGGCCGAACGCCTGATCGAGGCCGGCGTCGACCTTTTGGTCGTCGATACCGCCCATGGCCATTCGCAGCGTGTTCTCGATGCTGTCGCCCGGGTCAAGAAGCTTTCCAACTCGGTCAGGATCATGGCCGGCAACGTCGCCACCTATGACGGCACCAGAGCGCTGATCGATGCCGGCGCCGACGCCGTCAAGGTCGGCATCGGCCCGGGTTCGATCTGCACGACGCGCATTGTCGCCGGCGTCGGCGTTCCGCAGCTCGCCGCCATCATGTCGGCCGTCCAGGCCGCCCAGGATCAGGATGTGCCCGTCATCGCCGACGGCGGCATCAAATTCTCCGGCGACCTTGCCAAGGCGATCGCCGCCGGTGCTTCTGCCGTCATGATCGGCTCGCTGCTCGCCGGCACCGACGAGAGCCCGGGCGAGGTTTATCTTTACCAGGGCCGTTCCTTCAAGGCCTATCGTGGCATGGGCTCCGTCGGCGCCATGGCCCGCGGTTCGGCCGATCGTTATTTCCAGGCTGAGGTGCGCGACACGCTGAAGCTCGTGCCCGAAGGCATCGAGGGCCAGGTGCCGTACAAGGGACCGGTCTCGGCCGTCGTCCACCAGCTCGCCGGCGGTCTCAAGGCGGCCATGGGTTATGTTGGCGGCAAGGACCTGAAGGATTTCCAGGAGCGCGCCACCTTTGTGCGCATCTCCGGCGCCGGCCTTCGCGAAAGCCACGCCCATGACGTGACGATCACCCGCGAGAGCCCGAATTATCCGGGCGCCGGCCTCTGATCATGAAGGCGGGCAGCGCAATTCCGCTCTGGATCGTCGCGCTGCTCGCCGCCCTTTGCCTTGCCGTGCTCGCCTGGACGACCTTCGGCTTCGTCGTGCCTTTCAAGCACGAAACCGGGCAGGCGGTGCTCGACACCTACTTCGCCGGCTACGACGAATCGACCGTCTTCCACATGCAGAAGCTGCTCGATGAAAATAAGACGGCGGCCAAACTGCTCAGCGCCATGTATTTCGGGCCGGAGCTGATCTTTCCGGCATTGCTGACGGCGCTGCTGTTCGTCGTCTTCCTCGGGCTTGGTCCCGTCGGCTCGTGGTTCGGCCGGTCACTTCATCCGCTCATAGCCAAGGCGATCTCTCTGCTGCCTTTCATCTACGGCATCTCCGACTACGGCGAGAACATTTCCAGTCTGATTGCCTTCGGCAACAGCGCGTCCGCAGGTCTTGCAATGCACGTGCTGCCGTGGATGACGCGGTTGAAATTCGCAAGCCTCGCTATCTGCTTCATCGTCGCGGCCCGGCTTGCAATTGCCCGTTGGCTGTCGCCACGCCAGGACTGAAGTGGCTATCAGCTCCTTCGCCGCCAAACCGGATTTGACAGTCTCGCCATCATGAAATCGGAAAGTACCTCGACCTTCGCTGGCCGGTTCCGCGCGGAAGGTGTGACGAAATACAGTGCGCCGGTCGGCAGTGTCCAGTCGGGAAGAATCGGCTTCAGCCGGCCGTCTATCAGATAGTCATGCGCGAGAAACTCCGGAAGTTCGATGATCCCGAGGCCGCTTAGCGCCATTGGCACCAAGGCTTGCGAATTTGTGGCCTTGAGAGAGCCACTTGGCACGATGACCTCCTCCTTGCCTTCACTGTTGCGCAGGCGCCAGACATCCTGTCGCGCCCTATAGGCGTATCCCAGGCAATGGTGAGCCGCTAGGTCGCGCGGATGTTCCGGCACGCCGTACCGGTCGAGATATGCGGGTGCAGCGAGAATGAAGCGATCCACCGGCGTCAGCCTTCGCGCGACCAAGGACGAATCCGGCAGTACTGCGATTCTGAGCGCGGCATCAAAACCCTCTCCCACGATATCGACGACGGCATCGCTCATGTGCAGGTCGATGGAAATCTCCGGAAAGCGCTCGAAAAAATCAGGCAGGACCGGGGCAAGCCAGCGCGTCCCGAAGGCCATCGGTGCGGCAAGCCTGATGAGACCCTTCGGCCGGGTGGCAATCTCCCGGGCAGCGTCCTCCGCCCTCTCGGCCTCGGCATAGATTCGTGCGGCGCTATCGACCAGTCGCAGGCCGAATTCGGTCAACGCCAGCTGCCGGGACGTCCGGTTGAAGAGCCTGGCGCCGAGTCTGTGCTCAAGACGGCTGACGGCCCGCGAAACGGTCGGCACCGACACGCCGAGCGTCTGCGCAGCCCGAAGGAAGGAACGCTCTTCCGCGACCTTCGCAAACATCGCAAGACCCTCGAAATCGGGAAACTTTGTCATTTCATTCCTGAAACAATGGCTTTCAACTCTTTCTATTCCGCAACGATGCTTTCGTCCATATCTCAGCTTCAGTCGAACCAAGGAGACGACAATGACACAACGACTGAACGCAAAGATTGCGGTTATCACGGGCGCCACTTCGGGCATCGGCCTTGCAACGGCCAAGCGCTTCGTAGCCGAGGGCGCCCGGGTCTTTATCACGGGTCGCCGCAAGGATGTTCTCGATGCAGCAATCGCTGAGATAGGCGGCGAGGTTGTGGGAATTCAGGCGGATTCAGCCAATCTCGCCGACCTCGATCGCCTCTATGAACGGGTGAAGGCAGAATCCGGGAAAATTGACGTGCTCTTCGTCAACGCGGGTGGCGGCTCCATGTTGCCCCTCGGCGAAATCACTGAAGAGCAGTATGACGACACGTTCGATCGGAACGTGAAGGGGGTTCTCTTTACGGTGCAGAAGGCCTTGCCGCTGCTCTCGCCAGGATCATCGATCATCTTGACGGGATCGACCGCAGGCTCGACCGGCACACCCGCCTTCAGCGTTTACGCCGCATCGAAAGCCGCCTTGCGCAGCTTTGCGCGCAACTGGATCCTCGACTTGAAGGATCGCGGCATTCGGATCAACACGCTTAGTCCTGGCCCGACGGAAACGACTGGACTGGTCGAATTGGCGGGCAAGGACCCAACGCAGCAGCAGGGCTTGCTCGACGCCTTGGCAGCCCAGGTGCCTATGGGCAGGGTCGGTCGCGCCGAGGAAGTTGCCGCTGCCGCACTCTTCCTTGCCTCGGAGGATTCCAGCTTCGTCAGCGGTGCCGAACTCTTCGTCGATGGCGGCAGCGCCCAGGTGTGAAGACAATATCGGGTTTGCGGTTGCACAGCGGCGAGCCGCTGGCATCCGCTTATCCTTTCCGCTAATGCTGCCAACGGCATATAAAGCGGAAAGGAAGTGGCGATCATGACCGGCTATGAAATCTTCTGGCCACTCCTTGCCCATGTGGCCCTGGTCTATGGTCTCTACGCGCTTCTTGGCCTGAGACGCGGGAAAATGGTGCGGGTCGGAAAGATCCGCAAACAGGACTATCGCGAAAATCGTGACGAACCCGCCGAAAGCCTTGTCGTCAAGAATTGCCTCGCCAACCAGTTCGAATTGCCTGTACTCTTTTACCCCTGCTGCATTCTTCTCTATATCGCCGAGGCCGACAATCTTGTCGCCCTCGGCCTCGCCTGGCTCTTCGTCGCTCTGCGTTACGCTCATGCCGCCATTCACGTCACCAGCAATGATCTCAGTTACCGCAGCCCGATCTTTGCTGCCGGTTATCTGGTGCTTGCAGCCATGTGGGGTTGGCTCGCCATCTGGATGGCGATGGGCTGACGGCGATGTGCGCAGGCGGCAATCTGCCGGATTTTACAACTATCTGACGTTTTTTGCGCCCTCGTCAATCAGAGCAATGCGGCCTAGGAGCCTGATTTCTCACGCGTTTGCCTATCGTTAAAATCTGAGCGTTTCCATTTACCGCTGATGAAGGCTTGCATGTCATATCCGCTCGACGCGGTGGTGGTAGATAGCCTGCGCCGCGAAACAATAAGAATGGGAACGACATGGGCGCGGAAAGCATGGATCGCATCGGCTTGCGCAGGAAGCCGAAGCAGGAGCGTAGCATCCAGAGGCTGGATCTTATCCTCGCTGCCGCCGCCAAGATAATCGCCCAAAAGGGCGTCAGCGCCATGCGGATGACGGAGCTCGCGGTCGCCGCCAAGGTGCCGATCGGCTCGGTTTACCAGTATTTCCCGGAGAAGGCGGCGATCGTCAAAGCCCTGTTCGACCAGCACGCTTCGGCGATTCAGGCGAAGACGGCGGCGATGTTCAGCGACGTGCAGTCCCTCGACCAGGCCCTCGATCTCGTCTGCGCCACCATCGACTGGTACTACGAATCCTATCGCGACGATCCCGTTTATCTCGGCGTCTGGATGGGAACCGAAACCGATCAGGATCTGCTTCGGCTGAATATCGAGCATAGCGGTCGCGTCGCTGGTATCTTCGATGACGCTGTACGCCGGTTGGCTCCCGACCGTTGCGACGAGGAAATGTTCGCGCGCACTTACCTTTTTAGCCACCTGATCGGCGCCGTCATCCGACTTGCGGCCGTCAGCGAAGAGGCCATAGCGCAGCGCATGCTCGGCGAGTGGAAACGCGTCATCCGGGCCTCCCTTTTTGCCGCGAGCGTCGCCTGAGGCCTTCTACCAGCTCGGCACCATATTGGCAGCCTTCAGCCGCGGATAAAGGCGCGCCTGGGCGGATTTGACATCCGCTTCCAGCCCGTCGTCGACGACAGCCGGCGTGATGTTGTCGAGGCAGGCAGTGATATGGGCCGTGATTGCGTTCATCAGCGACAGCGAGACGCCAGGCCGTTTCATGATGCCGATCTGCACCGGCGGCAGCGCCGGGAAACCGTCGGCCTGGCTCAGCACCTTCATGCCCGTCCGCAGCGCCGATTCCGGCATCACCGAGACCGCCATACCGGCAAGCACGGCCGCGGCGACGACGGTGCAGGACCAGCTGGTGAACAGGATCTGGTGCTCGCGCCCGACGGCATCGAGCGCCGAGCAGGCAAGCTGGCGCCATTGGCAGTCGCGGCGGCCAACGGCTAGCGGCACCGGCGCATCGTCGCGGATCGGATGGTTGGCCGAGCCGACCCAGCAGAGCGGCTCGGTTCTGACCACATCGGACATGCGCTCGCGCGGATTGTGGGTGACGAGGGCGATATCGAGCTCGCCCTTGTGCATGCGCTCGGCAAGGTCCATCGACGGCTCGCAGACGATGTAAAGCTCGACATTCGGATGCGTCTTGGCAAAACGGCCGATGATCTCAGGCATATAGCGGTCGGCGTAATCGTCCGGCGTGCCGATGCGTAGCGTCCCCTCCAGCCTGTTGTCGTCAAAGGCGGCGATCGCCTCATTGTTGAGGCGGATGATGCGCCGGGCGTAATTGAGCAGTTTTTCACCCTCGACCGTCAGCCGATTGCCGCGGCCGTCCTTGATGAACAGCTGCTTGCCGATGCGCTCTTCGAGACGGCGCATCTGCATGGAGACGGCGGATTGGGTCTTGTAGACCCTGTCGGCGGCCTTGGTGAAGCTGCCGGAATCGACGATGGCGATGAAAGTCTGCAACTGGTCGAGATCAAGAGGCGCGGACATGGGTTCACCTATAAAGATAGCTGATGATAATCATTAGAAACATTCGTTGGACTGATCAATAGGTCTTTGGCATCTTCGGGATGCAAATCAAGCAAAGTGAAGGACAGACACCCTGCCTGTCCGAGCCGAATTCAGCCTGCTCCCTTCCGCACGACCTCGCGGCAGGGGTGGGTTGTTGCGTGCCCCGAAAGAAAGGAGAGTTCGATGCACACGACAGACCGGACACTAGAACTCGACTGCGGCAAGCTTACCCCGACGTTTTCCCAGCGTCTGGCGGCAGGCCTCGCCCCGTTGACCTTCCTCTTTCGCGTGTTTCGCAATCGCATGGAGATCAACGCGCTGCATGATCTGAATGATACGCAGCTGAGAGATATCGGCCTCACCAGGGCCGATCTGACCTCGGCGTTCCTGGCCTCGACGTTTTTCGAGGATCCGTCGGAACATCTGACGCGTTCGGCGCGCAATCGTTGGCGCCTGCAGTTCTTCCGTTCCTGCGACGAGTAGGAGCGCAAGTTTCCCCGCAGGGTGATAGCCAATAGCCCTGCCGCTTGACCCGGCGATCGGCTTTCCCAGCCATCGCCGGGTCTTTTTATGTCTTAGGGTCAGGCGAAGGCTTCGGCCGGTAAGTTTCGAAAATCGCCTCCAGATTCCTCTGGTAGCTCTTCTGCACTTCCAGCCCGCTGTCGAACATGGCGTTCAACATCTCCGCATAGCTGTCGGCATTGACCTTCGCCTCTTCCTTCGGAGCCTCCGGCGTCTTCGCGGTAGGCTGCTGGGCTGCCGGTTGCTGGCCGAGCCCGGCCATCATCTCCTGGAAGGCCTTGGCGAAAGGATTGTCGAGGAATGGGTTCGGGGCAGGCGCCGGTTGCTGTTTCGGCATCGAAAACATCAGTTGCATCGCCTGCGTGAAGGGATTGTCGAAAATGCTGGACTCCGGGGCTGCCTTCGGCTTCGGCGCAAAGCCCGTACTCTCAAGCCATTTTTGAATGCTCTCGCCCATCGCCGTGTTGGCGAAGGGGTTGACAGGAGAGGCCATCTGGCCGGTCGTCTGCTTGAAGAGCCCGCCCATCAGCGTGTCGGCCAGCACCGGCAGCATCTGTTTGTAGATGTCCTGTCCGATCCCGGTCATCTGGGCGGCCTGGGCTGCGATCGCCCGCGAAACCTCCTTGGAGCCGAACAACTGGGCAAGGATGTTGTTGCCGTCGGAAATGCCCTCCGGCGTGAAGGCCCGGCTCATATCCTCGAAATATCGCGCGTAATTGCCGGAGGCGACGGCCTGCATCAGCCCGACGAAATCGTAAGGATTGCCGGTGCTGCGCTTCAGGCCGGCGGAAAAGGCCGGCATCAGCGCCGCCATGGCCTTCGTCGCCTGTTCCTGCGCCAGGTTGAATTGCCGGGCGATCGCTTCCATCGCCGCGCCGTTCTGCGCCTGCATCATCATATCGAAGAGTGGCAGCATGGAGGTCCCTTTCCCCGAGTCGTGACGCGTTGTGACGTCACTATATCCGGAAATGGTAATACGCAAACGGCTTTTTGTCAGAGGGGCTTAGGACGATCTCAGTACTGATAATCCTCGAAGACCGGTTCGACGGAACCCTGCCAGCGGCCGTGATAGAGCGACAGCAGATCCTCGGCGAGCGTCGCCTTCTTGGCAAGCACCTCGTCGAGCGGCGCCAGGAAGATGCTTTCGTCCTGGCCTTCGCCGTTAAGCCTGCCGCGCGCCTTGAGGCCGGCCCTTGAGATGCCGACGACCTCGCGCGCCGCCTCGAGCAGCGCATGCCCGCGAAACTCGGCCTTCAACCCTTGCGCCGGAACGGCATTGCGCAGGGCGCCGATCTCGGCAAAGCTCCAATCCTTCGTCAGCTCGTCGGCGGCCTGAAGGGCCGCATCGTCGTAGAGCAGGCCGACCCAGAAAGCGGGCAACGCACAGATGCGCCGCCATGGGCCGCCGTCGGCGCCGCGCATTTCGAGGAAGCGTTTCATTCGCACGTCCGGGAAGAGCGTGGAAAGATGGTTTGTCCAGTCACCCATCGTCGGCGCCGGATCGGCGACCTCGCCCTTCAACGCGCCGTTCATGAACTGGCGGAAGGTCACATGGGTACAGTCGTGATAGTGCCCGTCGCGGACGATGAAATACATCGGCACGTCGAGCGCCCATTCGGCATAATCGCGGAAGCCGAAATCGTCGCGGAACGTGAAATCGAGCAGGCCCGAGCGCTGGTTGTCGACATCGCGCCAGATATCGCCGCGCCAGGAGAGCAGCCCGTTCGGCTTGCCCTCGGTGAAGGGCGAGGATGCAAACAGCGCGGTCGCCAGCGATTGCAGCTTCATCGAGACGCGCATCTTCTGGCGCATGTCGGCTTCCGAGGAGAAATCGAGATTCACCTGGATCGTGCAGGTGCGATACATCATGTCTAGGCCCTTGGTGCCGACCTTCGGCATATAGCGGGTCATGATCTCGTAGCGCGATTTCGGCATTTGCGGGGTTTCGGCATAGGTCCATTTCGGACTGCCGCCGATGCCGAGGAAACGGATGCCCATCGGTTCGGCGATCTCGCGCAGCGTCGCCAGGTGCTGGTTCGATTCCCTGCAGGTCTGGTGGATTGTCTCCAGCGGCGCGCCTGACAGTTCGAACTGGCCGCCGGGCTCGATCGAGATCGCCCCCATGCCGTGCTGCTCGGCAAGGCCGATGATGTTGCCGCCGTCCATGATCGGCTCCCAGCCGCTCTTTTTCTGCAGGCCGGTAAGCAGGGCCGAGATGCTGGCATCGCCGAAGTAGGGAACCGGGCTGTTGTCGGCGCGGAAGAAGGCGAACTTCTCATGTTCGGTGCCGATCCGGAAGCGCTCCCGCGGCTTGTTGCCCGCGGCGATGTAATCGGTCAATTCCTGAACGGAAGAGAGCGGTGTCTGGTCGGTAGTGTCGCGGGCCATGCGGGGTACCTGTATTCAAAAGGCGCCCAGGGGGCCGGGCAATTGGAAGGTGATTAGGACCCAAGCCACGTATGTTGCAAGTGAAATTCTTTCAACGACGCATCAAAAAAACAGCAGTGATTTCCGCGTCAACCCGTTTTCCCGGTCATGTCCAGTCGCCGATCGCCGCCTGGACCACCGCCAGCGCCGCAACAGCGGCCGTATCGGCCCGGAGGATGCGAGGTCCGAGCGGAATGGCAGTGACGAAATCGAGGCTTCGAAGCCGCGCCCGCTCATCCTCCGAAAAGCCGCCTTCCGGCCCGACGAGCAGAGCGAGATGCCTTTCTTGGATGGCTGCCAGCACCGGCAGCGGGTTTTGCCCGGCGTCACCCTCGTCGCAATAGATGATGCGGCGCTCGCTCGGCCAATGGTCGAGCAGGTCGGAAAGCCTCACCGGCTCGGCCACGGCGGGGATGCCGAGAATACCGCATTGCTCCGCCGCCTCGACGACATTGGCGCGCAGCTTGTCGAGATTGGTGATCTTCCCCTGCACATGCTGGGTCATGACAGGCTGCAGCAGCCCGGCGCCCATTTCCACCGCTTTCTGCACGAGATAATCCATGCGGCCGACTTTGAGCGGGGCAAAGAGATAGTGCAGGTCCGTGGCCGCCGGCTGCGGCCGCGTCTCTTCGGTTGCCGTCAGCAGGATGCGTTTGCGCGTCGGGAAGGACAGCGTCGCCCGCCACTCGCCGTCGCGGCCGTTGAAGAGCAGGATGTCTGTGCCGTCCTCCATCCTCAGCACGTTGGCGAGATAGTTGAAATGGTCGGCATTCGCCTCCACGACGGCGCCGCTGGAAAGCGGCGCGTCGACGAAAAGTCGTTGCATGCGGAAATTGGCGCGCATTGGAAAAAACTCGGGATCTCAAACGAAGAGCGCGAACATAACCCAATAAATCATCGCCGCAAGCGCTGCCGAAACCGGCACGGTGATGATCCAGGCGGCGATGATCGTCATGAAATGCGAGCGCCGCACCAGATAGCGTCGCCGCCTCTCGTGGATATTCGGCTCCTCCGGCTCGTCGATATCGAAGCTCTCCGTCTTGCGCCTGATATAGGCGATGCGGCGCTTCGAATGGCGCGTATACCATTCGCGGAAGAAGCCGACGCCGAAGACGGAGCCGACGGCGATATGGGTGGTGCTGACCGGCAGGCCGAGCCAAGAGGCGACGATGACGGTGAAAGCGGTCGACAGCGCGACGCAATAGGCGCGCATCGGATTGAGCTTGGTGATCTCCTCGCCGACGAGGCGGATGAGCCGTGGCCCGAAGAGCAGCAGGCCGACGGAGATGCCGAAGGCGCCGATCAGCATCACCCAGAGGGGCGAATGGCCGACGCCGCCAACGCCGCCGATGCCGACCGAATGGACGATCGCCGAAAGCGGCCCGACCGCGTTCGAAACGTCGTTTGCGCCATGCGCGAAGGATAGCAGCGCCGCCGAGCCGATCAGCGGCAGCCGGAACAGCGCCCGCAGTGAACTGTTGCGGTTTTCAAGATCCCGCGCCTGGACGAGGACGAGCGGCCGGGCGATAAGCCAGGTCACCAGCCCGATGGCGATCCCGATCAGAATGACGGTGAAGGGCGGAAATCTACCGATCGGCGACAGCTGCAGCACCATATAGGCCATGAAGGCGCCAGCCATCGTCGCGACCAGCACCGGTACCCAACGCCGCGCCGCCGCGATCTTGTCGTCGCGATAGATGATGAGCGTCTTGACGAGATAGAGCAGGCCGGCCGCGATCAGTCCGCCAAGGAGCGGCGAGGTGATCCAGCTCGAGGCGATCTCGAACATTACCCGCCAATTCACCGGCTCCGGCCCCACAGCTGAGATGCCGGCCCCGATCACCGCCCCGACGATCGCATGCGTGGTGGAAACGGGCGCGTTCATCCAGGTTGCAAGGTTGATCCAAAGGGCGGCTGCGGTCAGCGCCGCCATCATGATCCAGCCGAGCACCGCCGGCGACACCTGGCCAGCATCGACGATGTCGGAGGAAATCGTCTTGACCACTTCGCCGCCCGCGATCGTGGCGCCCAAGACCTCGAAGATCGCAGCAATGACCAGCGCCTGGCCCATCGTCATGGCGCGTGCACCGACGGCCGCACCGACGTTGTTGGTCACGTCGTTGGCGCCGATATTCATCGCCATGTAGCCGGCAAGGGCCGCTGCCGCCACGACGAGTACGGCGCCCGGACGGTCGAAGACATAGACGCCGGCAAAGAGCATGACCAGGCCGACGAAAATCAGCCCGAGCCCGGGTGCCACCAGCAGTCGCGCAACGTGCTTTGCCGCGTCCTCGACATAGGTGATTTTATCGAGGTCTTTATCGAGCGTGCGTTTGGTAAGAACTGCGGGACGGGGCGGCATTCTTTTTCCTGAGGGATGAAGCTGCTTCTACGCTGCTTTCCTAGCAGTGCAAGATGGCAGGATTCATTCCGCTGGAATTTGCTTGGCCGCCGGACCTTTTTTGGCCACCGGAATTCGCTTCGCCGGTCTGACTGAAAGCTTGTCGGTCATCTTTTGTTTGAAGGCGAGGAAGAGGTTGCGAAGCTCCGGTTCGCGCACGCGGCTCACCGCCTCGTCGACCGAGACCCACTCGATGGTGCGTTCGCCTTTTTCCTTGAAGGTCTTCGCCATGTCGGTGACCTCAAGCGCATAGACCTGCACTTTGCAAACCACCTGCACACCGTCGCGCAGCACTTTCGGATAGGTGTAGGAACCGAGCGTTTCCGCCTCGACGGAGCCGCGAACGCCGGCTTCCTCCAGAGCTTCCTGCAGGGCGACCTCATGGGCGCACTTGCCGTTCATCGGCCAGCCCTTGGGAATGACCCAGCGGCCGGTGTCGCGGCTCGTCATCAGGAGTACCTCGACTTCACCGCTCTTCTTCTTCAACCGGTAGCAGAGCGCACCATATTGCTGTCGCGGCGGGCGCCGGAACATCAGTCGCACATCGGATGCCAATCGGGCGAGAAGAGTCAATTGTCGGGTCACCTTTACAGTGGTTGTTAGGAATCACTCATATGCGTGTATCACGGAACGCTGACACAATCCAAAGCCGCGACGATCCGAAACATGATTTAACCGCCGTTCATAGGGGAAATCGGGCTGGGGCAGGCTCAAAAAAACCGTCACATCCTGTTTCGAATGCGCCATGTTGCACAGGTGTACAATATGGCTTCGTCCGGACCCCTAATCAATGGCGGGACGAATTGTTCCACCAGCATTTTTGAAAATGTGGTAACCATGCCTCGCTGTCCCACCGCTGCCTTGCTTCGTGCACTTTCGTGCCGCGGTTACGGGCCGCCATCAGCGCTCCCAATAGGGGATCGGCCCGTAAAGCTCGCTCAGATAGTCGATGAACAGCCGCACCTTGGCCGGCAGGAACTGCCGGCTAGGATAGACGGCCGAGAGCGCGACATTGTGCGAGCCCTCATAGGCGGGCAGCACCTGCACCAGACGGCCGGCCTTCAGTTCCTCGCCGATATCCCAGGTGGACCGCAGCGCGATCCCGAGCCCCGCGATGACGGCCTCGCGGATCACCTCGCTGGAATTGGTGATCAGCATGCCGTCTGGCCGCAGGCTGAGGGCTCCGTCCGGCCCGTTCAGCCGCCAGGTGTCGTTATTGTGCGCCGGCAGGCAGCGATGGTGTTTCAGATCGTCGATATGCCTGGGCTCGCTATGCGCGGCCAGGTAATCCGGCGAAGCACAGAGCAGCCGGCGCACGGGCGCCAGCCGTCGGGCGACGAGGCTGGAATCGGTCAGTTCGGCAATCCGGATCGCCAGATCGAAACCGCCGCCGACGATGTCGCTGAATTCGTCGGTCAGCACCAGGTTGATCGCAAGCTCCGGGTGCGCCTGCATGAACGCCTTCAGATGCGGCGCGATATGCATGCGACCGAAGGAGGTCGGCGCCGAGATCTTCAGCGTGCCGTGCATTTGCGCCGAGCGGCCGGAAATGTAGAATTCGGCCTCCTCCAACCCGGCGAGAATGCCGAGAACGCGGTCGTAAAAACCCTGTCCGGCTTCCGTCAGCGAGATCTGCCGCGTCGTGCGCTGCAAAAGCCGGGTACCGAGCCGGTCCTCCAGCCGCTTGATGCGCTTGGAGACGACGGCTGGGGAACAGCCGAGCGCCCGCCCGGCGAGCGACATGCTTCCCGTCGAAACGACCTTGGCAAAAATTTCGAGATCACCCAGATTGGTCATAAGGTTTTCAGACTTTTTCCCCTTTTGGCATAAGTGCTTAGCATTTGCGCCACTTTCGGGAAAGTGCTAAGCCGGTTCACCGGCGACAGAGGCTGGCGGCCCTTCCCGCTGTCATCTTACCGCTGTGACTTCCGGTCGTCAGGGTCAGGGAGGACATCATGTCCGACGCCATTCCGTTTCTCGCCCCGCGCGCCGATGTGCTGGCGCGCCGCGCCCGGATCGTTGCCGATCTCGCCGATCTTCTGCAACCGGAATGCCTGGTTCATGAGGCGCGCGAACTGGTGCCGTTCGAGACAGACGCCTTCGTGTCCTATCGCCGCCTGCCGCTTGCCGTCGCCCTGCCGCGCACCACGGCCGAGGTGGCGGCCGTCATGCGCTATTGCCAACGCTACGGCATTCCCGTGGTGCCGCGCGGCGCCGGCACCTCGCTTTCCGGCGGCGCCATTCCGCAGGAGGATGCCGTTGTGCTCGGCCTGTCGAAGATGAACAGCATTCTCGAAATCGATCTGCCGAACCGTGTCGCCGTGGTTCAGGCGGGTGTCACCAATCTCAACATCTCCGAATCCGTCTCGGCCGACGGCTTTTTCTACGCGCCTGATCCGAGTTCGCAGCTCGCCTGCACGATTGGCGGCAATATCGGCATGAATTCCGGCGGCGCCCACTGCCTGAAATATGGCGTCACCACCAACAATCTGCTCGGCGTCAGAATGGTGCTGGTCGACGGCACAGTGATCGAACTCGGCGGCAAGGCGCTCGACGCGGCCGGTTACGACCTGCTCGGCCTCGTCTGCGGCCACGAAGGCCAGCTCGGCATCGTCACCGAGGCGACCGTGCGGCTGATCGCCAAGCCGGAAGGCGCCCGTCCGGTGCTCTTCGGCTTCGAAAGCTCGGAAGAGGCCGGCGCCTGCGTTGCCGATGTCATCGCCGCCGGAATCATCCCGGTTGCCATCGAGTTCATGGACAAGCCGGCGATCGAGATCTGCGAGGCCTTCGCCCATGCCGGCTATCCCCTCGATGTCGGGGCACTGCTGATTGTCGAGGTCGAGGGTTCGGACGCCGAAATGGACGCCACCCTCAAAGACATCGTCGAGATCGCCCGCCGCCATGCTGTGAAGACCGTGCGCGAATGCCAGTCGGCCACCGAGGCGGCGCTGATCTGGAAGGGGCGCAAATCCGCCTTCGGCGCCACCGGCCGCATCGCCGACTATATCTGCATGGACGGCACCGTGCCGCTCAGCCAGCTTTCCCATGTGCTGAAGAGAACTGCCGAGATCGTCGATCACTACGGCCTGCGGGTCGCCAACGTCTTTCATGCCGGCGACGGCAACATGCATCCGCTGATCCTCTTCAATGCCAACGACCCCGAGGATGCCGCCCGCGCAGAAGCCGCCGGCAACGATATCCTCAAGCTCTGCGTCGATGCCGGCGGCTGCCTCACCGGCGAGCATGGCGTCGGCATCGAAAAGCGCGACCTGATGCGCCATCAATATTCGGAGGCCGATCTCGCCCAGCAGATGGCGGTGCGCGCCGCCTTCGATCCGGGCTGGCTCCTCAACCCGTCGAAGGTCTTCCCGCTCGAAGGGCGCCCTGCCGCATGATCGATCTGATGCCGACAAGCGAGGAACAGGCGGCGGCGATCGTCCTCGCACATGCGGAGACGAACCGGCCGCTCGCTGTCTGTGGCGGTGATACGCGCTCCGGTTTCGGCAATGCCGTTGCATCAGAAGACCGGCTGCGATCGACCAGGCTTTCCGGTATCATCGCCTACAATCCCGGCGAGATGGTCATGACGGTCCGCTCGGGTACGCCGCTTGCCGAGGTCGAGGCGGCACTGTCCGAAGGCGGCCAGATGCTTGCCTTCGAGCCAATGGATCATCGCCCAATCATGCGCAGGTCGGGCGAGCCGACGATCGGCGGCGTCTTCGCCGCCAATGTTTCCGGCCCGCGCCGCCTCGTTGCCGGAGCGGCCCGCGACAGCCTGCTCGGTGTTCGCTTCGTCAACGGCAGGGGCGAGATCATCAAGGCCGGCGGCCGGGTGATGAAGAACGTCACCGGCCTCGATCTCGTCAAGCTGATCGCCGGCTCGCATGGAACGCTGGGTTTTCTCACCGAACTGACCTTCCGCGTGCCGCCGCGCCCGAAGACGGAACAGACGCTGGTTCTCTCCGGCCTCAACGATGCCGAAGCGGCCAATGCCATGGCGGCGGCGATGGCGCTGCCGGTCGAGGTCTCCAGTGCCGCCCATCTGCCGCTGACGGTGACCTGGAAATTCCTTGCCGGCAAATTGCCCGAGGGCGAGGCGACGGTTCTGCGCGTTGAGGGCCTGGCCGGTTCGGTCGGCGTGCGCATGGAAAAGCTTGCGGCGGCGATGTCGGCCTTTGCCACGGTGACGCGGCTGGATGAGCCGGAGAGCCAGAGGCTCTGGCGAGAAATCCGTGATGTATTACCCTATGCCGACGGTACGACACGGCCGGTCTGGCGCGTCTCGGTCGCGCCGGGAGCCGGCCACCAGCTGGTCGCGGCCCTTCGTCTAGAAGCCGGCGTCGACGCCTTCTACGACTGGCAGGGCGGTCTCGTCTGGATGAGGATGGAGGCGGACCCCGAAGCAGATCTGGTCCGCCGCTTCATCAAGGTGCTCGGTGGCGGCCATGCGACGCTGATCCGTGCTTCGGACGCGGCGAGGGCGGCAACGGCGGCCTTCCATCCGGAGCCGGAGGCAGTGGCGATGCTGTCGCGGCGGGTGAAGGAGAAGTTCGATCCGGCGGGGATCTTCAATCCGGGGAAGATGGGGTGAGAAGATGAGTTTGCGCGTGGTCCACCCCCCTCTGTCCTGCCGGACATCTCCCTCACAAGAGGGAAGATTGGCAAGAGGTTGGATCACCGGTCCCTCTCTGCCGTATCGAAGTAATTCCACGGTGGCTGTTTGGGGAAACCGTTGCGCCCATCTGATCTCCCCCCTTGTGGGGGAGATGTCCGGCAGGACAGAGGGGGGTGCCCCAGGCACAGCGCCCCCAAAGCGGAGGTCCCGCTAGATGCAAACCAACTTCACCCCATCGCAACTCGCCGACCCCCATGTCGCCGAATCCGAAAAGATCCTGCGCAAGTGCGTCCATTGCGGCTTCTGCACTGCCACCTGTCCCACCTATGTGACGCTCGGCAACGAGCTCGACAGCCCGCGCGGGCGGATCTACCTGATCAAGGACATGCTGGAAAACGGCCGCCCCGCCGATGCCGAGGTCGTCACCCATATCGACCGCTGTCTCTCCTGCCTTGCCTGCGTCACCACCTGTCCCTCGGGCGTCGACTATATGCATCTGGTCGATCACGCCCGCGCCCATATCGAAAAGACTTACAGACGGCCGTTCACGAACCGGCTGACGCGCGCCATTCTCGCGACCGTACTGCCCTATCCCGGCCGTTTCCGGCTGGCGCTCCATCTCGCCCGTCTCGGCCGCCCCTTTGCCGGCCTGATGCGGGGGGCAGCGCTGAAGCCCTTTGCCGCCATGCTGGCGCTTGCGCCGCGCCGCATCCCGGCGGCTTCAGACTTTTCAAAACCCGGCACCCATCGGCCCGAGGCGGGGCGGCGCGGCCGGGTGGCGATTCTCACCGGCTGCGCCCAGCCGGTGCTCGATCCCGGCATCAACGCGGCGGCGATCCGGCTGCTGACACGGCTCGGCATCGAGGTCGTGGCGCCGGAAGGCGAGGTCTGCTGCGGATCGCTGGTCCACCATATGGGCCGGGCCGAACAGGCGCTCGCAAGCGCCCGCACCAATGTCGATATCTGGACGCGCGAGATCGACAGCCATGGCCTCGATGCGATCCTCATCACCGCATCGGGCTGCGGCACGACGATCAAGGATTACGGTCACATGCTGCGCCTCGACCCCGCCTATGCCGCAAAGGCGGCCAGAGTCTCGGCGCTGGCAAAGGACATTACCGAATATCTGGCGACCCTCGACCTGCCGGCCCATATGCCGAGGGGCATCACGGTCGCTTATCATTCCGCCTGTTCGATGCAGCACGGCCAGCGCATCACCCTTGCGCCGAAGCAACTGCTGAAGGCGGCGGGCTTTACCGTGCGCGATCCGGCCGAAGGCCATCTCTGCTGCGGCTCGGCCGGCACCTACAACATCATGCAGCCGGAGATTTCGGCGGCGCTGAAGGCACGCAAGGTCAAAAACATCGAGGCCACCAAGGCCAACATCATCGCCACCGGCAATATCGGCTGCATCACCCAGATCGCCGCCGGCACCGAGATCCCGATCCTGCATACGGTCGAGCTTCTCGACTGGGCCTATGGCGGCGCTATGCCGGAAAAATTAACCGGTTTGCCGTTAGGCTGACGGGAATGCGGGCCCATTCGGGCCGCTCCCGGGAGGTTGGGCGATGTGGCGGGGAATGATTGTACTTGCGGGACTGCTCGGTGCGGCAGGCGCGGCCCATGCCGACAGCCGCCTATTCTGTTCCGCCGATGACGCGCAGGCGCGCTTCACCCTTGAAAGCGGTTTCGCAAGCGATGCCGGCCATAGGCTCAACCATTTCCGCGGTGCGCTTGTTGTCAAGGATCCCGCGCAAGCGACCTTTGCCAAACGTCTGTTCGAATCGCAGCATCTGAGCAATCACTGGTCGCGCGATGGCGAACTGCTTCTGGAGGTCTTCGACGGCGGCGGTGACGATACTGGCGGCGCAACGCTGGATCTGGTGGTGGTCGCCGGCGTCCGTGGCAAACCGGCGTCGAATTTCAGCGGCACCTATTCCCTGACCATCGAAGGCGGCAGCAAACCTTATGCTGCCGAGGGCAAGGTCAGCTGCGGCACGAAATAGCGCCGCAGCCGAAATTCAATTCATTACCAGTGGAACGAGACGCCGACGTTGACGGCGTTGGTGAAGATGTTGGTCTTCAGGTCAACGCCGCTGTCGATCGGAACGTCGACGCGCGAATAGGTGCCCTTGTATTCGACAAAGGTCGACCAGCGGTCGGTCACCTTGAAATCGACGCCGGCCTGGGCCTGCAGCGTCACGCCGCCGAATTCGTAGGCCCAGGTCTTGCCCTCGGGACGAATCACCTCGACATGCGGAATGTTCACGCCGATGCCGGCGCCGAGATAAGGCGTCCAGCGGCGGCTCGGATCCTGGAAGCGGTAGAGCCCGTTCACCGTCAGCAGGTTCAGACCGTCGGTGAATTCGAAATGCGACCAGCCGGCCTTGGCGAGCGTGTCGTCGTCGGCATAGACCTTGTCATGGGTGTAATCGAGCGAGATACCCCAGTTCGGCTTGTTGAAATTCTCCAGCCACCAGGTGACGCGGCCGCCGTAATAGGGCGGCGCGCCGAAGGACTTGCCTTCCCAGCCGGCGGTGAAATGCGTGCCGTCGGAAAGATCGACGCCGCTGTGCGGCGCGGTCTGGTAACCGCCGTAAATGGAGAACTGCAGATCTTCCGCCGAGGCGGATGCTGCCGAACAGAATGTGAAAAACGCGATGCCCGCAAGCAGGGAAGCGGAAGAACGCAGCGCATATGTCATTGAATAGCCCCGATATTGCAAATATGTCCACTCCTAGGCACGTCTGCCAGCTTTCCGCCGCAAAGTCCAAGAGAAATAAAAGGCGCCTCTAAAAAGCGCCCTCGTTTTTTGACAAGTGTTGCTCAGCCGCCGAACATGGTGCGCAGCACGTCGATACCCCTGTCCTCGAAAGCCACATTGCCCTGCTTGTTGCCGGGGCCGATGACGATCACCTTGGTGCCGACAGGCGCACGATCGTAAAGATGCATCACGTCCTCGTTCATCATGCGGATACAGCCGGAAGACATATTGAGGCCGATCGTCCAGGGCTGGTTGGTGCCGTGGATGCGGAAGATGGTGTCGCGGCCACCCTGGTAGAGATACATGGCGCGGGCGCCGAGCGGATTGTCCTCGCCGCCTTCCTGGTAAGCGGGGATGATGTGACCCTTGGCAGCTTCGCGGCGGCGCATTTCGGCCGGCGGCGTCCAGGCCGGCCATTCGGCCTTGCGGCCGATCTTGACGATGCCCGACCAGCCGAAGCCGTCGCGGCCGACGCCGATGCCGTAGCGGGTCGCGCGGTTGTTGCCTTCGACCAGGTAGAGATATTTGTTATTGGTATCGATGATGACAGTGCCGGCCACTTCCGTCGTCACCAGGCGCACTTTCTTGCGCTTGAATTGCGGCTTTACATATTTCGGCATCTGCGCCACGCGCATGATCTGCGCCGGATGCCGTGCATTGTCGGAAGCCGGGCCGGCAGGCGCGGCGAAGGCTGATGTAGAAATCAAGGACAGGACAAGTCCGGCCGCGGCCAGTCCCGGCATCACTTTGATCATTAGTCGATTCCCCTCAAGCAAGTCCGCCCGAAGCTACATGATCTTCTGCCCGATTCAAGATCGACATGGCCGGATAAAGCCATTTTGACGAGTGGAGCCACCTGTCCTAGCGGCTTCATAGAGCATTTCCGTATTTCTCCGAAACACGAAAATGCTCCATCTCTTTGTTTTTACTGAATTCTCAACGCAAAACCACTGCACACTCTTGCTGGTGCTCCAGCTTTTGCGTGCGCCGTTACATGACGATGACGCGGGTTCCGACGTTGACGCGGTCGTAGAGATCGACGACGTCCTCGTTGCGCAGGCGGATACAGCCGGAAGAAACGGCGCTGCCGATCGACCAGGGCGCATTGGTGCCATGGATGCGGTAGAGCGTCGAGCCGAGATACATGGCGCGCGCGCCGAGCGGATTTTCCAGGCCGCCGTCCATGCGCGCCGGCAGATAGTGGCCCTTGGCGGCCTCGCGGCTGATCATTTCGGAAGGCGGCGTCCAATCCGGCCATTCCGTCTTGCGGGTGATCTTGTGGACGCCGGCCCATTCGAAGCCCGGCTTGCCGACACCCACGCCGTAGCGCCGTGCCTTGCCGCCGTTCATGACGAGATAGAGAAAGCGGTTGTTGGTATCGATGACGATGGTTCCAGGCTTTTCCGTGGTGTCGTAATCGACCATCTGCGGCAGATATTGCGGCTCGATTGGGTGGCGGATTGCCGGTATGCCGGGATTGATCGCCGAAACCGTCTGAGGGGCCGGCTGCTGCGCCTGGCGGGTGACGCGGCGCTGGAAGAGGCCGCGCTGCTGCGGCTGGACGACCGGGCGCTGATAGACGACCGGCCGGACCTTGCCGCCGAGCTGATTGATCCAAGGTGCGGTCAGATCGGGGCTGAGGATAATAGGCGGGCGGGTGGCGTAGCGGTCGTCTGCAATGGCGGCCGTGGAGAAGATGCCGCAGAAGACTGAGGCAAGAAAAAGGTGTTTCATCATCGGACGAACTCTCTACAAATGACCGAAAATGGACTGGCGGGATGGGTCCGCCTGGCGGAGATGTTCCGCTCGCAAAGACGCTGCCACTCCATCCGCCAGCGAATGGTAAAGATCGATCCATGAAAGACCGACCGGCCGAATAAACTTTTCGTCAGGGTTACCGATCGGTTTGGAAAGACGGTTTGCAAATGGTAAAGCCGGAATCATGACCGGAGAACGACGCGGATCCCGGAGAATGAAGCGGACATGAGCACGACTGGCATCATCATCGGCGAGGACGGCAGGAGCCGCTGCCACTGGCACGCCAACCTGCCGGACTATCTCAAGTATCACGACGAGGAATGGGGCCGCCCCGTCACGGACGATATTCGCCTGTTCGAGAAGATCTGCCTTGAAGGTTTCCAATCCGGTCTTTCCTGGCTGACCATCCTGCGCAAGCGGGAGAATTTCCGCGCCGCCTTCGCCGGCTTCGATTTCGAGAAGGTTGCCCTCTTCGGTGAGAAGGATGTGGCCCGCTGCCTGGCTGATGCCGGCATTATCCGTCATCGCGGCAAGATCGTTTCCACGATCAACAACGCCGGGCGCGCCATCGAGCTTCGGGACGAATTCGGCTCGCTCGCCCGTTATTTCTGGCGCTACGAACCCGGCCACAATGAGCGGCCTGTTGTGGTCGACCGTGAGCACATCGTCGCCAATCCGACGACGCCGACATCGGTGGTCATTTCGAAGGATCTGAAGAAACGCGGCTGGACCTTTGTCGGCCCGACCACAGTTTATGCCTTCATGCAGGCGATGGGCCTCGTCAACGATCATCTGGAGGGCTGCTTCTGTCGGCCCGAGGTGGAGGCGATGCGCGCCGTCCTGGTTCGACCATGAAAGATCTGTCCGTGAAAATATCGATCGCCGCCCTTGCCTTGTTGTTCTTGCCGGCCTTTGCCGCGGCGCAGACGCCGCAGCTCGATCCCGGTGAGAAACTGGAGAAGCTGCAGTTTCCGGCCGTCACCATGCAGCTCAAGGGATGGACGAAATTCGGCAGCGGCCACGTCTACACGCTGCCGGTGCGCGCCGGTCAGCACGTGAAGATCGATTTTTCCACCAAGAGCAAGTTCGCCTTCCTGGCGATCTTCGACCTGTCGAAACCCGACGACGAAGCTTTCTTCGGCACCGATGAGGACGGCATGAGCTTTCAGACGACGGTGAAGGAAAACACCACCTGGCTGCTGCGTCCCTACTACTCCAAGGTCTCGCCGCGCCGCGGCCTCGGGGCCCCCTTCAGCATCCTCATCGAGCCGCTGACCGCCGCCCCGCAGCATCCGCCGGCTGAGCCGGACTCGCCCTCGCTGTTTCCGAAGGCGCCTCCCAAGGCGAAATGAGGCTGGCTTAATGCGTGTCGCCTGGGCCCGCTATGCGAGCCCATCGATCAGCTCGCGCAATTCGCCGAGATGGCCAATCTTTCGGAAGCGCGGCGCTTCTCTCGGCTCGTCCACATGTTCCAGCACCCAGGTGAGTTCGTGCGGCACGAAAACGCCGTAACTGCCGGCTGCGATCGCCGGCACGATATCCGATTTCAGCGAATTGCCGACCATCATTGCCCGCTCCGGCCCGTCTCCGACCTTGGCGAAGATGCGGCGATAGGTGACGGCCGTCTTGTCGGATACGATCTCGACGGCATCGAAGAAGTCGCCGAGCCCGGATTGGGCAAGCTTGCGCTCCTGGTCGAAGAGATCGCCCTTGGTGATTACGACAAGCAGATATTTGCCGGCAAGCGCCTCCAACGTGTCGCGCGCATGCGGCATGATCTCGACCGGATGGCTGAGAAGGTCGCGGCCGGTATCGAGGATCTTGGCGATGACGCTCGCCGGCACTTTGCCCTCGGTGATCTCGATCGCCGTCTCGATCATCGACAGCGTGAAGCCCTTGATGCCGAAGCCGTAATGGCGAAGATTGCGTTTCTCGGCTTCCAGCAGCCGCTCGGAAATCTTCGGGCCTTCAGCGAAATCGGCAAGAAGCTCAGTAAAATAGGCCTCGGTCAGTCGGTAATGTTGTTCGTTCTGCCAAAGCGTGTCGTCGGCATCGAAGCCGATCGTCGTCAGTGCTCGCGTCGTCACATGCGCACCTCTTCAATTATGGCCGTCAATCTATCGGCCGCCTGTGTCGAGACAAGGGCTATGTCGAGACAAGGGTGTCAGCCTCCGATGCGACAAGGCTTGGCGTTGAAAAGCGTCGCCGTCGCACTACATCGAATGGGCCTCACCCAGCAGCCAGCCACGGCTGTGCCTGTCGCGCGCAGGCCAATAATCAAAAGATGAAGTTCTTCCGTTCGCAAGTCCCTCTTGCGGCAGACACAAAGGATTTTTTCGACCATGCGTTACAATCAACTCGGAAATACCGGACTTTTCGTCTCGGAAATCTGCCTGGGCACGATGACCTTCGGCGACGCCAAAGAAGGCAGCATGTGGGGCGCCATCGCCGATGTCGACCAGAATGCCGCCGACCGGATCGTCGAGCGCTCGCTGGCAGCAGGCGTCAATTTCATCGACACGGCCGATGTCTATTCATCCGGCGAATCCGAAAGGCTGCTCGGCCAGGCGCTGAAGAACCTGGATGTGCCGCGCAAGGACGTCGTCATCGCCACCAAGGTCTATGGCATCATGGGCGACAAGCCGAACGACCGCGGCGCCTCGCGCGGCCATATCATGGATTCGGTCGAGGCGAGCCTCAAGCGCCTGCAGACCGATCATATCGACCTCTATCAGATCCACGCGACCGATACGGTGACGCCGATCGAGGAAACGCTGCGCGCCTTCGACGATCTCGTTTCGCGCGGCCTCGTTCGTTATATCGGTGTTTCCAACTGGCAGGCCTGGCGTATTTCCAAGGCGCTCGGTGTCTCCGAACGCCGCGGCTTTGCCCGTTTCGAGACGGTGCAGGCCTATTATTCCATCGCCGGCCGCGATCTCGAACGGGACATCGTGCCGATGATGCAGGAGGAAAAGCTCGGCCTGATGGTTTGGTCGCCGCTCGCCGGCGGCCTGCTCTCCGGCAAATATGGTCCGGGCGCGCCTGGCAATGGCGAAGGCCGCCGCGCCAGTTTCGATTTCCCGCCGGTCGACAGGGACAGGGCTTGGGCCTGCGTCGCCGTCATGCGCGAGATCGCCGAGAAGCATGGTGTCGGCGTCGCGACCGTCGCGCTCGCCTATATCCTCGCCAAGCCTTTCGTCACCTCGGTCATCATCGGCGCCAAGCGTGTCGATCAGCTCGACCAGAACCTTGCCGCCGTCCGGCTGAAACTCGACGAAGGTGATATGCAGAGGCTCGACGAGGTGAGCGCACTTGCCCCAGAATATCCGGGCTGGATGCTGTCGCGACAAGGCGCCGGTCGCCGCCCGGCCGACTTCGAGCCGAAGGACTGACCTCACCACTCTAAGGTCCGGGGAACGCCTGTCCTATCGGGCGTTCCCCTTCAGCAACGGCTGACTACTTGCCGTGGGCCTTCAACCAGGCGTTCATTTCCGCGATCTCGGCCTCCTGCGCCTTGATCACCGCTTCGGCGAGCTTGCGGATTTCGGGATCCTTGCCGTATTGGAGCTCGACCTTGGCCATGTCGATCGCGCCCTGATGGTGCGGAATCATGCCGTGGACGAAATCGACGTCGGCGTCGCCGCTATACTTGATCATCATATTCTTGTGCATTTTGTCGTTCGCCTCGCTGAAGGCGTGGCTGGCCGCGTCGTGGTTGCCCATTGGCTCGCTCATATCCATGGGCTTGTCTTCGGCGAAAGCGGGTGCGGCAAAAGCGGCAAGCATGGCGGTAAGGGCGATGATTTTCAAAGACATGAGAGTTCCTTCCTCTGTCTGACAATAGAGTTCCCGGGCAGCCGAAGCCGCCCATCTGCATGGAAAATGCGGGTATCAGACCAGTCGGGGAGGCGGTGCCTGTGGAGCAGGCCTGTTGTCATCAAGGGCGCGGGCAAGCGGCGGCGCCGGATAGCCGAAATTGGATTTTCCGCCCGCCCCGGTCATCACTGCCGCCGGCAGCATAAGACAGGCGGCGCAAAGCGGCATATGCGCGAAGTTTCCGCTGGCGCAAGGGTCTTTCAAGGAACCGGCCTTGCCTGCTTCTTTCGGCATCGGCATGCCAGCCATTTCATGGTGCATGCTGCCGCCGGCGGCCGGCGCATTCATCGACGCGCATGTCGGACAGCCAGCCCATGCGGACATGGCGCCGTAGACCAGCCAGCCGAGAAACATTGTGATGAGGGCGATCATGCGCATGGTGTTTCATATAGGTGAATGCCTGCTGCACGCCAAGTGCTGCCCGACGGCCCCATCCGCATCACCAGCCGGCAATGACCTTGTGTTCGATCCGGTAATCCCTGCTCTCTTCGCCGAGCGGAGCGACCGGCCATGTCCAGACCGCTTTCGCCGGCGGCGGGGTGACGCCGTGCAGCAGGTCGGTCTCCTCATGTGTTTTGCCGTTGCGGTCGATGAGGGCATAGGCGATGTCGGTCACAAGGCAATGCCGGCAGGAAAGTTCGGAAAGCCCGCTGAGATGCGCGGTGATCAGCCTCTCCACCGTGTCTTCAGGCATTCGACCGGCCGCCTCGGCCTCATGGCGTCGCTTCACGCCGCGGCCGATCTGGGACAAGAGATTGGCGGAAACCACGAAATCGAGATAGGGCACGCCACGCAGGAAGGCGAGCGGTTCGGGCTCCTGACCGGCGGCGAAATCGTCGTAGCCGGAGAGATCGCGCTCGATCAGCCGGACGTTGCGATAGCCCTTGGCCGCAAGCCACAGCCGCACCGAGGCGAGATGAATGAGATCGACGAGCACGACGGTGTCGAAATCGCGTGCCAGCTCATCGATCGGCACATCCCGCAACAGGCCGGAGCCGAGCACGACGGCGGTCCGCCTCTGCCTGAGGCCGGCCGCTGCTGCACGGATTGCGTTGCGGCTCTTCTCTTCGTGGTCGGCCCAATCCCCGGCGCAACGTCCGGCCCGCGACCAGAGATTGACGGAATTGCGGATGAACTTCCGATGGCGCTTGCCGGTCAGTGGCAATGTCGCGGCATAGAGGAGCGCTTCGGTGATCATGATCATATCCGCATTCTGAACAATGCCTCATCGTTCAATCGATTCTGGCAGCGCCATCAAGGCCCTCCGCCCTTGCCGCTCTCCGCCCAATCCGCTAGGACACCGCCACTGTCACAGTCAGCGGAATTCCCGGAAATGAACGACAAGCAGAAGAAACCGCAAAAGCTCAAGGCCCGCCTGCCGCGCGGCTTCGTCGACCGGACGGCCGACGATATCCGCGCCGTCAACGAGATGACGGCAAAGATCCGGGAAGTCTATGAGCATTATGGTTTCGATCCTGTCGAAACGCCGCTGTTCGAATATACCGATGCGCTCGGCAAGTTTCTGCCCGACAGCGACCGGCCGAACGAGGGCGTCTTCTCGCTGCAGGATGATGACGAGCAGTGGATGTCGCTGCGTTACGACCTGACGGCGCCGCTTGCCCGCCACGTCGCGGAAAATTTCAACGAGATCCAGCTTCCCTACCGCACCTATCGCGCCGGATACGTCTTCCGTAACGAGAAGCCCGGCCCCGGCCGCTTCCGCCAGTTCATGCAGTTCGATGCCGATACCGTGGGCGCGCCTGGTGTTCAGGCCGATGCCGAAATGTGCATGATGATGGCCGATACGCTGGAAGCCCTCGGCATCAAGCGCGGCGACTACGTCATCCGTGTCAACAACCGCAAGGTTCTGGACGGCGTCTTGGAGGCGATCGGCCTCGGCGGCGACGACAAGGCCGGCCAGCGGCTCAACGTTCTGCGCGCCATCGATAAGCTCGACAAGTTCGGCCCGGAAGGTGTCTCGCTGCTGCTCGGCCCCGGCCGCAAGGATGAATCGGGCGACTTCACCAAGGGCGCCGGTCTCGACCAGGAGCAGATCGACAAGGTGCTCTTCTTCGTCGGCATCAAGGATTATGCCGAAAGCGCCGGACGTCTGGCCGAACTCGTTGCGGGGACGTCGAAGGGCGCCGAAGGCGTCGAGGAGTTGAATTTCATCGGTGCACTCGTCACGAGCGCCGGCTATGGCGCCGACCGCATCAAGATCGACCCTTCCGTCGTGCGCGGCCTCGAATATTATACCGGCCCGGTCTATGAGGCCGAGCTTCTCTTCGACGTCACCAACGAGAAGGGCGACAAGGTCGTTTTCGGCTCGGTCGGCGGCGGTGGTCGTTATGACGGCCTCGTCTCCCGCTTCATGGGCCAGCCGGTTCCGGCAACCGGCTTTTCGATCGGCGTCTCCAGGCTGATGACGGCGCTGAAGAACCTCGGCAAGCTTGGCGCCAGCGAAGTGATCGAGCCGGTGCTGGTCACCGTCATGGACGGCGATGTCGAGGCGATGGGCCGCTACCAGAAGATGACGCAGCAATTGCGCGCGGCCGGTATTCGCGCCGAGATGTTCCAGGGCAACTGGAAGAAATTCGGCAACCAGCTGAAATATGCCGACCGCCGCGGCTGCCCCATCGCCATCATCCAGGGCGGCGACGAGCGCGCTGAAGGCGTCGTGCAGATCAAGGATCTGATCGAGGGCAAGCGCCTTTCCGGCGAGATCGAGGACAATGCCAGCTGGCGCGAAGCCCGCGTGGCGCAGGAGACGGTTATGGAAGCCGATCTCGTCGCCAAGGTGAGGGAAATCCTTGCCGCGCAGGCGGAGGATCGAAAGAGGGCTGGCGGTGATGTCTGAGACATATACGTGCCTTCCGGCACGCCCTTCGCCTGTTGTTCGGAGCGCAGCATGCCCCTGATCAACCTCCCGGAATTCTCCAACGACCTGCTTGCCGAATTCGCTTCGCGAAATTCCGAGCGCATCGATACGCCGGTCATACAGCCGGCCGAGCCGTTCCTCGATATCGCCGGCGAGGATCTGCGCCGGCGCATCTTCATGACGGAAAGCGAAACCGGCGCCAGCCTCTGCCTGCGTCCCGAATTCACCATCCCCGTCTGTCTGCGCCACATCGAGACGGCAACCGGCACGCCGAAGCGTTACGCCTACCTCGGCGAAGTCTTCCGCCAGCGCCGCGAAGGCGCCAATGAATTCTACCAGGCCGGCATCGAGGATCTCGGCGACATCAACATACCGGGCGCCGATGCGCGCGCCATTGGTGACGCAACCGGCATTCTCGCCCGCCTGCTGCCGGGCCGGCGCTTAGCCGTGACGTTGGGCGATCAGGCGGTGTTCGAGGCGGTCGTTCAGGCGCTCGGCCTGCCGCTCGGCTGGCAGAAGCGCCTGATCCACGCTTTCGGCAATATGACGCAACTGGAAGCCTTGCTGGCAAGCCTCGTCAGCCCGCAATTCGTCACCGGCCCTGACGACGATATCGCCAGGCTTGTTGTGTCAGGTGACGAGCAGGCGCTGGTCGCCCATATCGAGCACGAGATGCAGGCGACCGGTTATTCCTCAAATGCCAGCCGCTCGCCGCTGGAGATCGCCCGGCGCCTCAAGGAAAAGCTCATCCTGTCCGAGACGCGTCTCGACGATGCGGCCTTCCATGTGCTGCAAGAGTTCCTGTCTCTGCACGTGCCGCTCGTCAATGCGTCCGCAGCACTTGCCGGCTTTGCCGACGCTGCCGGCCTGAAGCTCGGCAATGCGCTGTCGCGCTTTAACGGCCGCGTCGCCGCCCTTGCCGATGCCGGCGTCGACCTGTCCTGCCTGGATTACCGCGCCGCTTTCGGGCGTCCGCTCGATTATTACTCCGGCCTCGTCTTCGAGGTGACGGTGGAAGGCTCGAGCGCGGTCCTGGCCGGCGGCGGCCGCTTCGACCGGCTGTTGACCTTCCTCGGCGCGACGGACCGCATTCCGGCCGTCGGCTTCTCCTTCTGGCTCGACCGCATCGAAACCGAAAGGGCAGCCGCATGACCATCACCATCGCGCTTCCCTCCAAGGGCCGGATGAAGGACGACGCTTCGGCGATCTTCGAGCGGGCCGGCCTGCCGATCTCGGCGGTTGGCAACGACCGCTCCTATCGCGGCCGCGTCGAAGGCTGGGACGATATCGAGATCACCTTCCTGTCGGCGTCGGAAATCTCCCGCGAGCTCGGCAACGGCACCGTCGATTTCGGCGTCACCGGCGAGGATCTGATGCGGGAAGGCTTTGCCGAGGCCGACAAGCGCGTCGAATTCTGCGCCCGGCTCGGCTTCGGCCATGCCGATGTCGTCGTCGCGGTGCCCGAGATTTGGCTCGATGTCGACAGCATGGCCGATCTCGGCGATGTCGCCGCCGATTTCCGCGCCCGCCACGGTCGACGCCTTGCCATCGCCACCAAGTATTGGCGCCTGACCCAGCAGTTCTTTTCGAGCCAGCACGGCATTCAGCTTTATCGCATCGTCGAAAGCCTGGGCGCGACCGAAGGCGCTCCCGCCTCCGGCTCGGCCGATATCATCGTCGATATCACTTCCACCGGCTCGACGCTGCGCGCCAATCATCTGAAGGTGCTCCAGGACGGCATCATCCTGCATTCAGAGGCTTGCCTCGTGCGCGCCCGCAAGGAGAGCCATGCGGGCGAGCCGGCGGTGCAGGCGATCATCGAGGCGGTGCGCGCCGCCCTCTGATCCCGGTCATCAAGGCATAAAATAACCCGCCGTCGGATGACGGCGGGTTTTGCATTTTTGGGAGGATATCAACTGCTATCAGGCGGCTGCGTAGGCACCGCGGCGGGCGTCGAGCGAGTAGGCGCCTGCGCCATTGGTTGCGAGCATGATATAGGCGCCGGCGAGCGTGATGTTCTTCAGGAAGTTGACGAAGTTCAGGCCGTTAATCCAGCCGTTGGCGGCGGCCGGGAAATCGGGAACGTTGACTGGCGCAAGATGGAAGACCACGCCGGTGAAGACGCAGAAGACGGCAAGCAGCCAGCCGACGATGCGGACCTGGAAACCGACGAGCACGGCAATGCCGGTTGCGAGTTCGAAGAGACCGGCGAGATAGGTGAGCGCGGTGGAGGCCGGAAGGCCGGCGCCGGCGATCATGCCGGCAGTGGAAGCCGGATCGGTGACCTTGCCGAAGCCGGCAAAGATGAACATGAAGGAAAGAAGGATCCGGGCGATCAGGATGATGACATTGTTGGCGTTCGACATGGACATTGTCTCCGTTTGAATGGCTCTGGAGATCTTGGTGCCCCGGCACCTGTTGGACCTCTGATGCGTTCTATGTCGCCTTTTTCTGCCGTTATGGAAAGATAAACGGAAGCAGACGCTTCGTTCAATAATATGGAACGATGCCGTCGCTTGCCTTTCTGGAGCATCGTCTTCTATGGTCGCCGCCAAACATGGAGTCCCCTATGGCAGATCTTTCCGCATTTCCGATCACCACGCGCTGGCCGGCGAAAAATCCCGATATCATCCAGCTCTATTCCCTGCAGACGCCGAACGGGGTGAAGGTATCGGTCGCCCTCGAAGAACTTGGGCTCCCCTATGAGCCGCATTATATTTCCTTTGCCGCAAACGAGCAGAAGTCGCCGGAATTCGAATCCCTGAACCCGAACGGCCGCATTCCGGCGATCATCGATCCGGACGGGCCTGGGGGAAAGCCGATCGGCCTGTTCGAATCCGGCGCCATCCTGCTCTACCTCGCCGAAAAGACCGGCAAGCTCATCCCCGCCGATGCCGCCGGCCGCTATGAATGCATCCAGTGGGTGTTTTTCCAGATGGCCGGAATAGGTCCGATGCTCGGCCAGTTCGGCCATTTCCACAAATTCGCCGCCGACAAGGTCGCCAATAATTCCTATCCGGTGGAGCGTTACCGCGATGAATCCAAACGCCTGCTCGGCGTGCTCGAAGGCCGGTTGCAGGGCCGTCAGTGGATCATGGGCGATCAATATACGATCGCCGACATCACCACCTTCACCTGGGTCCGCGGCGCCGACATCTTCTATGGCGGCCGTGAGATTCTCGACTATGCGAAATTCCCCGCAGTCTCCGATTGGCTGGAGCGCTGCATCGCCCGCCCGGCAAGCGCCAGAGGCCTCAACATTCCGGTCAAACCGGAGTAACGGACGATCCGCCGGAAAATGCAAAAGGCCGCCCTGAGGCCCAGCCACTAAGGGGGTATTACTCAAGCTGGAGATTTCGGACACTCAACGCGGCTTCGATTGCCTCTCTCTCCCGGGGAGTGAACGTCAGCTTTTGCAAGAACCCGCATCGCCCGAACTTCGCGATCGCCGCAGATGTGGAGGTTCGGCGCGGTAGTCCGACTGGAAACCGGCAAACCCCGTATCAAGGACGCGATCCGCTTGGGCTGACGACCGCAATCCCGGCGGCATTCGGTCGGAGTCAGGC
The DNA here is from genome assembly GCF_017948245.1 of Rhizobium sp. NLR16a. Lineage (NCBI taxonomy): Bacteria > Pseudomonadati > Pseudomonadota > Alphaproteobacteria > Hyphomicrobiales > Rhizobiaceae > Rhizobium > Rhizobium sp. NLR16a. Next base: position 3,245,265 of record NZ_CP072865.1, on the reverse strand, counting down.
TTTTTTGACGCCGGCTTCCACAAATCGCAGATGGCGATGACTCTTTTCACCTCCTTGAAGCGTCGTTGTTGCGACCGTCGTCGAGCGGTCGAAACCAACCCGACTAAGGACTGAGAAATGGATCTGGAAGGAAAGCGAATCGTGGTCGTCGGCGGGAGCCGCGGCTTGGGGAGTGGGCTCGCCGAGGCATTCGTTGCTCGCGCGGCCGAAGTCACCGTGGTCGCCCGAGACGCGACGGCTGAGCAGCGGCCGGCTAAGCAACCGGCCGTCACCGCCATATCCGCCGATGCGACCGATGCCGACGCGGCGTGGCGGATCATGGAGCAGACGCGACCTGATGTTGTCATCATGAATGCCGGTGCGAAACCGTCCATGGAACGGATCGACCGCATTGGCTGGGAGGCATTCACGACCAACTGGAATGTGGACGTCAAGGCCGCGCTGCATTGGGTACAGGCTGCCCTGACTTTGCCAATGGCGCCGGGCGGGCTCGTCGTCCTGGTCTCCAGCGGAGCCGCCGTGCAGGGGTCGCCGCTATCGGGAGGTTATGCCGGCGCCAAGCGCGCGCAGTGGTTCATTGCAAAATATGCCGAAGACTTGTCGGCCGAACTCGGCCTGGGCTTGCGGTTCCGGGTCATCGTTCCCCGGCAGATGTTCGTTGGAACTGGTGTGGGCGATACCGGAATTGGGGCCTATGCTGCGAAGGCGGGTCGGACATTTGCCGAGCAGGCCGCCATCTGGCCGGACATGACGCCGCGGGCTTTCGGTGATACGGTCGCCGAACTGATCGGCGATTCCGGCCTCGCCGAGGCCATGGTCTATGCCGTGCGTGGTGATACGGGTGTGACGGTCATCGAATGACGAAAGACCCAGCTCTCGGGGCCGAAGAGAGGAAAACTCTGCTCGAAGACCTGGCCAGGGAAGCGGACGCGCTTCGCCCCCCAACTGCATCGTTATGCTGCTCGTCTGGTGGGTTCGGTGATCGACGGCGAGGACGTGATTCAGGACGCGTTTGTCAGGGTATTTGCGACGGCCGGCTCGATCCCACCGGGCACGCGGCTGCGACCGTGGCTGTTTCGCATCGTCCACAATCGAGCCATAGATGCCCTGCGCCAGCGCAGTACGCGCCGGTCGGAGCCGCTTGAGATGGCCTTTGATCTGGCCGATATCAGCGCCGTCGGCCCGGAGGACGCGCTGATCCGGCGGGACACGGTGAGTATCGCCCTGGGTCATTTTGCAGAATTGCCGGTGCCGCAACGCAGCGCGGTGATCCTCAAGGATGTGCTGGGAGAGTCGCTTGCGGATATCGCAGCGCTGCTGGAACTGAGTGTCGATGCCGTCAAGGCCCATCTGTCGCGCGGTAGGACGCGATTGCGCGCGATCTCCGACGTGCGGTCTGAGGTCGCGCCGTCGCCAAGTCCCGAGGCCCAGAACTTTGCAGCGCTCTTCAACGCCCAAGATTGGGACGCGCTGCGTCGCTTGCTGGCCGATGACGTTCGGCTTCGCCAGGCGCGACGGCCGGAAATCTCGGGTGCCGCCGACGTCGGTCGGTTCTTCACCTACTATGCCCAATATCCGCCGGTCAAGCTCGAACCGGCCTGGCTGGAAGGCCGGGAAATATTGCTGGTATCGGCCGAACCGTCGGGCGGTCCTTCCTATTTCATGCTGCTCGAATGGCGCGGGCAAAAGATAAGCCTGATCCGCGACCATCGCTACGCGACCTATGTCAGGGATGGTGCTGATGTCATGCCGGCCGCATCGCGGTGACCGATACTGGTCGAGACGAGCTTTCTCGCGGCCCGCTATGCGCCGAATACCAAATCAGAAGCCAATGCCCGAAAGCCTGCCACGTGAAGTTAGGTTCACGCGATAGGCTTAGGGAACCGCAAATTTAGCGATTCCACGTTTTACGTTAGTGGCTGAGCCCGGAGGCGGCCTTTATCTCGCGTCGCCGGTCTTCACTGCCAGCTTGTGATCTGGGTTGCGTCTTGCAGCTTGAAGCGCGGAAAGATGAAGACGCCGGCCATGCGGCCGCTGTATTTCTCCTCGAGCCCGCTCGACTCCCCCATGCAGAACAGCGGCTGACGGAAACCGTTCCGCGTGATGATCGTCGTCGAAAAACAGAAAGAGGAGCAGTGCGTCGCCGCCTGCTCGAACAGCTCCAGCACGTGGCTGCGATCCTTGGTATCGTAGCAGCGGATCAGGTTCAGCAGGCCGCATTCATCGGCGGAGATGCCGTGCAGCATCGCGCTCCATTTGCCGAGACGGATCAGGCCGGTCGAAAAATCTCCGGTCCAGCTTTCGGAAACTGACAGCTGAGCAAGCATCTGGTGATTTTGATGATTGTCGTTCAGGGAGCCGGTCATCAAGGGCACGGCTGCATTGGCTTTGGCGATCTTAAACAAGGCGTTCCCCAGTTCGGATGCGGCTCCGACGCCGCACGCTCGGCAAACACAAAGAAACAGGATCATGGGACAGGGGCATAATGCCCGCGCCTACACCGGCGATCGCTGCGGCCGTTCGAGTCTCCGGACCGGAGCCTCTCGAGTACGCAACTATGGCATCGCCTTCTCGCGCTCGTCTGATGGCGAAAATCATCGCCGGGCGCGCATCAATTGCAGCGCGGATTTATAGGAGCTTTTGCACAAACGGCAACGGCTTTTTAAGGGCTGTTCGGATCGGCATCAGTTGCGGGAAATGTCGGCATCCCCGCGTCTTCGGCCAGAAGTGATCAGTTTCAGCGCTTTTCGACCCGTTTCGCTGCGCTTGCGGGAGAAAGCCTGCCCCCCGTAAGCAATCTCCCGCGCATAGGAAATGAGCGGCGACATAAGCCTGACGAAAGCTTCGCGAGCGCGGACGCACTGCGCAGCATAAAATAGCGCGCAACGGATCGAATCATTTTTGGCGAAAAGAAAAGGGCGACCCGAGGGCCGCCCTTCCTGTTCCGGATGTGCCGGAATGGATTTCAGTGACGGCTTTCGCCTATCACATCATGTCCATACCGCCAGTTCAGCGCGCTTTACGCGCTGAACCATTTTGAATGATGGGCGGTTTCATGGACGATGTTGTGACAGGCCGGAGGCCTATCACATCATGTCCATACCGCCCATGCCGCCCATGCCGCCCGGCATAGCCGGAGCGTCCTTCTTCGGCAGCTCGGCGATCATGGCTTCGGTGGTGATCAGCAGCGATGCGACGGAAGCGGCATCCTGCAGGGCGGTGCGAACGACCTTGACAGGGTCGATGATGCCCATGCCGATCATGTCGCCATATTCGCCGGTCTGGGCGTTGTAGCCGTAGTTGTCCTGATCCTTGTCGAGGATCTTGCCAACGACGATCGAAGCTTCGTCACCAGCGTTCTCAGCGATCTGGCGGGCCGGAGCCTGCAGAGCGCGACGAACTATGTTGATGCCGGCTTCCTGGTCGTCGTTGACGCCCTTGGCGGAGATCTTGACGGAAGAACGGAGCAGGGCAACGCCGCCGCCCGGTACGATGCCTTCCTGAACGGCAGCGCGCGTCGCGTTGAGGGCGTCGTCGATGCGGTCCTTCTTCTCCTTGACTTCGACTTCGGTCGAGCCCCCGACGCGGATGACGGCAACGCCACCAGCGAGCTTGGCAAGGCGTTCCTGCAGCTTCTCGCGGTCGTAGTCGGAGGTGGTTTCTTCGATCTGCGCCTTGATCTGGGCAACACGGCCTTCGATGTCGGACTTGGCGCCCGAACCGTCGACGATCGTGGTGTTTTCCTTGGAGATCGAAACCTTCTTGGCACGGCCGAGCATGTCGAGCGTGACGCTTTCGAGCTTGATGCCGAGGTCCTCGGAGATGACGGTGCCGCCGGTCAGGATGGCGATGTCTTCGAGCATGGCCTTGCGGCGGTCGCCGAAGCCAGGCGCCTTGACGGCAGCAATCTTCAGGCCGCCGCGCAGCTTGTTGACGACGAGCGTTGCAAGGGCTTCGCCTTCGACGTCTTCAGCGATGATGAGGAGCGGCTTGCCGGTCTGGACGACGGCTTCGAGAACCGGGAGCATCGACTGCAGGTTCGAGAGCTTCTTCTCGTGGAGGAGAATGAAGACGTCTTCGAGGTCGGCGACCATCTTTTCCGGGTTGGTGACGAAGTAGGGGCTGAGATAGCCGCGGTCGAACTGCATGCCTTCGACGACTTCGAGTTCGGTTTCGGCGGTCTTGGCTTCTTCAACCGTGATGACGCCTTCGTTGCCGACCTTCTGCATGGCTTCGGCAATGTCGAGACCGACCTGACGTTCGCCGTTTGCGGAGATCGTGCCGACTTGGGCGACTTCCTCCGAAGTGTTGATCTTCTTGGCCTTGGCCTGGAGATCCTTGACGACTTCAGCAACGGCGAGATCGATGCCGCGCTTCAGGTCCATCGGGTTCATGCCGGCGGCAACGGCCTTGGCGCCTTCGCGAACGATCGCCTGGGCAAGAACGGTTGCAGTCGTGGTGCCGTCGCCGGCGATGTCGTTGGTCTTCGAAGCGACTTCGCGGACCATCTGGGCGCCCATGTTTTCGAACTTGTCTTCGAGTTCGATTTCCTTGGCGACGGAAACGCCGTCCTTGGTGATGCGCGGAGCGCCGAACGACTTGTCGATGATGACGTTACGACCCTTCGGGCCGAGCGTGACCTTCACTGCATCGGCGAGAATGTCGACGCCGCGCAGCATCTTTTCGCGCGCGGTGCGGCCAAACTTGATTTCTTTAGCTGCCATGTTTGTGACTCCTGAATTCGATTTGTTCGGGCGAAACGCCCGTCAGCCATTTCGGGAAAGCGGATCGGCCGATCAGCCGATGATGCCCATGATGTCGGCTTCCTTCATGATCAGAAGGTCTTCGCCGTTGATCTTGACTTCAGTGCCGGACCACTTGCCGAACAGAACGCGGTCGCCAGCCTTGACGTCGAGAGCCACGACCTTGCCGGACTCGTCACGTGCGCCGGAGCCGACGGCGACGATTTCGCCTTCCTGCGGCTTTTCCTTGGCGGTGTCGGGAATGATGATGCCGCCCTTGGTCTTCTCTTCGGACTCGACGCGACGAACGACGACGCGGTCGTGAAGCGGACGGAAATTGGTGCTTGCCATTGTCTAATCCCTCGATCGAATGACATTCGCGGACCGGAGCGGTCCACATGGATAAGTGTTAGCACTCCTCTAAGGTGAGTGCTAGCGCTCGAGCATTTAGGGATGGCTCCGAGAGGAGTCAATGAGAGCAATCACGAATTTTTGTGCCGGAATTGTGAAGAGGCGGTGAATTATCGGAGATTGTCGTTGAAATGTTCTCTAACCGTTGCGTTCGGCAACGTCGCCCGACCTTGCCATTCGCTCTGGCCGGGATTGCCGGCGCTCTTGTCTGCCAAGGTGAAGAAAATGCCTTGCCATCGCCTTGCGCCTTTGCAATGTCACCGGTGACTGAAGCAAATCGGGAAATCGGCATGGCCAGGCGGATAGAAAACTTCTCGCAGATATCGGCGCATTACGACGTGGTGCTCTGCGACGTCTGGGGGGTGGTTCACAACGGCGTCGATCCGTTTCCGAAGGCCGCCGCCGCCCTTCAAGCCGCGCGTGAGAGCGGCGTCGCCGTCGTCCTCATCACCAATTCGCCGCGCCTTTCCTGGCAGGTGGTTGAGCAGTTGCGCCATATCGGAGTCCCCGACAGCGCCTATGACCGGATCGTCACCTCGGGCGACGTCACTCGCGGGCTGATTTCAGAAGGGCCGAAGACGGTCTTTCTGCTCGGCCCCGAGCGCGACAAGGCGCTTCTCGAAGGCATTGGCGTCGAACGTCGGCCGGCGGGCGAAGCGCAATCGCTCGTCTGCACCGGCTTTTTCGACGACGAGACGGAGAAGCCCGAGGATTACACCGATATGCTTCTGGATTTTCAGGCACGCGACGTGCCGATGATCTGCGCCAATCCCGACCTCGTCGTCGAACGTGGCCATCGCATCATCCCCTGCGCCGGCGCCATGGCCGCCTATTACGAGCAATTAGGCGGCAAAACCCGCATTGCCGGCAAGCCGCACCAGCCGATCTACGAAGCGACGCTTGCGGCCGCCCGCGAGCTTCGCGGCGATTTTTCCATTGACCGCGTGCTGGCGATCGGAGACGGCATGCCGACGGATGTGCGCGGCGCCTTGAATTTCGGTCTCGATCTTCTCTACATCAGCGGCGGTATTCACGCGAAGGAATACACCTTGAACGGCGAGACCGACGAAGCGATCCTCAACGCCTATCTCGATCGGGAGAAGGCGGCGCCGAAGTGGTGGATGCCGCGTCTTGCATGAAGAGAAGCCAGCCGATGACCGTCTTCCACCGCAATGAAACCCGCGAACCCTTGCCCGCCCATCTCAAGGGCGGGGTGATCGCCATCGGCAATTTCGACGGCGTGCATCGCGGCCATCAGTCGGTGCTGAACCGTGCGCTCGAAATCGCCAAGGCGCGCGGCATTCCTGCCCTGGTGCTGACCTTCGAGCCGCATCCGCGCACGGTGTTCCGGCCGCAGACACCGGTCTTCCGTCTGACGCCCGCGCCGCTCAAGGCCCGCATCCTGGAAACCCTTGGTTTCAATGCGGTCATCGAATATCCCTTCGACTATGAATTTTCGCAGCGCTCGGCCGACGATTTCATCCATTCGATCCTGAAGGATTGGCTCGGCGCCTCCGAGGTCGTCACCGGCTTCGATTTCCATTTCGGTCGCGGTCGCGAAGGTGGTCCTGCCTTTCTGATGAATGCCGGCCAGACCTATGGTTTCGGCGTCACTCTGATCGATGCCTTCCGCGACGAGAACGCCGACGTCGTCTCTTCGAGCCACATCCGGGCGCTCCTGAAGGACGGCAATGTCAGCGAAGCGGCCGGCATGCTGGGCTACCGCTACACTGTCGAAGCCGAGGTGATCGACGGCGAAAAGCTCGGCCGCCAGCTCGGTTTTCCCACCGCCAACATGCGCCTGCCGCCCGAGGCCGAACTCGCCGCCGGCATCTACGCCGTCCGCTTCCGCCGCCAGGACGGAATGCTCCACGATGCCGTCGCCAGCTATGGCCGCCGGCCGACCGTCACGGAAAACGGCGCGCCGCTGCTCGAAACCTATCTCTTCGATTTCAGCGGCGATCTCTACGGCCAGCGCTGCGCCGTCTCCTTCTTCGGCTATATCAGGCCCGAGCTGAAATTCGACGGCCTCGATGCGCTCGTCGCCCAGATCAAACGCGACGAGGAGGAGGCGAGGGCGCTGCTGGCGGGCGTCGTGCCGCTCGGCGAACTTGATCGGAAACTGTGTTTCGCCTGAGTTCGTCACGGCTCGGGATATTCCGCATGGTGGAATCGGCCCTGACCTGGGTTGCCAGGCCTGCGATTTCTTCTCTTCCTTTTCCCGGCAAAAACGCCTATGAACCGGCGCTATGACGAAATTTCGGCTGGCGACCACGATACGAATTATCGGCCCGGCCTTCCGCGCGCGCTAAGCGGCCGGGAGGTCCGGGTTTTTGGCGCTTGCGAGCAGGCGCTTCCGCCGCCACCTATTTTCACGTCCGTTGCGCCCCTCCCTGGGCCGCCAAAAACGATTGTCGAACATGACCGAAACCGCCGAAAAGATCGATTACTCGAAGACCCTCTATTTGCCCGAAACCGATTTCCCGATGCGCGCCGGTCTGCCGCAGAAGGAGCCGGAGCTCGTTGCCCGCTGGCAGCAGATGGATCTCTACAAGAAACTGCGCGCCTCCGCCGCCGGCCGCGAGAAATTCGTCCTGCACGACGGCCCGCCCTACGCCAATGGCAACATCCATATCGGCCATGCGCTGAACAAGATCCTCAAGGACGTCATCAACCGTTCGTTCCAGATGCGCGGCTATGACGCCAACTACGTGCCCGGCTGGGATTGCCACGGCCTGCCGATCGAATGGAAGATCGAGGAGGAGAACTATCGCGCCAAGGGCAAGGCCAAGCCCGACCTGAGCGAGCCGGCGGCGATGATCGGGTTCCGCCGCGAGTGCCGCGCCTATGCCGAGAAGTGGATCAAGGTCCAGGGCGACGAGTTCCAGCGCCTCGGCATCGTCGGCGACTTCGAAAACCCGTATCTGACGATGAACTTCCATGCGGAAAGCCGTATCGCCGGTGAACTGCTGAAGATCGCCGCAAGCGGCCAGCTCTACCGCGGCTCCAAGCCGATCATGTGGTCGGTCGTCGAGCGCACCGCGCTTGCCGAAGCCGAGGTCGAATACCACGATTATGAAAGCGACACGATCTGGGTGAAGTTCCCGGTCGCGAAGGGCTCGGAGAGCCTCAAGGATGCCTTCGTCGTCATCTGGACGACCACGCCCTGGACGATCCCCGGCAACCGCGCGATCGCCTATTCCTCACGTGTCGCCTACGGCCTTTACGAAGTCACGGCCGCCGAGAACGATTTCGGCCCGCGCCCGGGTGAAAGGTTGATCTTCGCCGACAAGCTGGCTGAAGAATCTTTTGCCAAGGCAAAGCTGCAGTACAAGCGTCTCGCCGACGTCACGGCTGCCGATCTCGCCGGCATCACCTGCGCGCATCCGCTTAGAGGCCTCGACGGCGGTTACGAGTTCGAAGTCCCGCTGCTCGAGGGCGATCATGTCACTGACGATGCCGGTACCGGTTTCGTGCACACGGCGCCGAGCCACGGCCGCGAAGACTTTGACGTCTGGATGGCGCATGCCCGTGAGATCGAGGCGCGCGGCATCGAGACCAAGATCCCGTTTCCGGTCGACGACGGCGGCTTCTACACGGCCGATGCCCCCGGTCTGGAAGGCGCACGCGTGATCGACGACAACGGCAAGAAGGGCGATGCCAATGATCGCGTCATCAAGGCGCTGATCGATCGGAACGCGCTCTTTGCCCGCGGCCGTCTGAAGCACCAATATCCGCATTCCTGGCGCTCCAAAAAACCGGTGATCTTCCGCAACACGCCGCAGTGGTTCGTCTATATGGACAAGACGCTGTCGGATGGGACGACGCTGCGCAATCGGGCGCTGAGCGCGATCGATGACACCCGCTTCGTGCCGGCCGCTGGCCAGAACCGTCTGCGCGCGATGATCGAGCAGCGCCCGGATTGGGTGCTTTCCCGTCAAAGAGCGTGGGGCGTGCCGATCTGCGTCTTCGTGAATGAGCAGGGCGAAGTCCTGAAGGACGAGGCCGTCAACCAGCGCATCCTCAATGCCTTCGACGCAGAGGGCGCAGACGCCTGGTTCGCCGAAGGCGCCAAGGAGCGCTTCCTCGGCAACGAGCATGATCCGGCCAAGTGGACGCAGGTCATGGATATCCTCGACGTCTGGTTCGACTCCGGCTCGACGCACACCTTCACACTGGAAGACCGCCCCGACCTGAAATGGCCGGCCGACCTTTATCTCGAAGGGTCTGATCAGCATCGCGGCTGGTTCCATTCCTCGCTCCTGGAATCGGCCGCCACCCGCGGCCGCGCGCCCTATAACGCCGTCCTCACCCATGGTTTCACCATGGACGAGAAGGGCGAGAAGATGTCGAAGTCGAAGGGCAACGTCACCGCCCCGCAGGAAGTGATGAAGGATGCCGGCGCCGATATCCTGCGTCTCTGGGTGATGACCTCGGACTATGCCGATGATCTCCGCGTCGGCAAGACGATCATCCAGACCAATGTCGACGCCTATCGCAAACTGCGCAACACCATCCGCTGGATGCTCGGCACGCTCGCCCACGACAAGGGCGAGGTCATTGCGCTTGCCGATCTGCCGGAGCTGGAGCAACTGATGCTGCACCGTCTCTCCGAGCTCGACCAGCTCGTGCGCGAGAACTATGATGCCTTCGACTTCAAGAAGATCGCCCGCGCATTGATCGACTTTGCCAATGTCGAGCTCTCGGCCTTCTACTTCGACGTTCGCAAGGATGCGCTCTATTGCGATGCGCCCTCCAGCCTTCGCCGCCGCTCGGCGCTTTATGTCATCCGCATGATTTTCGATTGCGTGGTGACCTGGCTTGCGCCGATGCTGCCCTTCACCATGGAAGAGGCATGGCTCTCGCGCAATCCCTCGGCCATCTCGGTGCATCTGGAGCAGTTCGCTCCGGTCGCAAAGGAATGGCGCAACGATGCGTTGGCCGAGAAGTGGAGGAAGATCCGCGCAATCCGCAGCGTCGTGACCGGCGCGCTCGAAATCGAGCGCAAGGACAAGCGCATCGGTTCCTCGCTCGAGGCGGCTCCGGTCGTGCATGTCGCCGACGCGGCGCTTTGCAAGGCGCTCGAGGGCCAGGACTTCAGCGAAGTCTGCATCACCTCTGGCATCACGATCAAGACGGATGCCGGCCCGGCCGACGCCTTCCGTCTTGCCGAGGTGCCTGATGTTGCCGTCGTGCCGAGGCTTGCCGAAGGCGTCAAATGCGCGCGTTCCTGGCGCATCACCACCGATGTCGGTTCCGATCCGGAGTATCCCGACGTCTCGGCGCGCGACGCCGCCGCATTGCGCGAACTCGGCATCCGCGCCTGAAGATATTTGCCGGGTGAATTGCCTTCGAGGCGTTCATCCGGTAAAAGCTGCCTGAAAATGGCCGGATTTTTGCGTCAGGGGGACGGTTGTCCGGTAGGGCGACGATTGCACCGGTGGCTGGAAGGGTTTTCATGTTCGCAACGCATTGGTTCCGTGTAGGCGCCTGCCTGTCTGTTGTCATGGTGGGATGCTCCCTGGTGTCCGGCTGCGCCAGCAGCCCGACCTACGGCACCGACAAGACGGCCATGGAGCAGCTGACCGACGATCTCGGCCAGTCCGTGTCGCTGACCGGGCCCGACCCGAAGAACAAGGGCGTCAAATATACGCCGCGTCCGACGCTGGTGCTGCCGGCTGAGGGGCAGCGCGAGACCCTTATCGCGCCGCAGCCGACGGTGGCCAACAAGGACAATCCGCAATGGCTTGAATCGCCGGAGGAGACCCGCGCCCGCCTCGTTTCCGAGGCTGACGCCAATTCGGACAACCCGAATTACCGCTCGCCGCTGGCGAGCTCCGCCATCGAAGGCGGCCGGCGCACGACCGAAGCCCAGACCCAGGCCTATCGCGAGGCCCGCGCCCTGCAGAAGGGCTCATACCTCGATCAGCGCCGCTATATTTCCGATCCGCCGCCCGGTTACCGCACCGTCGACGATCCGGCAAAGCTCGACGACGTCGGCGAGCCCGAGCTCAAGAAGCAGAAGAAGCGCAAGAAGGATGCGGCAATCGCCAATTCCGGCAAGCAGTGGTGGAACTTCCTGCAGTAGCGGTTTTCCGAGCGCTTAGCGCCGCCGCAGGAGATCGGCGATGGCAGCCCCTCATCCGGCTGCCGCCACCGACCGGCGTCGGGCCACGGGCCTCGCCCGTCCTTCGGACCCCGCTCGCGGGGCGAACGGACATGCCACACCGTCTTCGTTCCTCACCAGCGTCTCGCAGGGCACCTCCCCTCGCCCCGCGAGCGGGGAAAGGGTTAGGCTGAGGGGCAGCTATCAGCGCAAAAGCCGAAGATGGCGGCGGGCACTGAGCACTACGGCGCCTCTCTCCGTTCCACAAAGAATCGCCGCAAGATCTCGGCCGACTGCACCTCGTTGATGCCGGAATAGACCTCGGGAGCGTGATGGCAGGTCGGTTGTGCATAGAATCGCACGCCATTGTCGACGGCGCCGCCCTTCGGATCCTCGGCGCCGTAATAGAGCCGGCGGATGCGCGCAAACGAGATGGCTGCCGCGCACATGGTGCAAGGCTCGAGCGTCACATAGAGATCGGCGCCGACAAGGCGCTCCTGCCCAAGCGTCTCGCAGGCGAGCCGGATTGCGGCGATTTCGGCATGCGCGGTGACGTCTTTGAGTTCGCGCGTGCGGTTTCCCGAGCGTGAAACGGCGATATCGTCGACAACGACGACCGCGCCGATCGGCACCTCGCCGCGTACTCCTGCGGCGCGCGCTTCTTCAAGCGCCATCTCCATGAAACGATTTGTCTTCACGATCGCAAGAATTTCCACTTAACCGCAGATGCGTGACCTGATAGACAGGCCCAAAAGGCAGGCAAACAGCAAATGACACCCAAAGACAAGCCAAAACGCCCGGGCGCAAAGCCCCTTTCACGGGATATCAGGCCGAAAGCCGGTCCGAAGGCCGCGGCCGCGCGCCCGGCGGCGGCCGAAGCCGAAAGCGACACCAAGGCCGAGCGCATTTCCAAGGTGATGGCGCGCGCAGGCGTCGCCTCCCGCCGCGACATCGAGCGCATGATCATGGAAGGCCGTGTGACGCTGAACGGCACGGTTCTCGAAACCCCCGTCGTCAACGTCACACTTGCCGACCGCATCGAGGTCGACGGTGTACCGATCCGTGGCATCGAGCGCACCAGGCTCTGGCTCTATCACAAGCCGGCGGGCCTCGTGACCACCAATGCCGATCCGGAAGGCCGTCCGACCGTCTTCGACAACCTGCCGGAAGAGCTGCCGCGCGTCATGTCGATCGGCCGGCTCGACATCAACACCGAAGGCCTGCTGCTGCTCACCAATGACGGCGGCCTCGCCCGCGCCCTCGAACTGCCGGCGACCGGTTGGTTGAGGCGCTACCGCGTCCGCGCGCATGGCGAGATCGATCAGGAAGCGCTCGACAAGTTGAAGGACGGCATCGCCGTTGACGGCGTGCTCTATGGATCGATCGAGGCAACCCTCGACCGCACCCAGGGCTCAAACGTCTGGATCACCATGGGCCTTCGCGAAGGCAAGAACCGCGAAATCAAGAATGTGCTCGGCGCTCTCGGTCTCGACGTCAACCGTCTGATCCGCATTTCCTATGGGCCGTTCCAGCTCGGCGATTTGCCGGAAGGCCAGGTCGTCGAGGTGCGCGGCCGCACATTGCGTGACCAGCTCGGCCCGCGCCTGATCGAGGAAGCCAAGGCGAATTTCGACGCGCCGATCTACAACGCCCCGGCTGTCGCCGCCGAGGAAGAGGAACAGGCCGCGGCACCGGCGGCGCCGGAAAAGCGCGAACGGCCGCGGCGCCAGGAGGACAAGCGTGAGCGGGCGCTGAGCCGCCTCGACACCAAACGTGACGACCGCCACGGCGGGCGCAGAGACGACGATCGCCGCGACGGCGGCCGCAGGGATGAAGACAAGCCGAAGCGCGCCCAGCCGCTCGGCCAGCGCCGCAGCGCCAATGTCTGGATGGCGCCCGGCGCCCGGCCTCTCGGCGAGAAGGCGGCGGCCAAGGCCGCCAAGAATGCGCAGACTGCGCGCCGGCGCGGCGAGCAGCCGGCGGCAAAGACCAATGCTTTCGATCGCATCGAGGATCGCCCGCGCACGCCGATCAACCGTGTGCGGGAAGAGGACGGTGAATGGATCCGTTCGAGCGAGCAGCCCCGCCGCAAGGATGAGGTCGAAGGCTTCGGCCGCCAGCGCTCGTTCGGGGATCGTCCCGCTCGCGAAGACCGCGGCTTCGGCGATCGCCCATCGCGCGGCGACCGGCCTTTCGGCGACAAGCCGCGCGGCGATCGCAAGCCCCGTGCGGATGGTGACGAACGTCCTCGTGCCGCCAGAGTCTCCACCGGCGAGGGCCGTTCTGGGCGTCCGCGCAGCGACCGCCCCTTCGGCGATCGGCCATCGCGGGGCGATCGACCTTTCGCCGGCAAGCCGCGTGGCGATCGCAAGGCGCGAGAGGAGGGTGACGAGCGCCCGCGGACAGCCAGAAGCTTCGCTAGCGAGGGTCGCTCCGAGCGTCCGCGCGGCGAACGGTCGTTCGGCGACAAGGCTGTGAGCGGCAAGCCTTCGGGCGATAAGCCGCGCGGCAAGAGCTTTGGCGCCGGGTCCGGCGGACCCAAGAAGTTTTCCGGCAAACCGAAGGGCACCAAGCCAGGCGGTGAAAGGCCGGGCGGTGACAGGCCCGCGGGCGGTCCGTCCAGAGGTGGTGCTCGAGGAAAGGGAATGACGCGCGGTGCGGATCGTCGGCGGTGAGTTTCGCGGACGGCCTCTCGCCGTGCCAAAATCCAACGAGATCCGGCCGACCGCCGACCGGACACGCGAGAGCCTGTTCAATATATTGAGCCATGCCTATCCGGAATGCGTCGACGGCACCCGGATCCTCGATCTTTTCGCCGGCACCGGCGCCGTCGGCCTCGAAGCCGTCTCTCGCGGCTGTCGCCACGCGCTCTTCGTCGAAAACAGCATCGAGGGCAGGGCGCTGCTCTGGGAAAACATCGATGCGCTCGGCCTGCACGGACGCACCCGCATCCTGCGCCGCGATGCGACCAATCTCGGCAGCGTCGGCAATCTCGAGCCTTTCGATGTGCTCTTTGCCGACCCGCCCTATGGCAAAGGCCTCGGCGAGAAGGCGATGGCGGCGGCCGCCATCGGCGGCTGGCTGCGGCCGGGGGCGATCGCGGTGCTCGAAGAGCGCGCCGACATTGTCGTTTCGGTCCACCCTTCCTATGTTTTCCTCGAAAGCCGCATCTTTGGCGATACGAGGGTGCATTTCTTCCGATATCAGCCGCAATAGGCGCAGGGGCGGGGCGTGCAGCAGGCAGAGATCATCAGTCCGAAACTGCCTGCGATCAGCGATTTGCCGACAGTCGCGGTTGCCTTCGGCGGCGGCGGCGCGCGCGGCCTGTCACATATCCATGTCATTGAAACCATTGACGAACTCGGGATCCGCCCGGTTGCAATTGCGGGTTCGTCGATCGGCGCCATCATGGGGGCCGGCATGGCCGCCGGCATGTCCGGCGCCGAAATTCGCGAACATGCGCTGGCAACCGTCGGCAACAAGACGGCCGTCGTTGCCCGCATCTGGGGGATGCGACCGACAACGGTGCGCGATGCGGTGGCCAAGGGCATCCGCATCGGCCAGTTCAATCTGGAACGGATACTGAAAGCCTTCCTGCCCTCCGAGCTGCCGGCCCGATTTGAAGATCTGCTGGTGCCGATGAAGGTCATCACGACAGATTATTACGGTCAGAACGAGGTGATCATCGAAGAGGGCGAGCTGTTTCCGGCACTCGCCGCCTCGTCTTCCATCCCCGCCGTTTTCATGCCGGTGCGCCTGCGCGGCCGCGTAATGATCGATGGTGGCATCAGCAATCCGGTCCCTTATGAATGCCTGATGGATCTTGCCGACATCGTCGTCGGCATCGACGTCGTCGGCGCCCCGGAAGGCGACGGCACCCATATCCCGAACCGCATGGAAAGCATCTTCGGTTCCGGCCAGTTGATGATGCAGACGGCGATCTCCCTGAAGCTGAAGCTTTGCCAGCCGCATATCTTCCTGCGCCCGACGGTCGGCCGCACCGGCGTCATGGATTTCCTCAAAGCCCGCGAAGTGCTTGCCATGTCCGTCGGCGTCAAGGACGACCTGAAATTCGCCCTCGACCGCGAGATCGAAGCGCGGCTAAAACGCTAAAGAACCTTGCATGGGCACCGTTGTTCGCGTCCGCGCGACATGAGCGAGCGGTTCAGAGAACATTGCTTCGGCTATGAGCTCGGCATCATCATTGTCGATTTCGAAGAGACCAAAGCGCAGTCGATATCCCCAGCCAGCCCGATCGCTGGTGAAAGATAGCCGACCGAGCAGCGGCCGGATGGGTGCTTCCGTGGCTCGCCACCAGGCGACATCCCGTCTCCAGGGGCGGAAGCCCGGGTGAACCTCCACCTGATATGCCTCCTTTTCCTCGATCATGCCAATGGCCGTGAACGCCTGCAGGCGATCGGTGCCGCCAAAGGTTTCGGTCGGCGAATAGTAGATGACGCGGTCGCCTGGCGCGCTCCGCTTAAGCGGAGCGGCCTTGCCGTGACAGACTTGCATGAACCCGGCTTTGCGTCCGATGCGGACATGGTTTGCTGATGCGACAGCGATCCAGCTGCGCGACATGGCTCAGTCCTCCGCCACGTTGTAGACGCGCAGACGATGCCCGTCGGGATCGGCCGCGACAAAGCTACGGCCGAAATCGAGGTTGGTCGGCGGCAGAAGGATCGGCGCGCTCTTGTCCTGCCATTCGGTGTGGAGCCTATCAACCATGTCTGCTGTCGCAACCTTGAAACCGACCTCGCAGCCGCCGCCCGCCGCAGCCGGAGCAGGCTCGACGCCCGCCTTGCCCCACAGTCCGAGTGCCAGCCCCGAAGGCAGAATGAACATGGCGAAGGTCGGGCTGGCTTCGACGGGATCCTGCCCGAGCAGCCGCGCATAAAAGCTGGCGCTCTTCGGCGCGTCGGTTACGAAAAGCAGAATGCTGTTGCTGTCGATCATGTTAGCCTCCTGTGTGTCGGTCAGGAGGACCCTAGAGAGGCATGCTGACAGATTCTGGCAGTAACCTCCGTGCCTTCCGCTTGTCGATCCGCTCGAGCGTCGCGCCTGCGGATTTGATTTATGCGTCCGCCGTCGCATCCGTGATTCCGGCCAGCGGATCATCCTCGAAAGGATCGGCGGCGCGCTTCGGCTTGACCAGCGGTTCGGGACGGACAGGGTGGGAAAACAGCATGTCGCGCCCCGCCTGGAGCCCCTCGGAGACCTGCAGGGCGAGCCGCGCCTCGTCGCGCTTGCGGATGTCCTCGCCGATTTCATAAGCGTCGGTTTCGGAGACGCCGAGCGCCTCCAGCGTCCGCCTTCCGAACAGCAGGCCCGATTCCAGTGTCTCGCGCAGCTCGTAATCGATCCCCTTGTTGCGCAGTTCGATCGAATGGATGCGGTCGTAGGAGCGTACGTAGAGGCGCGTCTGCGGATAATCGGCCTGCACCAGCTCCACCACCTTGTCGGTGATCTCCTTCTTCTGGGTGCAGACGAGCACGATCTTCGCGCGGTCGATGCCCGCCGAGCGCAGCACGTCCTTGCGGGTGCCGTCGCCGAAATAGATGCGAAAGCCGAAGGAGGAAGCCTGGCGGATACGGTCGGCGGAAAAATCGATGACGGTGACGCTGCGCCCGCCGGCAAGCAGGATCTGGGCGGCGATCTGGCCGAAACGCGAGAAGCCGACCATCAGCACGTCGGCGCCGGCGCCTTCGAAATCCTCGTCCAGCTCCTCCTGTTCATCGCCGTTGAGCAGCCGCTTCGACAGCGCCGCGCCGATCGGCGTCAGCGCCATGGACAGCGTGACGATCGCCACCAGCAGCGATGCGGTGCTCGTCGACATCAATCCGACGACGCCCGCGGTGGTAAAGAGCACGAAGCCGAATTCGCCGCCTTGCGGCAACAGGAAAGCAATGCGGATTGCGTCATTGTGCGGCGATCCCGAAATCCGGCAGAGCCCGTAGATAATGATCGCCTTGACGGCCATGACGATCGGCACAGTGACGATAACAAAGAGCGCGTTGTCGACGAGAACGCCGAGCTGCAGCGACAGGCCGACGGCGATGAAGAAAATGGCGAGCAGTACGCCGCGAAAAGGCTCGATATCGGCCTCGAGTTCGTGCCGGTAGGAGGATTCGGCCAGCATCACCCCGGACAGGAAGGCCCCCATCGCCATCGACAGCCCGGCAAGCTGCATCAGGCTTGCCGATCCCATGACGACAAAGAGCGCCGCCGCGATCATCGCCTCGCGCGCGCCGGTGCGGGCGATGATCTGGAAGAGCGGCGTCAGCAGGTAGCGCCCCATGACGATCATCGCCGCCACCGCACCGACGGCCACGGCAAAATCGGTGAGCGGCGTATTGCTGCCCTTGCCGCTGCCGTCGAGAACGGTGATCAGCGCCAAGAGCGGCACGATCGCCAGGTCCTGGAACAGCAGCATCGAGAAGGAACGCTGCCCGTATCGCGTGTTGACGTCGCCGTCGCCCTCGAGGATCTGCATGGCGAAGGCCGTCGAGGACAGCGCCAGCCCGAAACCGGCGACGATGCTGCCGCGCCAATCCAGAACTTCGGAAAACCAGGCGAGCGCGGTCAGCGCCAGCCCTGTTACCACCACCTGCGCCGTGCCGAGACCGAAGATATCGCGCCGCATCTGCCAGAGCCGGCTTGGCTTCAACTCCAGGCCGATGATGAAGAGCAGGAAGACGACGCCGAGCTCGGCCACGGCAAGGATCTGTTCGCCATCGGTGATGCCGTGGAAGACGGGGCCGATGACGATGCCGGCGGCGAGGTAACCGAGCACCGTTCCGAGCCCGAGCTTCTTGAAGATCGGCGCGGCGACCACCGCGCCGCCGAGCAGCAGGATCGTTTCGGAAAAAAGGTCGTTGGGCGCTGACATGCTGGCAATTTCTTTCGACGGCGGGAAACATCCTGGCAGCCCTGACAAAGAATCGGCGGCGGCGGCCTTGATGCCAGGGAGAGTGCACAATAAATGGATGCCGAAGGAAAGGCCAAATCATGTCCTCTGAAATCGATTCCTCGACACTTCTTTCCCGCGCAAGTCAATTGATCGATCTGGCAAGGAAGGCGGGCGCCGACGCTGCCGACGCCGTCGTCGTTCGCTCTCGCTCGCAATCGGTCAGCGTCCGGCTTGGCAAGGTCGAGGGGACAGAATCGTCGGAAAGCGACGATTTTTCGCTCCGCGTCTTCATCGGCAAGCGCGTCGCCAGCGTTTCGGCCAATCCGGGCTTCGATCTCCAGGCGCTGGCCGAACGGGCCGTCGCCATGGCCAAGGTTTCCCCGGAAGACCCGTATGCGTGCCTGGCGGACGAGGCGAACCTTGCCAAGTCCTATCCCGACCTGCAATTGCTCGATGCCACCGAAGTCTCCTCGGAGATGTTGCGCGAGGCGGCTCTTGCCGCCGAGACGGCAGCTCTTGAAGTCACGGGCGTCACCAATTCCTCCGGCGCCGGCGCGTCGGCCGGCATGGGCGGCCTCGTTCTCGCCACATCGCACGGTTTCCAAGGCAGTTACATGGCCTCCCGTTTCGGCAACTCCGTCAGCGTCATCGCAGGCGAAGGCACCGGCATGGAGCGCGACTATGATTTCGACAGCCGGCTTTATTACGCCGAACTCGACGATCCCGCCGAAATCGGCCGCCGGGCCGGCGAACGGGTGGTCAAGCGTGTCAATCCGCGCCAGGTGCCGACTGGCAAGAATGTCACGGTCGTCTTTGATCCGCGCGTCGCCCGCGGTTTCGTCGGCCATATCGCCGGTGCGATCAACGGTGCCGCCGTCGCCCGCAAGACCAGCTTCCTGCGCGACAGGATGGGTCAGCAGGTGCTGAAGTCAGGGCTGTCGATCACCGACGATCCGCTGATCGTGCGCGGGCCTTCCTCGCGTCCCTTCGACGGTGAGGGCGTGTCCGGCGAGCGGCTTGTCATGATCGAAGACGGTGTCCTGAAGCACTGGTTCCTCTCGACCTCGACGGCCCGCGAACTCGGCCTGCGGACCAATGGCCGCGGCGTGCGCGGCGGCAGCGCCGTCACGCCGTCTTCCACCAACCTTGCCCTTGAGCCGGGCGAGATCTCGCCGGAGGAGCTGATCCGCAGCACCGGCAACGGTTTTTACGTCACCGAACTGATCGGCCACGGCGTCAACATGATCACCGGCGAATATAGCCGCGGCGCCACCGGCTTCTGGATCGAGAACGGCGAACTTACGTTCCCGGTGTCCGAGGTGACGATTGCCTCGAACCTCAAGGACATGTTCATGCGCCTGACGCCGGCAAATGACATCGACCGCAAGTTCGGCGTCGCGGCTCCGACCTTCGCGATCGAAGGCATGACGCTCGCCGGACAGTGAGAAGCGGGCGGCAGGAAATGGGTTGACGGATGAGCGATAGCGAAAAGCTGCGTTGGCAGAGCGATCTCGCCTTGATCGCCGATGCTGCCAAGGAGGCCGGCGCGGTCGCCTTCGGCTTCTTCAACCAGTCTCCCGAGGTCTGGTGGAAGAACGGCGACCGCTCTCCCGTCAGCGCCGCCGATTTCGCCGCCAACAAGACGCTTGAAACGATCCTGCGCAAGGCGCGGCCGGATTATGGCTGGCTGTCGGAGGAAACCGAGGACGATGCTGACCGCCTCTCGTGCGAGACGCTGTTCATCGTCGATCCGATCGACGGCACCCGCGCCTTCCTCGGTGGGCAGCTGGTCTGGTGCGTCAGCGTCGCGGTCGTGCATCGCGGTCGCCCGGTCGCCGGTGTGCTCTATGCGCCCGCGCTCGAAGAGCTCTACGAAGCGGTCGATGGCGGCGTGGCGCTGAAGAACGGCGTGCCCTTCACCGTTTCCGCCGCCGGGCCGGACAAGGTGAGCCGGCTTGCGGTCGGCGAAGACCTGTTGAGGACGTTTCCGCCGGCGTTCCGTGACCGCGTGAGGCGCGAAAAATATATTCCATCGCTCGCCTATCGCATCGCCATGGTGGCGGACGGCCGCCTCGAAGCCACCTTCGTCAAGGGCAATTCGCACGACTGGGACCTTGCCGCCGCTGATCTCGTTCTGGCCTGCGCCGGTGGCCGCCTCGTCGATCTCGACGGCAAGCCGATCGTCTATAATAGGGCGGACGTCACCCATAAGGTGCTCTGTGCGGCGCCGACGGCCCGGATCGATGAGTTTCTAACGGCTTTTGCCGGGCGAGGAGACGGTTGACGTTTCCGTCAAAATCCCGCAGATGAGGTGGCGGAGGAATTCGGCAGAAAGAGAACAAGAAAATGACTGACTCCGGTGACAAGAAGCAGCTTTTGCACCTCGTTTTTGGCGGCGAACTGGAAAGCCTCGAAGACGTCCAGTTCCGTGATCTGGACGGTCTCGATATCGTCGGCATTTTTCCCGACTATGCCTCGGCGCTGACGGCCTGGAAGGCGAAGGCGCAGCAGACGGTCGACAATGCGCATATGCGCTATTTCATCGTCCACATGCACCGTCTGCTCGATCCGCATCAAAAGGCTGGGGGCAACTGACCTCGGCAGCCGCCGCCAGCCGAACGGGCCTTCGTGCATCGGGCGCCCGTCGATCCGGATCGTTTGACGCATTCTGAACAAATTGATCGGCCATTCCGGCCGCAACGATAATAAGGGAATGGGTTTGATGTCGATCGTCTTGGGTCGGAGGCTGGCGCGATGAGCTCCCGGATGGCGCGGCTCGGTCTGAGCACATACCGTCTGGCGGGAACCGTGGCCTCACCGGTCGTCGGCCTCTATCTGACCTACCGCACGGCCAAGGGCAAGGAAGACCGGGCGCGCCGCCTGGAACGCTTCGGCTATCCGAGCGCCAACCGGCCGCAAGGCCCGCTCGTCTGGTTCCATGCTGCAAGTGTCGGCGAAACCAATGCCGTCATTCCGCTGATCCGCGAAATCCGCCGCCGCGAGATCCATGTCATCCTGACCACCGGCACCATCACCTCCGCCAGGCTCGCCGCCGAGCGCCTCGGCCAGGAGGCGATCCATCAATATGTGCCGCTGGATCTGAAACCATCCGTCAGCCGCTTCCTCGACTATTGGCAGCCCGATTGCGCCATTATCGCCGAATCCGAGATCTGGCCGGCGACGGTGCTGGAGCTCGGCCGTCGCCGCATCCCGCAGATCCTGGTCAATGCCCGCATGTCGGACCGCTCCTTTGCCCGCTGGCGCCGCCGCCCGTCGATTGCGGAGGCCTTGTTCGAAAACCTCGCCCTCGTCATTGCCCAATCCGATGTCGATGCCGAGCGGTTCCGCAATCTCGGTGCCGTTCCCGTCATCACCTCGGGCAATCTGAAGGTCGATACCGACGCCCCGCCTTATGACAGCGCTGTCTTCTCCCGCTACAGGAAGCAGATCGGCGATCGCAAGACCTGGGCGGCGATCTCCACCTTCGACGGCGAGGAGAATGCCGCCGGCATCGTCCATCGCGCCCTGAAGGAGCGCGATCGTCAATTGACGATCATCGTGCCCCGCCATCCCGAGCGCAGCGACGAGATCGAGGCGGCGCTGGTCAAGCAGGGACTGAAGGTCGCCCGCCGCACCCGTGACGATGTCCTGTCGGCCGATGTCGATGTTTTCCTTGGCGATACGATCGGCGAAATGGGGCTTTATCTCCGTCTGACCGAAATCGCTTTCGTCGGCCGCTCGCTCTTTGCCGAGGGTGGTCAGAACCCGTTGGAGCCTGCCATGCTCGGCTGCGCCATCCTCTCCGGCGGCAATGTGCAGAATTTCCGCGAGGCCTATCAGAAGCTCGCCCGCAGCGGCAGCGCCCGCATGGTGCGCGATACCGAAATGCTGGCCAAGGGCGTGCATTACCTGCTGACCAATGATGAAGCCCGCCGTACCATGATCGAGGCCGGCGTCGCCACCGTGCACGAGATGCGGGGCGCACTATCGGCGACGGTGAAGGGGCTCGAACCCTATATCAATCCGCTGACGGTCAAGGCGCGTTTGTTGCCCAAGGCCGCGGCCCAGGTCTGAGGAGACGCGATGTCGGGCCCGGCGCATATCAAAGGCATCCTCTTCGACAAGGACGGCACGCTGCTCGACTATGACGAGAGCTGGCTGCCGGTCAATCGCGAGCTTGCCCGCATCGCCGCTGAGGGCGACCCACTTCTGGCCGACCGGCTGCTGTCTGCCTGCGGCATGGATCCGGTGAGCGGCCATATCGTTCCCGACAGCCTGCTCGCCGCCGGCAATACAAGGCAGATCGCCGAGGGGCTCGTCGCCGCCGGATCGATGATCGATATCGGGGAATTGACGATCCGTCTCGACGACCTCTTTTCCGGCGCCGCTGAATTTTCCGTGCCGGTGACCGACCTTGCCGGCTTTTTCGCAAGGCTGCATCGGCGCGGTTTCAAGCTCGGCGTTGCCTCCAGCGACAATGAGCGCTCCATCCGCCAGACGGCGGAGCGCTTCGGTTTCGCCCGCTATGTCGATTATATCGCCGGCTACGACAGCGGCTTCGGCGTCAAGCCGGAGCCGGGCATGGTGCTCGGCTTCTGCGCTGCGACCGGGCTTTTGCCATCCGAGGTCGCCATGGTCGGCGACAACAACCACGATCTGCACATGGGCCTGAATGCCGGCACGGGACTTAGGATCGCCGTGTTGACGGGAACCGGCTCGCGCGATTCACTTGCCGCGGCGGCCGATCATGTGCTCGACGATATCACCGCCCTTGAGACGTTGCTGCCCGATCTGCAGCCGGCCTGATCGTAAAGTCTTGCATTTTCATCGATTTTAACCTCTCAATCCCGCCGGGAAAACGAATTCTCTGGCCGGGCGGGGAGCGGGACGGCAAAATGATTTCAGAAGCGCCGCCGTTCTGGTGGAGGAAAGCCGATTGGCGCGCCTGGCTGCTGGCGCCGCTGTCCTTTCTCTACGGCCGTATCGCCGGCCATCGCATGGCCCATGCGCGCCGCGCTTCGGTTTCCGTTCCCGTCATCTGTGTCGGCAATTTCACCGTCGGCGGCGCCGGCAAGACGCCGACGGCGCTGACGCTCGCCCGCGCCGCCAAGGCGAAAGGCCTGAAGCCCGGCTTTCTCAGCAGAGGTTACGGCGGCTCGCTCGACGTGACGACGGTGGTCGATCCCCATCATCACCGGGCGGTCGCCGTCGGCGATGAACCGCTTTTGCTCGCCCAGGAGGCGCTAACGGTGATTTCCCGCCGGCGTGTCGACGGTGCTCGGCGCTTGGTCGCGGAAGGCGCCGACCTCATCATCATGGATGACGGGTTTCAGAGCGCCCGGCTGGCGATCGACTATGCGCTGCTCGTCATCGACGCGACGCGCGGCCTTGGCAACGGCCATATCGTGCCGGCCGGCCCGGTCCGCGCGCCGATCCGCCAGCAGCTGAGTTCGGCGACGGCACTGCTGAAGGTAGGCGGCGGTAATGCTGCCGATGGCATCGTCCGCATGGCGGCACGCGCGGCAAAGCCCTATTTCACCGCATCGCTGAAGGTACGCGGCGACAACAGGCTTGCCGGCATCAAGGTGCTTGCCTTCGCCGGTATCGCCGATCCCGCCAAATTCTTCCGCACCGTCGAATCGCGCGGCGCCGAGATCACGGTCGCCAAGACCTTCGGCGACCACGAACACCTGACCGAGGAGGAGATCGACGATATCCTGATGACGGCCGAACGCCAGGACCTCCTGATCGTCACCACCTCAAAGGATTTCGTTCGCCTCTCCGGTCATCACGGCAAGGCGGAGCAATTGGCGCAGAAGGCCAAGGTGATCGAGGTCGACATGGTCTTCGAGGATCATCTCGCCCCGGGTCTGATCATCGACCGGGCAATCATTGCCTGCCGTGATCGGCGCCTCAGGGAATTGAAGGCTGGGGCTAAAGTAACTTCAGGAACGGCCGAGCGGCCGTAACTGGCTGCTGTGAACCACCTGGGCCGCCTAAATCTGCCTGCAACCCGATCATGCGATCGAATAAAGCAAAGTTTCGCGAGCAGACGTCAGATGCAACCGACAGGCGTGATCGATCAACGCGATATTGCGGCTTTCGAGGGCTTCGATGAGCGCAAGATGTTCCCTGATGGCGACCTCGTTCCGCGCCCGTTCATCACGCTTGTTCCACTGATAGTGATAGTGAAACACCATGGCGATCACGTCTTGGAAGCTTTCAATGAATCGGTTTGGTGCAACTGCCGTAATCAGCCGGTGAAACCGGCTGTCCAATTCCGAGAAATCCTGATACCGGGAGTCGATATCGGCGAGCAGTTCCAAATGTGCGCTCCGCGTAGAGTGGAGCTGCTTCCAGACCGGCGAGCTGTCGGGCAGGGCCGCGAACAGCCGCGCCGAACGCATTTCGAACATTTCTCTGATCTCAAACAGTTCGAGTGCGAAACTCGCTGTGAACCCTTTGAAGACCCAGCCTGCGTTGGGGCGTTTCTCGATCAGCCCATATTTCTGAAATCGATTGAGAAACTCACGGACGATCGTTGTTGCGACGCCGAACCTACGAGCTAGTTCCGCCTCGTTGATTTCTGTGCCCGGGCACGCATCACCGCGCAACATCCAGTCCATGAAGCTTGTTTCGACCTGTTCCGAAATCGCCAAGGTCTCTTCGCGTGGATAGCGTTCTATCGGCAGCGGTTGCTCACGGACGATCCGCCTGTGCGCTTCAGATACGATGATTCCACGTGCGGACATTCCTGCCAGCACCTTTCGCACTGTTGTCCTGCTTACGCCGAGCTGGGCGCGCAGTGCATTTTCGGAGGGTAACTCCTCCCCAAGATCGAACGTGCGGACAATGTCGATCATATCGTTGAACGCCCGCTTGAAAGTCGTATCGGTTCTCATGGCACAACTGCTGATCTGACTAGATATCCATAAAAAACAAGTTGACGTACGTGTATCATATGTTTCTTATGTATAAAAAACCAGGGAGGCTCGGGGAATTTGGAAGACTCCAGGACGCTGCCTCAAAATTCGTCCCGGCCTGGTGGTTCGCAGGACGCAACCTTCCATCCGAGACAATCTGGCATCGCACTGGGACTGAAGCTGTTGAGCCTGGGTCCACTGTTAATCCTCATTATGCTTATCGCCGTGGTCAGTATTGTCACCCCGGCTTTTTTAAAACCGGTAAACCTCGGGAACATCCTCGCGCAGACAGCAGTGATCGCTGTGGTGGCAATGGGCCAACAGCTTGTCATCCTGACGCGCGGCATCGACCTCTCTGTAGGCTCGAACCTTGCACTGGCGACAGTCATTGGCGGACTTGTCTACCAGCAGGTTGACTCATCGTTCATCGTCATCATGGCCATGCTGCTTGCCGGTGCTGCCGTTGGCGCTATAAACGGCCTGGTCTTTGTCTATGGTCGACTGCCACATCCCTTTATCATCACGCTTGCGACTTTGAGCATCTGCCGCGGTCTGGCCCTCGAATTGGCTCCGGGTCACACGACCATACGTGGGATGCCGGATGCAGTTACCGCCATCGGCGGCGGGACGACGCTTGGCGTACCCAATTCTTTTTTTGTCATCGGGATGTTCGGGATCGTTTTTCTGATCCTGACGAAGTCGATGGTCTGCGGCCGATGGATCTATGCCGTCGGCGGCTCGCCGAACGCCGCGACAAGCATGGGCATCCCGGTAAGAGGCGTTCTGCTCTCGACCTACATCGTTTCTGGCTTTTGTGCCGGCGTGGGCGCGGTGCTGCTTGCCGGGCGGACCGGTGCCGCCTCGCCGATCTACGGCAATCTCCTGGAACTTGACACGATTGCTGCTGTGATCATCGGTGGCGCCAGCTTCCTTGGCGGACGAGGCCACCTTGGCCACGCCCTAATGGGCGCCGTGTTGATCGGCGTCATCCGCAATGCGCTTAACCTTCTCGGCGTCGACGTGTTCTTTCAGATGATCGCGATTGGGTTCGTCATCGTCATCGCCGTCGAAGCTGACGTGCTTCGTAACCATCTCGAGTCGCGCGCACGCGTGCTTCAATCGGCGGCAGTGCAATGAACCCGGCATCCACCACACCGGCACTTTCGGTTCGAAATGCCCAAAAGCGCTTTGGCGCAATCCATGCCCTGAAGAATGTAAGTTTCGATGCTTATTCAGGTGAGGTAACGGCTCTCCTGGGTGACAACGGCGCCGGCAAGTCGACACTCGTCAAATGCATCAGCGGGCTCCATAGTCTCGACGAAGGAGAGATCCTTATAGATGGTGCTCCGGTATCGCTTCATTCAACTGCGGCCGCCCGCCGCGCCGGGATTGAAACCGTCTATCAGGATCTGGCGCTTTTCGACAACCTGACCCCCGTGCAGAATTTCTACTGCGGTCGGGAGATCTCTTTCCCCTCCTGGTTGCCGCGTCCGCTCCGCTTTCTCAGCACGGGCGAAATGAAGCGGGAAGCAGCGAACGTCATCGATCGCCTGAAGGTTAAGCTGCCGAAATTCGACGCACCGGTCGCACTGATGTCTGGGGGACAGCGACAGGCGATCGCGGTCGCACGTGCCATTGTTTTTGCGCGCAAACTGGTGATCCTTGACGAACCCACCGCGGCGCTCGGCCTTCGCGAGTCTCGCCAGGTTCTTGACATTATCAATCAGCTCAAAGCCGACGGCAATGCCGTGATCATCATCACCCATAACATGGAGCATGTCATCGAGATCGCCGATCGGGCGGTTGTCCTCCGGCAGGGTCGCAAGGTGGGTGAAGTGAAGCCCACAGAGGCGAACAAGCAGGACGTTGTTGCGATGATCGTCGGTGCGGAGGCTTGAGGGGATCGCTGCTTGGTTGGGGCAGCGGAAAACGAGATCGCGCTCTAGAAGAGGGCGGTCGAAACACGGGAGGTGTAATCATGAAACCGCAATCCCTGCTGGGAGCTGTTGCGCTCCTGGTCGTCTCTGTAGTCCCGTCCCTGGCGGAGGAGCCAGTGAAGCTCGGGTTTATAACCAAGTTCCCTGTACCGTTCTTCGCAACAATGGAAGACGCAGCGAAAGATTACGCCAAGAGAAATCCGGGCGTCGAGATCATCTACGGCCAGGGTACGTCCGCAACCGACATCGAAGGCCAGATCGCGCAGATTGAGTCGATGGTGACACGAGGGGTGCAGGGCATCGCCCTCACGCCCGTCGATCCCACCGTGTCGACGGCCCTGGACAAGGCGGTAGCGGCCGGTATCAAAGTCGTGCTGATGGACAACAACATTCCGGATTGGAACGGCAGGACAGCGCTTGCCACCACCGACAACCTCGCCGCAGGCAAAATCGCGGGGGAATACCTCAAAACCGTGCTCCATGACGGCGATACGCTCGGGATACTCGAGGGCGTGCCCGGTGTACCGGCGCTCGATGACCGTGTGAAGGGTATGCTCGAAGGACTGAAGGGCGTTGACGTCAAGATCGTCGGGAAAGGTGCAACCAACTGCACCGAGGAACTCGGGATCAGTGTCGCCGAGGATCTGTTGACGAAAAACCCGGACCTCAAGGCCATTTATGCCGCTTGCGGCCCCCCCGCTGCTGGCGCGGCACGCGCAATCAAGAACGCGGGCATTGCCAGTGACAAGATTGTGCTGGTCGGTTTCGACTTCTGCTGCGGCGAAGAGGAAGCGCTGAAGAATGGAATCGAGGATGCATCAGTGGCGCAGTTTCCCACCAAGATGGCGGAACTCGGCGTGGATGCGCTGGTAAAGTCTATTCGCGGCGAGAAAGTTGAATCATTAATTGACTCCGGCGCGGCGCTCGTGACGGCTGAGAACATGGCGAAATTCAAGTAGCTGCTTCTCTATGCGATTTGTTGAGAGCGCATACGCCGTAGTCGATGCCTTGCGGGCATCTGGTCAAGCAAACGGCTCGTCCTTCGCCGGGCGGGCCTGACATCTGACCGCTCGATTGGCGAAATCGCAGCCCCCGGGCTCGGGATGCAATTGATCGCCGATTCCCTCGGTCAGATGCCTGCGCCGACCACCCATCGGCACACGTCTCCCTAGCGCCGCTGGTTCGGCAGCACGCCGGCGCGTTTGTCGGCGTCGATTGCAGATATAACGTCGGCATAGGGCTCCTGCCGGGCGACGCTCCAGTAGCGCAGCTCGTCGAGCGGGATGTTTTTTCCGGTCATCGCGCAGACCACATAGGAGCCGGGCGAGAGAATCTGGAAATCGCCGTCGAGATAGCGGATCTTCGCCTCGCGGTTTCCGTGCCCTTCGAACAAATTCATGCGCTCCGTTCCCTACAGTCTGTCATCCGTTTGCCATACTCCCGCAAAGGCGGCTTTGCCAGCTTTTTCAGCTTCTGCCGAATAGCCGTTCGATATCGCTGAGCTTCAATTCGATATAGGTCGGCCGGCCGTGATTGCACTGGCCGGAGCCGGGCGTCACTTCCATTTCCCTCAGTAGCGCGTTCATTTCCTCCGGCCGCAGCCGCCGGCCGGAGCGAACCGATCCATGGCAGGCCATGGTCGCCGCCACATATTCGAGCTTGGCCGACAGGCCCGATGCCGTATCCCATTCTGCGATCTCGTCGGCAAGCTGGCGGATCAGGCCATGGGCGTCGACCTCGCCGAGCATGGCCGGTGTTTCGCGCACCGCGATCGCACCGGGACCGAAACGCTCGATCGCCAGACCGAGTTCGGCAAACTCTGCCGCATGCAGCATCAGCCGGTCGCAATCCTCTTCCGGAATGTCGACGATCTCGGGGATGAGCAGCACCTGCGAGGCCAGCCGCTTCGAATGCAGCGCCTTGCGCATCGCCTCGAACACCAGCCGCTCATGCGCCGCATGCTGGTCGACGATGACGAGCCCGTCCTCGGTCTGGGCGACGATATAGTTGGCGTGGATCTGCGCCCGTGCCGCGCCGAGCGGATAACGCCCAACGGTTTCGGGCGCGGCCGGGCTAGGAGAGGCCAGGCCGGGAGACACGGGGTCCGGAAAAAATTGCGGCTCGGCCCGTGCGGTCGGCATCGACAGGCCGTCGAAGGATGCCTGCGGCCGTTCGGAAAAAGCCGGTGCCGGCTGGTAGGGGCGGGAAGGGGAGGTCTCTGCCGACCATGGCGCCTGTGGCTGCTGCCCATAGGGCTGGAAACCGGGGCGGAAGGCGCGCAGCATATCGCTTGCGCCAGTCGTTGCCGCCCGGCTGCCGTCGCGCGCGAGCGCCTCGCGAATGGCGCCGACGATCAGGCCACGCACCAGGCCCGGGTCGCGGAAGCGCACGTCGGATTTGGCCGGATGCACGTTGACGTCGACGAGGGCCGGATCGAGAGCGATCGACAGCACCGCCACCGGATAACGCCCGGACGGGATCGTCTCGGCATAGGCGCCGCGGATCGCCGAGAGGATCAGCTTGTCCTGCACCGGCCGGCCGTTGACGAAGGCATATTGATGCGCGGAGTTACCGCGATTGAAGGTCGGCACGCCGGCAAAGCCGGTCAGCGCGATCTCCTCGCGCTCGGCGTCGAGCGCAATGGCGTTGTCGCTGAAGTCCTTGCCGAGCACCTGCGCCATGCGCGCCAGATGATCGTCGCCCGTCGCCGGAAATTCCAGCGTTGCGCGGTCCGAGCCGGACAGCACGAAGCGCACGGCGGGAAAGGCGATCGCCATGCGTTTGACGATCTCGGTAATGGCGCCGGCTTCAGCCTTTTCTGTCTTCAGGAATTTGAGCCGGGCAGGCGTGGCGAAGAACAGGTCTCGGACTTCTACGATCGTGCCGGGATTGGCGGCGGCCGGCCTGAGATGCAAGACCTTGCCGCCGGCAACGGCGATCTCGTGGCCGCCGGCACTGTCGCGCTTGCGGCTTGCGATGCTGAGCCTCGCCACGGACCCGATCGACGGCAGCGCCTCGCCGCGGAAACCGAGCGTTCTGATATCCTCGAGCGTCTCGGAGATCTTCGAGGTGCAATGGCGCCTGATTGCCAGTTCCAGATCGGCGGCGTCCATGCCGAAGCCGTTGTCGCTGACCCGCAGCAGCGCCTTGCCGCCGCCTGCCGTGGCGATCTCAATGCGCGTCGCCCCCGCATCGAGCGCGTTCTCGATCAATTCCTTGGCAGCGCTCGCCGGCCGTTCGATGACTTCGCCGGCGGCGATCTGGTTGATGAGCGTTTCGGAAAGCTGTCTGATGGCCATGGGCTATTTTCGGGGATTCGCGGGCTGGAGGGAAGGGGTCTCGGATCGCTTGGCGAAACTGTGATCCGCGGCTCCCCCGAATTCGGGGATCGGTAGTGTTAAGCCGGTTTTAACAGAAAAATGGCATTTCTAATCACACACCTCCGGAAGCCGCGAAATCGAACAGATGTGGGACGAAATGGAATGAGTGCCGGCTTCGAAAAGGCGGACACATCATCAGAGACCGACGGGACGCTCGCCGGGGCCGATCTGCAGACGGCGCTCTTCGATGCGGTGTGCGACAGCCTTTCGGCAGCGTTCATCATCTACGACAAGAACGATCATCTGATCTTCGCAAGCCGCCAGATTCTCGAATTCTTCCCCTTGCCGTCCGAGATGCTGAAGCCCGGAATCCGACTGCGCGATTTCCTGGGCGCGATCTACGATACCGGCGTTCGCCAGCAATATGATATCAGGCAGAGCGGCTCGCTCAGTCGCGAGGACTGGCTGTCGCAGAAGATCGCCTCGCATTGGCGCGAGCGCTTCGAATCCGTCGAGCGACATGGCGCCGACAGCTGGGTCCGCTTCGTCAAGCGCAGGTTGCCGGGCGGTTACGGCGTCACCGTCGTTTCCGACATCTCCGAGGACAAGAAGCGCGAGGAGCAGTGGCGCTCGGACCTGGAGCGGGTGCAGCTCACCGAAGACATTCTCGATAACCTGCCGTTCCCGCTTTTCGTCAAGGATCGCAACCTCACCTATGTCGCGGTGAACCTCGCCTTTTGCGAGAAATACCAGAGGAGCGCCGACGAGGTGCTCGGGCGCAAGAGCGGCGACCTCTTCTCACCCGAGATCGCCAAGCGCTTCGAGGAAAGCGATCGTCACGTGCTGGAAACCGGCGAGATGTCGATCTCCCGCCAGCGGCAGATTTCCCGCGACGGCATCGAGCGCGACATCGTCAGCCGCAAGCACCGCATCGGCAAGCCCGGCCGCTATTTCCTGGTGTCGACCATGCAGGACCTGCCGCGCGACGGCGCCGATCTCGAGGAGTTCGACCGCGCCTCGGCGATCACCGCCTCCGCCAACCAGAGTTATCGCCGCGCCTATGTGCCAGTGCCGAGCGCGGTGGAGCGCCGCGAGCCGGCAGCGATGGAGGCGATCGTTCCGGAGAATTTCTCCGGCCGCAAGATCCTCGTCGTCACCGCCGACCTCGCTGCCGAGACCGCCGCTCTGCGGACGCTGACGAAATATGGTTTCGAATCCTGCTCGGTGCGCGGCGAGGATGAAGAAGAGCGGTTCCTGGAAATCGCCACCTCCTCCGGCATTTCGCTCGATCTGCTGATCATCGACAATCAGATGGGCATGCGCTGCCTCGAGCTTGCCGAACAATATGGAATTCCGGCGCTCGTCATGGACGGGTTCCAGATCGCCAACGAACTTACCTTCCAGATCGCCCGCCATTTCAACCGCAACAGCCGCAACAGCGGCGGCGGTGCGGATACGGATTGGGAAATCAGCATTTCCGACGATACGGTCGGCCTGCAGGTTCTTGTCGCCGAGGACAACGATATCAACCAGATCGTGTTTTCACAGATCCTCGAGGGCCTCGGCTATCGTCATATGATCGCGGCGACCGGCGACGAGGTCGTGCGCCTCTGGGCCGAACACCGGCCCGGGGTGGTGCTGATGGACATTTCGTTGCCGGGCTTCAACGGTTTCGAGGCGGCGCGCCTGATTCGCCAGATGGAGGAAGCCGGCGGCGCAGCCCGCACCCCGATCATCGGCGTGCTGACTCAGGCCTTCGAGCGCGATCGCGCCGAATGCGCCAAATCGGGCATGGACGACGTCATCATGAAGCCTGTCAGTCCCGACATGCTGGAGACGATATTTCAGAAATACCTGACGGAAGGGGCTGCGCCGGTTCGAGCGAGCGGATGAGACGCAAGTCCGGTCGACGTCTCCCATAAACCGCAACCTCCCCAAATCTGGGGTAGATCAGTTCGTCAAGGCGGCTGATTACTAGCGAATTGTTAAGAAATGCCGGTCATTCTCTCCCCGGCTGCGGAGGGAAGCTCGGGTTTGGATGATGAAATCGGCGGAAACAGCTTCCTTGACCGTGAGTCACAATGAGCTTCAGGCGATGGCTTATACCGATCCGCTGACCGGGTTGGGAAACCGCAATCGCATGCGCGACAAGGTGCTGCAAATCTCCGCCGAGCGCGCCGGCGATCCCGCGCCCTTCACCATCGGTATCGCCAATCTCGACAGCTTCAAGCCGATCAACGATCTCTTT
Source organism: Rhizobium sp. NLR16a (assembly GCF_017948245.1). Taxonomy (NCBI): domain Bacteria; kingdom Pseudomonadati; phylum Pseudomonadota; class Alphaproteobacteria; order Hyphomicrobiales; family Rhizobiaceae; genus Rhizobium; species Rhizobium sp. NLR16a. The sequence goes on along the minus strand of NZ_CP072865.1, from coordinate 3,212,668 downwards.
GGCTCCTCGGCCGGCGACGAGATCCTTTGCCAGGTCGCCCACCGGCTCCGGGCTTGCATTCCGGACGGAGCGCTGGTCACCCGTCACGACGGCGACGAGTTCGCCTTCGTGCTGCCGTTGATTTTCGAGCGGGCAAGCGCCGAGAAATTCGGCCAGATGATCCGCGAGGTGTTGTCGGCGCCCTATGACCTCGGCGACCGCAATGTGCGTCTGTCTGCCTCCTTCGGCTTCGCCATCTATCCCTTCGCCGGAGAGGACTGCGAAGAACTGTTGAAGAGCGCCGAAACCGCCCTCTATCGTTCCAAGCGCCGCGGCCGCGGCCAGATCACCGTCTATTCGCGTGAAATCGCCCAAGAGATGAAGCGCGCGACACAGCTGGAGCAGGCGCTCAGAAATGCCATCATCTCCGACGCGATCGACGTTCATTTCCAGCCGATCGTCTCGCTTGCCAACAATCAGGTCGTCGGCTTCGAGGCGCTTGCCCGCTGGAACGATCCCGATCTCGGTTTCGTGTCCCCCGGCGTCTTCGTACCGCTCGCCGAGGAGCGCGGCTTCATCGATGCGCTGTCGGAGGCCCTGCTTCGCAAGGCCGCCGAAGCAGCCCTGTCCTGGCCGCGCGAACTCTTCCTGTCCTTCAACCTCTCTTCGGCGCAGCTGATGGATCCCGGCACGAGCGGCAGCATCCTGTCGATCCTCGGTCGCGTCGGCTTCGATCCGCACCGCCTGGAACTGGAGATCACCGAGACGGCGGTGATGGGTTCGGCCGATACTGCCCATCGCATCATCGCCGATCTGCGCGCCGCCGGCGTGCGCATCTCGCTCGACGACTTCGGCACCGGCCAGTCGAGTCTCGGGCGTCTGCGCGACTTCATCTTCGACAAGATCAAGATTGACCGCGCCTTCGTCTCGCGCATCAATTCCGACCGCGCCTCCGAACACATCATCAAGGCGATCCTTTCCATGTGCGAAGGCTTGGAGCTTGAAGTCGTGGCCGAAGGCATTGAGGATTATGCCGAAGCGGCGAAGCTGCGCACACTCGGCTGCGGCATGGGCCAGGGCTACCATTTCGGCCGTCCGGCCGATGGCATCGCCACGCTGCGCTTCCTGCACGAGAACTATTACGATATGGCGCCCGCCGAGCGCGTCAGCGCATAAGCAATCCCAGCAAAAGTGCGCAGCGGTTTTGCGTCCGGGATTGCGTAAAGCAAACAGCCAATCCCAGCAAAAGTGCGCAGCGGTTTTGCGTCCGGGATTGCGTAAAGCAAACAGCCAATCCCAGCAAAAGTGCGCAGCGGTTTTGCGTCCGGGATTGCGTAAAGCAAACAGCCAATCCCAGCAAAAGTGCGCAGCGGTTTTGCGTCCGGGATTGCGTAAAGCAAACAGCCAATCCCAGCAAAAGTGCGCAGCGGTTTTGCGTCCGGGATTGCGTGGAACAAACAAGCCAATCCCAGCAAAAGTGCGCAGCGGTTTTGCCCCCGGGATCGCGTCAGGCAAAAGTGCGCAGCGGTTCTGCGTGGTGAATTGCGTGAAACATGCAATCAGAAAAAGCAATGGCGCCCCTAGGAGCGCCATCGCCTACGCTATACTACCGCGCGCGGTTTACTTAGGCGTGGTCGAGCCGGTTGCCGTCGTATCGGTACCGGTTGCGGCCGGGGCCTTTTCTGCAGACTGCATTGCCAGTGTCTTGAACTCGGGCGCAGCCTTCAACGATTCGGCCGTTTCGCTTGTTGTCAGCTTGAGACTGCCGTCCTGGGTGTTCTGGGCAACCGTGATCTTGTCTATCGGAACGGCGACATCCTTTTCGCCGATGCCGAGGAAGCCGCCGACGCCGACGATTGCGGCAACGATTCCGCCGTCCTTCTTGAGGATAAGGTCGTTGATGCTGCCGATGCTTTCATTGTTGCCGTTGTAGACCGACTGGCCGATATAGGTGTTGGCGCTGATCTGGTCCGGAGCCTGCTCCGTCAGATAGGTACCTTGAGCTACATCCGTGGTCGGTTTTGCAGCCGGAGCCTGTGCAGCGTCGCCTGCGGGCTTGGTGACATCAGGGGTGACCGGCTTGGGGGCAGCCGGGTCGGCCGGCGCTGCCTGATTGGTGGCGGCGGGATCGGCAGGCTGCGGCGCCGTCTGCGAGAATGCCGCCGGTGCGAAAGCCGTGGCAAACAGCGCGCCAGCGGCAACGGTCGTCAAAAGTTTGCGTGTCATTTCGAACCTACTTTCATTTCCCTAGAGTGATCGCTGACTCGGCAATGCATCATCCTTGCCGCGCCGGTTCGAAGGGAAAATGAGTGGTGCGCCGATTGGTTCCGGTTGAAAACACGGAAAATTTCTCGATTATCACGGAACTTTTATTAGCGAACGGGGCCGAGAGGAAAAAAGGCGCCCCCGCTTGGGAGCGCCTTGAATGCGGCTGGCCGACGCCGCAATCAGAGCACATAGACGGGATCGAACACGCCCTTGACTTCGATGCCGAGTTCCAGAAGCGCGCCGGCACTCGGCTGAGCCGAACGGGCATCCTCGTCAAGCCCTTCCCAGGCCGTCGTTACCGCCAGCCGGTCGGCATTGGCGCCGATGAAGGCAGGGCAGGAAGGCTGGACGGCGGGAACCTTGTAGCGCGAGATGCGCAAGCCATCGGGATTGTAGCGATCGACGACGCCGGCGCCCCAGCGGGCATTCCAGATATAGCCGTCGGCATCGACCACCGAGCCGTCAATGTCGCCGGGTTCGTTCATGCTGTCGACGAGCACGATCGGCTCGCCCGAGGGCAGGCCGGTCTGCGGATCGACCATGACGCGCATCAGCCGGTTGATGCGGGAATCCGTGTAGTAGCCGATCGTGCCGTCCGGGGAAAAGCAGATCGAATTCGGAATGCTGATGCCGTTGAAGATCTTTGTCACCTTGCCGCCGGCGACATGATAGATGGCGCCGGCCTGGTTCTCCGCCCGCTTGCTCATCGTGCCGATCCAGAGTGCCCCCGACGGATGGGTGCGGCCGTCGTTCGAGCGATTCTCCGGCCTGTCGTTTTCGAGCGCGGCATAGAAGGTGAGGTTGCCGCTCGCCACGTCGCGCACGAAAAGCCCTTGCTCCGTCGCAATCAGCTGCCGTTCGGCGTCGATGCGGGCCAGCACGCTTGCCATTACGGGCAGCGGATGGACCTTTTTCTCCCCTGTTGCGAGTCTGAGCTCGTGCAGCTCCTTGCCGAGGATGTTGAACCACCAGACCGTATTGCTGTCCGGATCATAGGCCGGTCCTTCGCCGAGAACGGAATTGGTGTTGCAAAGGGTCTTGCCTTCGAACTCGTAAATGTCGGTCATGCGTTCACGCTCCCATGGCTGCATCATAGGCGTAAATGGTCGCCTTGGCGCGCTCGGCAACCTCTGCCGCAGTCATTCCGGGCTTATAGAGGCTGGTGCCGAGGCCGAAGGCTGAGATGCCGGCCTTGGTGTAATCGGCGAAATTCTTGTCCGACACGCCGCCGACGGCGGCAATCGTCAGTTCCGGCGGCAGGATCGCCCGGATCGCCGTGATGCCGGAGGGGCCAAGCACGCTCGCCGGGAAGAATTTGAGACCGGTGGCGCCGGCGCGCGCTGCCGCTAAGGCCTCCGTCGGCGTAAAGACGCCGGGCATCGTCACCATACCATAGTCGCGCGCCCGGATGATCACCTCGGGCTCGACATTGGGTGTGACGAGCAGCGTGCCGCCAGCCGCATTCAGGCTGTCGACCGCCTCGACCGTCAGTACCGTGCCGGCGCCGATCAGCACCTCGGCCGGCGCCATCTTCGCGGCGATCTCGATGGATTCGAACGGCTCCGGCGAGTTGAGCGGAATCTCGATCGCCGTCAGGCCGTTTTCGATCAGGGCGCCGACGACGCTCTCGGTCTCGTCGGGCCGGATGCCGCGCAGGATGGCGATCAGCGGACGCTTCATGTCGGGGAAGGGGATACGGTTCATCGTGTCAGCTTTCTCAATTCGGCCAGATGGCTTCGGCGGCTGCCGATAGGCCGCGGCGCACGGCCGCATCGGCGTCGATGGCGGTGAAGGCAAGGGAGAGGGTGTTGAAGGCCTGCTCGTAGAGCGCCTGCAGGCGTCCGGTGGCGACGAGGGTGATGCCAGTGCCGTTGGCGGCATCTTGCAGCGCGCCGGCAATTTCGAGGCCGATCAGCGTGCCGGAAAGCCGGGCCTGCGCGGCCGCGGCGGAGATCCCGTGCAGCAGCTGGCCGGAACGAGCGGTAAACAGCAGATTGGAGGCAAGTGCGGGATGCGCAAAGGCCGCCGATACGGCCGCCTCGAAGGCAGCCGCATCCGCCGGCTGTTGTTCGGCACCTGACACGGCATGCGACAGGATCGTGTTTTTGCTGATCGCGTCGAAAAGTTCGCCGGTCATGAAGGTCGAAAAGCCGGTGACCTTGCCGTCCACGACATGCACCCATTTCGAATGCGTGCCGGGCATGCAGACTGCCTGCGCCGCCGAATTCGCGCGACCGAGCGCGCCGAGGAGCTGGGTTTCCTCGCCGCGCATGACGTCGGGCCTCGCCACATCGCGCTGGGCAAGGCCCGGCAGGATGCGGATGTCGCGGCTTTCACCCGGCACGCGGACCGCCGCGGTGAGGATCGAGGCGAGCGGCGCCGGCACGTCGATATAGCCGGCTTCGACCCAGCCCTGCCTTGCGCCGGCCATGCCGCAGACGATGACAGGCAGGCTTTCCGGCGCTTCGATGGCGGCAAGATGTGCTGATAGCACCTGGGAAAAGCCGGTCTTTGCCGCGCTCGTCATGCCTTCGCCGCTGCGGCGTTCGGCAAGGATGCCGCCGTCCCTGCCGATCAGCCAGAGCCGGAAACTGCTGGTGCCCCAGTCCACCGCGACATAAGCGGGATTAGCCATTACAAAACGCCTCCGTCGACGATCAGGGACTGGGCGGTCATCGCCGCCGCGCAGTCGGATGCAAGAAACAGGCAGGGACCGACGATGGCTTCCGCCTTGAGCGGGAATTTCAGGCATTGCTGCTCGACCGAGCGTGCGATGCTTTCCTCGGTGAGCCAGAGCTGCATCTGCCGCTCGGTGACGATCATACCGGGCAGGATGCAGTTGACCCGGATATTTTCCGGCCCGAGCCGGCCGGCCATGCTCTTCGTCAGTCCGACAACTGCCGCTTTCGCTGCCGCATAGGCGGGAAATCCGCCCATGTTCAGCTTGAAGGCGATCGACGACATATTGACGATCGCGCCGCCGCCGGCCGACCGCATCGACGGCGCCACCGCCTGCGAGGTGAAGAACACGTGCCGCAGATTGACCGCCTGATTGTTGTCCCAGTAGGCCTCGGTCACAGCGTCGAATTCGTGGCGGTCATCCCAGGCGGCATTGTTGACGAGCACGCGGATCGGCCCGGATGTCTGAACGACGGCATCGACCGTGCGCCGGATCGCCTCGATGTCGCGCAGATCGGCATGGTAGAAGAGCACCGGATGCGCCGTTTCCCGCGACAGTCTTTCCGCGAGTTCCGTGCCGGTCGTCTCGGCAATGTCGATGAAGGCGACCTTGGCGCCTTGACGTGCGAAACCTTCGACGATCGCCGCGCCGATGCCGGATCCGCCGCCGGTCACGAGCACGACGCGATCCTTGAACTCGGGAAATTGTGCTGCCACCGCGCTCACCGTCTCCTCCGGTCTCTGGTGTTCCATTATTTGGAACTTAATTTGACTATGTGGAATTATCGGATTATGCTGGCCTTTCTGTCAAGGGCGCATGCTTGCAAGGGCGGACCGATTCAATGGCACATAGACAATGACTTCGAGCGACGGCATGGCCCAAGCGCGTGAGACCGGCACCCTCGGCAAATTGATGGTTCTCCTCGATCTCGTCACCCACGCGGATGCGCCATTGCGCTTCACCGATATCCTGGCGCTCGCCGGCCAGCCGCGCGGCACGCTGCATCGCCAGCTCAGCCACCTGGTGGAGGAGGGGTTGCTTGAGTTCGATGGCGACGGCCGTTATGCGCCGGGCCTGCGCCTGCTCGATTTTGCCGCGCGCAGCTGGGCGCGCAACGAATTCCGCCTGGTTGCCGAGCCGCACCTGAGCGAACTCCAGCAGGCGACCGGCGAGACGGTGCATCTCGGCGTTCTCCGGGGACAGTCGATCATCTATCTCGACAAGGTCGAAGGCCGTCAGCCGGTGCGCATGTATTCACAGATCGGCAATGCGTCGCCCTGCTACTGCACCGGCGTCGGCAAGGCCGCTCTTTCGCTGCTTCCGCCCGAAACTCTTGTCGATCTCCTCGCCGGCCTGAGCTTCACCCGCTTTACCGCCTCGACCCATGCTTCGGCCGAGACGCTTGCCGCCGAAGTCCGCGAGATTGCCGAACAGGGCTATGCTTTCGACCGCGAGGAGCACGAGGCCGGCATCCGCTGTGTCGCCGCACCCATCTGGTCGGAGGATCGAACCTTCATCGGCGGCATTTCGGTCACCGGCCCGGCCTATCGGCTGTCGATGGAACTTCTGCACCAGTGGGCCGTTCCCGTTCAGCGGGCGGCGAGAAAGATCATGGAAGGCATGCGTGTCCGTCTCGGCCCGCGCCGCTGACGGAACAGGCATCTACCGTACCATTGCTGGACGTGATTTGCGGAGCATGCTTATGACGAGCGCGATATCGAGCCCTAGCGAATCTGGACAACTACTGCGCGAAAATCTACAATCATGCAGCGGTCATGTGCCCAATGTTGAGCATATGGCACATTTTCCTCAAACCGAAGATTGTAATTTCCCGATACATTCCAACCATGCGGCGGCAGAATTCGCATGGAATTTTCCCGATTGCTGTGTCGAAGATGAAGAAATGTGATGGCACCCTTGTCACAGGTATCCACTGAAGAAGACGACTATGTTCAGGAAATAGCTGGGCTGAAGACCCAGTTCGATATCTTCCGTTTCATGAAACGCGTGACGGAAGCGTATCGCAGCCGCGCCTTCATGGTTCTCAACCTGCCGCCGATCACCTCTATGGATCTTCAAGCCAGCACAGTGATCACCAGCTGGCCGGCCGAGCTTCTGGCGATTTACGACCAAGAGGGCTTGATGGTGAACAGCCCGGTTCTGAGGCGGTTGAGGACATCGACGCGGCCGTTCTTTTACGATATGTCGCGTGAGACCTGGTCGCGGGACGACGGCAAGTCCGCCCTGGTCACGGGGTTGTTCGAGCGTTTCAGGATGATGCGCGGCGCCTATTTCCCAACCCATGAGGCCTCCGGCCTGCGCGGCGCCGTCTCCTTCTCGGGCGATCGTGAACCCTTCAGCGCCGCCGAGATGCGCGAGCTTTGCTATATCGCCATCCATGTCTTCGACAGGCTTGCCGAAATCCGCAACCTCGATGCGCGCATGACGGACTCGCTGACCGACCGCGAGATCGACTGCCTCAACTGGACGGCGGCCGGCAAGACCAGCGCCGAAATCGCCGAAATCCTGGCGCTGTCCGAACATACGGTCAATCATTACCTCAACCGCGCCACCAAGAAGCTCGACACGGTCAACCGCACCCAGGCGGTCGCCAAGGCGCTGCGGATCGGCCTGATCAAATAAGTTGCAAAGATGGCGGCGCGCTGTGGCCGGCCGCTCAGTGCTTAGGCAAAACCGGGATGCTGCCCCGGCACTTCTCCGCGCTTTTCCGATTTTTTTCATCTGGCACGCTTTCTGCATCTTTGTTGCCAGAGGTCCAGAGGGGACTTTGATGACCAGCGCCAGGAAATGGCGCGGCCGACACACCGCTGTCCGACGCCGACGCCGCTTCTCTCCCGGCGTTCGGCGTCGGAGGCGGTTGTTGCCTTTCGGCACCGCTTCGTTCGCAGCTGTTCACGAATTCCTCTTCCTGATCACTTTTCTCTGGCCTTTTTTTCGGCTTGCGCTAGTTCGCCCCGCATTGCGCCGGTTCTCGGGGAGAGAGACCGTTGCGGCCATCAGGGCGAAAAGCCCGGCGGACTTGATGGCCGCAACGGATTCGCGGGGTCCCCGCCGGCGTTTTTCGAAGCCCGCGAATTGATTTTCCTCCCGATGATTTTGTTTGGCGAAGGCGGGCGGCTCCACTATCTCTACCGCATGATTTCATGCCTTGGTCGGAATCGGCTAGGACTAAAATCATGTGTGCGCAATGAAAGACGCGCGGCGCCGTAGTCTGCGAGAAGAAGCAATGAGGGTGGAATGACCGACGTCACGAAGGAACAGGTTCTCGAAACGCTGAAGACCGTGCGCGGACCGGATCTCGAACACGACATCGTCGCGCTCGGCATGGTCTCCGATGTCTTCATTTCCGACGGCAAGGTCTATTTCTCCATCACTGTTCCGGCCGAGCGCGCCAAGGAGCTGGAGCCGATGCGGCTTGCCGCCGAGCGCGTCATCAAGGAGATGCCGGGTGTCAAAGGTGCGCTCGTCACGCTGACCGCGGACAGAAAGGCGGCGTCCGCCGCGCCCGCCGCCCGGCCCGTGCCGAATCCGCCTCACGGTCACGCCGGTCATGATCATGGGGGCCACGATCACGGGCACCACGCGCATGCGCCGCAGCAGCCGCCGCCCCGCGCCGGCAAGATCGGCGTCCCCGGCATCGGCGCCATTATTGCCGTCGCCTCCGGCAAGGGCGGGGTCGGCAAGTCGACCACCGCCGTCAACCTGGCGCTCGGCCTGCTCGCCAATGGTCTCCGGGTCGGCATTCTCGATGCCGATATCTACGGCCCCTCCATGCCGCGGCTCTTGAAGATCTCCGGCCGCCCGACGCAGATCGATGGCCGCATCATCAATCCGATGGAGAATTACGGCCTCAAGGTCATGTCGATGGGTTTCCTCGTCGACGAGGAGACGGCGATGATCTGGCGCGGGCCGATGGTCCAGTCGGCCCTGATGCAGATGCTGCGCGAAGTGGCATGGGGCGAGCTCGACGTCCTCGTCGTCGACATGCCGCCCGGCACCGGCGATGCGCAATTGACGATGGCCCAGCAGGTGCCGCTTGCCGGCGCCGTCATCGTTTCCACGCCTCAGGATCTCGCCCTGATCGATGCCCGCAAGGGCCTCAACATGTTCCGCAAGGTCGAGGTGCCGGTGCTCGGCATCGTCGAAAACATGAGCTATTTCATCGCGCCCGACACCGGCACCCGCTACGACATCTTCGGCCACGGCGGCGCCCGCAAGGAGGCTGAGCGCATCGGCGTGCCCTTCCTCGGCGAGGTGCCGCTGACGATGAACATCCGCGAAACCTCCGACGCCGGCACGCCGCTGGTCGCCTCCGATCCGAACGGCGTCGTCGCCGGCATCTATCGCGGCATCGCCGCCAAGGTGTGGCAGCAGCTCGGCGGCCAACCCCAGCGGCCGGCGCCGGCGATCGTCTTCGAATGACGTCTCCGGCTATGGGCACGACTTCCGGGCCAGGGCGCGGATGACAGCAAAGCGCTGAACCGCCGAATCACCGTTGCGATCACTCCGAATTGTGCGGGAAACGTGGTGAAAAGGCGCACTTCACGGAAGATGTCTTGATTATTTCACGGCTTTGCTTCATATGCCGCGGCGCCATGATGGCGTTGCTGCAGATGCTCATGACGGCCGTCTTCGTTTCGAAGGTCCGGCCCGCCTGCAAGGTCGAAGGATGGGTACTGCGATGCGGTTGAGCACAATGGGCATGCTGGCTTCAAGGCCGGATGCAGCCGGAGTTGTATGAACTTTCTTGATCCGCTTCCGTTTGGACCTGGAACGAGCCACCCTCGCATTGCCGCGATGGCGGACGGATGGAAAGGCTTGCAATGAAGATGATGACCACGAAGTGGCGTGAGCATCGGAGACGCTGCCGGTGATCACCGCTTATTGTTCTAATTGCAGATCGGTCGAGATCCGCGATCTCTCGCAGACGGCATCCGTTCCCCAGGATATCGTCTGGATCGACATGATCGAGCCGAGCCGCGAGGAGGAGCTTTATGTCGAAAAGGTCCTCGGTATCGGAGTTCCGACCCGCGACGATCTGAAGGACATCGAACCGTCGGCTCGCCTTTATATCGAGAACGACGCCGTCTTCATGACCGCTTCGCTGGTCTGGAAGGCGGATACCGACGCGCCGACGCTGACCGATGTCGCCTTCATCCTGGCCGGAAACCGTCTGGTCACCATCCGATACGCCCAACCTAAATCCTTTGCGCTGTTCATCGCCGCCCTGCACCGGCTGCCGGAAAACTGGCGCAGCGGTGCGGCCCTTCTCGCCAAGCTCCTGGAGACGATCGTCGACCGGACCGCCGAAATCCTGGAAACCTCGGTCTCGCGCATTGACATCCTGTCGACGCACGTCTTCGGCGACCGGGCTAAAAAGGTCCGTAAGCCGTCGAATTACCTTGAGGAAAAGCTGCGCGATATTGCCGGCCATCATCGTATGATCAGCAAGCTACGCGACAGCCTCGGCTCGCTTTCCCGGCTAATGACATTCTTTCACACCATCCCGGCGATCCAGCAGGACCGCGAGGCGAAGGAACTCTGCCGCACCGTGTCGCGCGATATCCAGTCGCTGTCGGAGCATGCCTCCTTCATCGCTGCCAACATCACCTTCCTGCTCGACGCCTCGCTCGGTCTGATCAACATCGAGCAGAACTCGATCATCAAGATTTTCTCGATCGCCTCGGTCGTGTTCCTGCCGCCGACATTGGTCGCCTCGATCTATGGCATGAATTTTCATGTCATGCCCGAGCTGGCCTGGACGGCGGGTTATCCCTATTCGCTGACTTTGATGGTAATATCGGCCGTCATCCCCTTTTTCTTCTTTCGCTGGAAAGGCTGGCTCTGAGGAGCCTGTTGAAATTTCATGTCCGAAGAGAGCCATCCTCCGCACGAACGCCATATGACGCCGCGCAAGCTGTTCTATCTCGCGCTCGGTTCCGTCGGTGTCGTCTACGGCGATATCGGCACAAGCCCGCTCTACGCGTTTCGGGAAGCGCTGAAGCCCGTCGCCCATGACGGTGTCACCCGTTTCGAGGTCATTAGTCTGATTTCGCTGATGATCTGGGCGCTGACCATCATCGTCACCATCAAATACGTTCTCTTCCTGCTGCGCGCCGACAACGACGGGGAGGGCGGCACGCTGTCGCTGCTCGCCCTTCTGATGAAGACCGCCAACGGCCATACCGCACTGCTGATGCTGCTCGGACTGATGGGCGCTGCCCTGTTCCTCGGCGATGCGATGATCACGCCGGCGCTTTCGGTGCTGTCGGCCGTAGAGGGTCTGAAACTCGTCACGCCCAGCCTGGCGGACTATATCGTGCCCATCTCGGTGGTGATCCTGGCGCTGCTCTTTGTCGTGCAATCGCGCGGCACCGGTGCCGTCGCCAAGTTCTTCGGGCCGATCACCGCCGTCTGGTTCCTCGTCATGGCCGCCGCCGGCATTTCCCACATCTCCGACGATTTCGGCATCCTCGCCGCCTTCAACCCCTATTATGCCGTCAGTTTCCTGCTGCATGAGGGTTTTTACGGCGTCGTCGTTCTCGGTGCGGTCTTCCTGACGGTGACGGGCGCCGAGGCGCTTTATGCCGATCTCGGCCATTTCGGCCGCCGCCCGATTCAGTGGGCTTGGTTCCTGCTGGTCTTCCCGGCGCTGACGCTGAACTATCTCGGGCAGGGCGCACTCGTGCTCGGCAAGCCGGAGACGATGTCCGATCCCTTCTATCTGATGTATCCGCAATGGGCGCTGCTGCCGGTCGTCATCCTCGCCACCGCCGCAACAATCATCGCCAGCCAGGCCGTCATAACCGGCGCCTTTTCGCTGGTGCGCCAGGGCATCAACCTCGGCTTCCTGCCGCGCATGGAAATCCTATTCACTTCGGAAACCAACACGGGACAGATCTTCTTGCCGTCGGTCAACGCCGTGCTGTTCTTTGGCGTCATCTTCCTGGTGCTGAGCTTCAAGACGTCGGACGCATTGGCGACCGCCTACGGCATCTCCGTCACCGGCGCCATGGTCGTCACCTCGATCATGGCCTTCGAATTCGTCCGCGCCCGCTGGAATTGGTCGCTGCCGGTTGCGGTGATCGCGCTCGCGCCGCTCGTCGTCCTCGAAATGATCTTCCTCGGCGCCAACCTTCTGAAGATCCACGATGGCGGCTATATCCCGATCCTGATCGCCACCGCCTTTACCGTGGTCATGTGGACCTGGCGCCGCGGCACCGCGATCCTGATGGAAAAGACCCGGCACACCGATATTCCGCTCGCTTCCTTCGTCAGTTCGATCGAGCGCAAGAGCGAGCATTCGCCGGCGCAGGTTCCGGGCACGGCGATCTTCCTGACCAGCGATCCGGAATCGGCCCCCGCCGCCCTGCTGCACAATCTCAAGCACAACCACGTGCTTCACGACCGCAACGTCATCCTGACGATCCGCACCGTCAACAAGCCGCGCGTACCGAGCCACGACCGCTACAAGGTCGAGCCGATTTCCGAACGGTTCTCGCGCGTCGAGCTGCTCTTCGGCTTCATGGAATCGCAGAACGTCTCGCAGGCGCTGGCGACGCTGCGCAAGACCGGACTGAAGTTCGACATCATGTCGACCTCCTTCTATCTCGGCCGCCGCAAACTGGTGCCGGATGCCAAGTCGGGCATGCCCCACTGGCAGGACCGTCTTTACATTGCGCTGGCCAACGCCGCCGCCAACCCCTCGGATTACTTCCGTCTGCCGGCCAACCGCGTCGTGGAGCTGGGCTCGCACGTTATTATTTGATGGGTGCGGACGAGATTGCTGACGGGAGTGACCGCGCTTTGAACGGCCCTTCCGCCATCTCAACCTCCGGCATGCTCGGCCTTGAGCCGAGCATCCACACTGGACCTGCCAGCAGCGGCACGGGTCCTCGGCTCAAGGCCGAGGACAACGGAGATTGGGGATGCGTTCCCGTCCAACTCGCTCTGCAGAGCTATAAGGCCAGAAGGAGCGCAGCGGCTCTGGATGGACGAAACTATCCGCCACATTAGAATATCCAAAGGCGCTCATAGTCACTTTCCGGCACACCCCGTTAACCGGACGTCAAGGTTAATGAGTGATTTTCGATGGCATGTTCCCGCGTTCCATGCACGGAGTTCGTGTTGCGTCGAAAGAGCCCTTCCCGTAGCAAGCTGCGTCTTCTTCCCGAGAACTGGGTGTCGCCCGTTATCTTCGGGCTTGCCGGCTGGCTGATCTTCCCGAGCGTTGCTTCCCACGCCGATCTCGCCACCATGCTCGCCGGTCTCGATCGTGAGGGGGAGAGCTGGCGCATGGTGCTGACCAATTCGCCGGCCGGCTCCATCCATCAGGCCGAGCTCGCCTTCGCCGGTCCGGCAGCGACCGGCTCGATCGCCTCAGGCGCCGGCATGGTGCTGCCCGATGGCCGCAAGGTGGCTTTTACGGCCAAGGACAAGGGTCACGAGGACACGCCGGACGAGGATCGCGTCATTCGCGGCACGAAGAAAGGCCGCGTCGTCGCCGTCGAGAAGATGCAGCCGCCGAAGGATTTTTCCGCCGGCTCCATTCTCGAGCGCACCAAGATGCTGTTCACCCCGAACTTCGATCTCAAGGACAGGTCGGCTTTCGTCAGGCCGAAGATCCAGGGCAGGGAAATCGAGATCGCCACCTCTTTTTATAAGAAGCAGCCGGTGATGCCGGAGGTCGGCGTGCCGGCGATGCTCGCAAGCCTTGTCACCAGCAACAAGGCCGACGTGCTGGCCACCGCCTATGCGCCGGCGGCACCGGATTACGCCCGCCAGTCGCCCTTCGATTCGATCTTGACCGAACCCGACAGCGGCCGCTTCGTCCCCCAGATCGGTCCGGGCGATCACGCCTGGGCCGCAAGCGTGCTGCCGCCGAGCGTCTTTTCCGCCCGCGAGCAGCAGTGCCTTGCCTCCGGCATCTATTTCGAGGCGCGCGGGGAATCGGTGAAGGGCCAAGCGGCCGTCGCTCAGGTTATCCTCAACCGCGTTCGAAACCCCGCCTATCCCAAGAGCATTTGCGGCGTCGTCTACCAGAACGAGGATTGGCGCAACCGCTGCCAGTTTTCCTTCGCCTGCGACGCCATCAGGGACCGGGTGAATTCGCAATATCACTGGCGGGTGGCCCGCGACGTGGCCATGGCAGTGACATCAGGCAAGATCTGGCTGCCGCAGGTAGGTTCGGCAACACACTACCATGCCGTCTATGTCAGGCCGAAATGGGCAAAGACCATGGAGAAGGTCGGCCGCATCGGTCTCCACGTCTTCTATCGCACCTATGGTGGCGGCTGGAGCTGAGATAAAGCGCTGGGGCCAGGCCGATTTTTCGCCCCCAAAAGCGGATTCTTTCCGTCGAATTTGCGCGCTCGGCCGGAAATCGACTTATCCCTTTGATTTCACGAATTTATTTTCTGGCTGGACAGAAGCCGTCTACGCCTTGACTATACCAAGCCCTAAAACTATGTTGCGCGCGACTTCAGAACGGGCCGGAAGGGTCTCAACCTTCGCGTCCGGGGTCCGAATGACCGGGGTAGCGGGAGTGCGGGCGACGGGCAGGCGAGGAGAGATCCATGGCGGATGACCGCGAGGAAAGTCTTGAGAAGCGCCGTGCGCAACTGGGAGCGGAACTCGCGACCAAGCGCGCTGAGGCGGGAGTGGAACAAGCAAGCGAGGCCCAAGCCGAGGTAAGCCGCAAAGGTTATGCCCAGGCGATGAAGCTCTCCAGCGAGTTCATTGCCGCAATCGTCGTCGGTGCCGTCCTTGGCTATCTTCTCGACCGTTTTGTTGGCACGGCGCCTTGGGGGTTGATTGTTCTTCTGCTTCTCGGATTCTGTGCTGGCGTTTTGAACGTGCTGCGTTCTGCGGGGGTGGTGGCCCACCCTCTGGACAAGGACGATAAGAAATAGAGGGCCGGTCCCGGTCCAGTGCAATGACCCCGCGTCCTGCGGGCCAAAGAGAGAGAACAAGCGGTGTCTAGCGATCCGACTCATCAGTTCCTGATCCAGAAGATTGTCCCGATCGAAATCGGCGGAATTGATTTTTCGTTCACCAACGCATCGCTCTTCATGGTCGCTTCGGCAGCGGTTGCCGCCGGCTTTCTTTATTTCTCGACCTCGAACCGCGCCATCGTGCCGGGTCGCTCGCAGTCGGTCGCGGAAATGTCCTATGAATTCATCGCCAACATGCTGAAGGAAGGCGCGGGCAAGCAGGGAATGAAGTTCTTCCCGCTGGTCTTCTCGCTATTCATGTTCGTGCTGACAGCGAACCTGCTCGGCATGTTCCCCTATTTCTTCACGATCACCAGCCAGATCATCGTCACCTTCGCGCTGGCGATCCTCGTCATCGGTACGGTGCTCGCCTACGGTTTCTATAAGCACGGCTTCCACTTCCTGAATGTCTTCGTGCCCTCGGGCGTGCCGGGCATATTGCTGCCGTTGGTCGTCGCGATCGAAATCATTTCCTTCCTGTCCCGTCCGATTTCGCTGTCCGTTCGTCTTTTCGCCAACATGCTCGCCGGTCACATCACGCTGAAGGTGTTCGCAGGCTTTGTCGCCTCGCTTGGAACCCTTGGTGCCGTCGGTATCGGCGGCGCCGTTCTTCCCCTCATCATGACCGTCGCCCTGACCGGTCTCGAGTTCCTCGTCGCCTTCCTTCAGGCTTACGTCTTCGCGGTGCTGACTTGCATGTACCTCAACGACGCAATCCATCCGGGCGGGCACTAAGGATAACGACAACGACGTCTCCAGGGCGTCAGTCATTCGCCGCAACAACCATTTCAAAGGAGTTCAACATGGAAGCGGAAGCAGCAAAGTTCATCGGTGCAGGCCTGGCTTGCTTTGGTATGGCCGGTACGGCTCTCGGCCTCGGCAATATCTTCGGCAGCTACCTCTCCGGCGCTCTGCGCAATCCGTCTGCCGCTGACAGCCAGTTCGGCCGTCTGGTATTCGGCTTCGCCGTTACGGAAGCTCTGGGCATCTTCTCGCTGCTCGTCGCTCTCCTCCTCCTCTTCGCTGTCTGATATCGGCGAATAGATGGATCACGGCCTGCGACCGCAAGCCGTGATCCTTTGCATTTGCAGTCCACCTGGAGGTGAGCATGTTTTTTGTGACCCCGGCTTACGCTGAAGAAGCACCGGCGGCAGCGACCGGCACGGATGCGCACGCCGCTCCGGCCGCAGGCGAGGTCCATACCGAGACCGGCGTTGCCGAAGGCGAACACGCCCGCGGCCCGTTCCCGCCTTTCGATTCGACGACCTACGCATCTCAGCTGCTCTGGCTGGTGATTACGTTCGGCGTCTTTTACCTCCTTATGCAAAAGGTCATCGCGCCGCGCATCGGGGCCATCCTCGATCAGCGCCACACGCGCATCTCCCAGGACCTGGAAGAAGCAGGCCGCCTGAAGGCGGAAGCCGACGCCGCCGTCCAGACCTATGAAGGCGAACTGGCCGCTGCCCGCGCCAAGTCCCACGCGATCGGCTCCGCCGCCCGCGACGCTGCCAAGGTCAAGGCCGAAGAGGATCGCCGGACCGTCGAGGCGAGCCTGTCGGAAAAGATCAAGGCTGCCGAAGCCCGTATCGCCGACATCAAGGCCAAGGCTTTCGCCGACGTCGGCACCATTGCCGAGGAAACGGCGGCCGCCGTCGTCGAACAGCTGATCGGCAGCACCGCTGCTCAGGCAGATGTCGCCGCCGCCGTCGCGGCAGCCAAGAAGGAGGCTTGATCGATGGATATTTTTCACCTCGACGCGACTTTCTTCGCCTTTGTCGGCCTCATCCTTTTCCTGGCGCTGGTCGTCTATCTCAAGGTTCCGGGCATGATGGCGCGCTCGCTCGACGACCGAGCCGACCAGATCCGCAATGAACTGGCTGAAGCCAAGCGCCTGCGCGAGGAAGCTCAGCATCTGCTCGCCGAATACCAGCGCAAGCGCAAGGAAGCGGAAGCGGAAGCCGCCCATATCGTTGCCGCAGCGGAGCGCGAAGCCGAGATGCTGACCGCCGAGGCGAAGAAGAAGACGGAAGAATTCGTTGCCAACCGCACGGCGCTCTCCGAGCAGAAGATCAAGCAGGCCGAGGCCGACGCGATGAAGGCGGTGCGTTCCGCCGCCGTCGACCTGGCGATCGCGGCCGCCGAGACGGTGCTCGCCAAGAAGGCCGACGGCAAGGTCCAGTCCGAGCTCTTCGGCAACGCCGTCGGACAGGTCAAGACGCGGCTCAACTGAGCGGTTCTGAATAGAATGAGAAAAAGGCCGGGCATGTCCTGGCCTTTTTCTTGTTGATAGCGCTTGTTTTTTTCCTGGCCGCGTGCGGAGCTGCAGTGCGGCGTCCCTGATCGGCAATTGCCGGCCCTTTCTTTTGCAGCCTATTCGGAAATCAACTCGTCCATCTCAGGACCGTCCTCGCCGTTGCGCAGCGGCCGAAAACTCATCCGGTGCAGTGAGCAGGGGCCGTGCTTCTCGATGCCGGCGCGGTGCTGCGCCGTGCCGTAGCCGGCATGCGCGGCAAAACCGTAATCGGGAAACACGTTATGCGCCCTCGCCATCATCCGGTCGCGCGTCACCTTGGCGACGATCGAGGCGGCGGCGATCGAGACCGAGCGGGCATCGCCCTTGACCACCGCCTGTCCGGGGCAATCGAGGCCAGGCGGCACGTCAAGCCCATCTGTCAGCACGTAGCTTGCGGGAATGGCGAGGCTGCAGATGGCGCGACGCATCGCGTCCAGGCTCGCCTTGCGAATGTCCGTCTCGTCGATGCGGGTCGAGCTGGAGGAGGCGATGGAAACCGTCGCGGTCGCCAGGATCTGCACGAAGAGTTCCTCGCGCCGCTGCGCCGAGAGCTGCTTGGAATCGTTGAGGCCCTCAGGGATGCGCTTCGGATCGAGAATGACCGCAGCGGCCACCACAGGCCCCGCCAGCGGCCCGCGGCCTGCCTCGTCGGCGCCGGCGACCGGCCAGTGACCGGCCTTGCGGGCTTTGAGCTCGAGCTTGAAATCCGGCACGAGAGGGACCGTGTCGAAAAGCAGGGGAGAATCGGGTGGCGTGCGACGTTTCATGCGGCTGAACCTCGCACGCCAACCCGATTTCCCGCAAGTCCCCGGATCAGGGCGGCGGCCGGGGACGGTCCGGCGGATGGTGGCGGTCAAGGCCATCCGCAGGAATTGCGCTCGGGGCTCGAAACAGGGCGGTTTTTCTGAGCAGCCGATGCGCAAGCTTAAAAAATCAGAGCAGCGACAACTGCACGCCGCTGCCATCCGGTGGCACGAACAGATCGTCGCGCAGCGGCACGCTGCGCCGCGTCAGCTCGAAGCGTTTCGCCGCCATTTCGAAACGCCGGGCGATCTGCCAGGCATAGGGGCCGGCACCCTTCATGCGCTTGCCGAATTCGGCGTCGTAATCCTTGCCGCCGCGCATCGAGCGCACCAGCGACATCACGTGCCGGTAACGATCGGGATAGTGCTGCAACAGCCAGTCGCGAAAGAGCGGGCTGACTTCGAGCGGCAGTCTGAGGATCACATAACTCGCCTCGGCGGCGCCGGCAGCCTTCGCCGATTCGAGAATGCGCTCGAGCTCGTGATCGTTCAGCGCCGGGATCAGCGGGGCGGCCATGACGGCAGTCTGGATGCCTGCCTCCGAGAGCGCATGAATGGTCTCCAGCCGTCGCGGCGGCGTGGCGGCGCGCGGCTCCATCGCCCGGGCAAGCTTGCGGTCGAGCGTGGTGACCGAGATGCCGACGCGCACCAGGTTCTTGCCGGCCATCTCCTGAAGAATGTCGAGATCGCGCAGGATCATCGCCGACTTGGTGACGATCGACACCGGATGGTTCGCCTTGTTCAGCACCTCGAGGATGCCGCGCATGATGCGCCATTCCTTCTCGATCGGCTGATAGGGGTCGGTATTGGTGCCGATCGCGATCACCCGCACCTTGTAGCCCGGCTTGGCGAGTTCCCGCTCTAGCAGCTTGGCCGCATCGGGCTTGGCGAAGAGCTTCGTCTCAAAATCGAGCCCCGCCGAAAGCCCCATATAGGCGTGCGTCGGCCGGGCGAAACAATAGATGCAGCCATGCTCGCAGCCGCGATAGGGATTGATCGAGCGGTCGAACGAAAGATCCGGAGATTCGTTGCGGGTAATCGCGGTGCGCGGCTTTTCGATCTGCACCTCGGTCCTGAACGGCGGCAGCTCTTCCAGCGTCTGCCAGCCGTCGTCGAACGTCTCCCGCTGCAGCGCTTCGAACCGCCCTGTCGGGTTCAGTCCCGCTCCGCGCCCGCGCCGCCGGTCGCCCTCGACCCTGAGACCGGACGACACGATCATCGCATCGGCAATATCTGCCGTATTGGCAGGCGCGAATGCGGCCTGCCCTGCCAGGGACTGCTCTCTCATCGGATTCTCCCGCAGCGAAAAGCCGTTGCCTCCGCCCGTTTGTGATGATTAAATTCCTATCGGCAAAACGAGAACAATGCAAGAACAAAATCAGGAAAAGGATGCTGGCAAAAAATTGTGCGGCGCATTATGAATAATCGATGTTGACGGTTGTTCTCGAATGCCAGGATCAGGAATCCGAACTGGCGCAGACCTTATCGGTATTGGTGGCAGGCGCGGTGGAAGGGCTCGTCAGCGATGTGATCGTGCTCGATCACGGCTCGCGCGACGGCACCTCGCGGGTCGCCGACGCCGCCGGCTGCCGTTTCCATTCACAATGGGATATCAAGGATATCGTTCGCTCGGCCCGAGGCGAATGGCTGCTCTTCGTCGAGCCGGGCGCCAGGCCGCAGGCCGGCTGGATCGATGAGATCGCCGAGTATGTGGCGCTGAACAAGACGCCGGCGCGCTTTACTGCGTCGCGCGGCTATCGACGCCCCTTCTTCCAGCGCGTCGCCCGCGCCCGGCCGCCGCTGGAGCTTGGGCTGTTGATGCCGAAGAACCAGGCGCTCGCCGCCGCCAGAAGCGGGATGCCTGTTGCCGACTTCGCCAAGGGCCAGAAGCCGCGCAAGCTCGCAAGTGAATTGATTCCTTCCTGGGTGGCGCGTGCCGCGCGGTAGAATGCCCATCCCTGCATCGATGCTGTCCGAAAAAGTGCCCCTCACCCTAACCTGCCCCTTGAAAACGGGGAGAGGGGACGTGCCCGGCGAGAGGTTGGTGGTGATGGCGAGGTTGCGGCATGGTTCCTTCGCTCCGTTTACGGGGTCCGAAGGACGTCGAGACCAGTGGCTCGACCCCGGTCGGTGGCGGCAGCCGGATGAGGGGCTGGTCTCGCCGCAAGCGCGCTTTGGTGATTGCTTCCCATCATCGCGCAAAGATGGCGCCCAATCGGATTTCGCGCTATAATTCGTCCATGGCGCCGCCGAAGCGCCGCGCTTCGCAACGGGTGCCGTGGAATGCCGGTGAACGGCAGAACAGGTCGGCGAAAAATCTCCTCTTCTGCCGGGTTCCCGGCGAAAGGAGGTGCGTCATGCCAGGCGGTAGTATCCACGGCGTACGCAGTATGATCTGCGGCCTGCTGGCCGTCATATTGCCGACATTGGTGATCGCGCATCCGCATTCGGCAGCATCGCAGACGATGCTCAGTTGCGCAGGTCGATCCGACGTCGTCAGTTTCCTCGACCAGAATTTCGGTGAGAAGCTCACCGCCGTCGGGCTGGTCAATCAGAACGCCGTTCTTGAGGTCTATGCCGCCAAAAGCGGCACCTGGACGCTCGTGGTCACGGATATCCACGGCATAAGCTGCATCTTGCTGTCGGGTGATGGCTGGGATTCGATGCCGGCTCTGCCGGGCATTGCCACATGACAAATGCCAGCGCGTCGGCGCCGAAAGTCTGAATCGGATTTTCGACGGCGCGACCGCGGCGCTGGAACGGCAGCTCCAGTCTATTTCTGCGCGCCGCGTTTCAGATGCTCGTCCAGGCGCGGCATGATCTCGACGAAATTGCACGGCATGCTGCGATAGTCGAGCTGTGCTTTCAGTATGCCGTCCCAGGCGTCCCGGCAGGCGCCGGGCGAGCCGGGCAGGGCGAAGATGAAGGTGGAGTTGGCAACACCCGCGGTGGCGCGCGACTGGATCGTCGCCGTGCCGATCTTATCGTAGGAAATACGGTGGAAGACGGCGGAAAAGCCGTCCATGCGCTTTTCGAACAGCGGCTCCACCGCCTCGGGCGTCACGTCTCGGCCGGTAAAACCGGTGCCGCCCGAGGTGATGATGACATCGATCTCCTCCCGCTCGGTCCAAGCTTTGACCTGGGTGGCGATTTTCTCCCGGTCGTCGGGCACGATCGCCCGCTCGACCAGCCTGTGGCCCGCCTCGGCAATCCGCGCCGCCAGCGTATCGCCGGACTTGTCCGTCTCCGGCGTGCGCGTATCCGAGACGGTGAGAACCGCAATGCCGACGGCGATGAAGGGCCGTTTTTCGTCCAAACCTGCCATCACATGCCTCCCGAAACCGTTTCCGTCGCCTGGAAATACCAGTCGGGCCGCGCCTCGTGAAGAGCCGCCGCCGCATCTCGCGCGGCGGCCATGTCGGCAAAGATCCCGAAGCAGGTAGCGCCGGAGCCGGACATACGGGCAAGAAGAGCGCCCTCGGTCCGCAGCATCGCCAAGATCGCCGCGATTTCGGGCACGGCCTCGCGCGCCGGTGGCTCCAGGTCGTTGCGAGCCGCGCCGATCGCCGCAAGCCAGCCTGCGGTCTGTGCGAGCGTCAGGGGTGAATTGTTCTTTGCCTTGAGCCGGCGGAAAACCTCCGGCGTCGAAACCCCCTTCAATGGGTTGGCAAGCACCATGGCGAAGGCCGGCAGATCGGGCACGGCTTCGATCTCCTCGCCGATGCCGCGGGCAATCAGCGGCCGGCTCTCGAGGCACATGGGCACGTCGGCGCCAAGCTTCAGCGCCAGCGCAGCCAGCGTCTCTATCGGCAATCCAGTGCCCCAGAGGCGCATCAGCCCCCGCAGTGTCGCCGCCGCGTCGGCCGAGCCGCCGCCGATGCCCGAGGCGACGGGCAGGTTCTTCTGGAGGTGGATATGAACGGGGAACGCAAGGGCGCCCACGACCTCGCGCAGGAGGTCGCGCGCTCTGATCACCAGGTTGGTGCCGCCGTCGTCGGCAAGCGTCTCGCCGAAACGGCCCGATAGGGTGAAGGCGTCAGCCTGCGCCGGCAGGAAGCCCAGCCGGTCGCCGCAATCTGCGAAGGTCACCAGCATATCGAGCAGGTGATAGCCGTCCGGCCGCTGGCCCGTTACATGCAGGGCGAGATTGATCTTCGCGCGCGCCTCTTCGGTGACGCCGAAAGCATTGGCCAAGCCCTGCTCAGGCATCGGTGGCGCCCGTCAGGACTTCTTGTCGACCGGCGGCGGCGTGACCGGCGCCGGATCCGGCTGCTTCTTGTCGGCCGCCTTGGCATCGTCGTTAGCGGGCAGGCCGTTTGCGACCTTTTCCTTGATCTTCGGAATTTCGGCCGCTTCAGGCTCGGAGGCGAGCGCCCGGTTCCACTGGTAGACGGCTTCGAGCTTGCGCCCGACGCGCCAGTAGGCATCGCCGAGATGGTCGTTGATCGTCGCGTCGCCGGCCTTGATCTGTGCCGCCCGCTCCAGCTCGTCGACGGCGTCGTCGAAGCGGTTGAGACGGAAATACGCCCAGCCGAGCGAATCGATGATGTAACCGTCGTCAGGGCGAAGATCGACGGCCTTCTTGATCATGGCGAGGCCTTCGTCGAGGTTCCGGTTCATGTCGATCCAGGAATAGCCGAGATAGTTCAGCACCTGCGGCTGGTCGGGGTTGAGCTCCAGAGCTTTGCGGAAGTTCGGTTCGGCCTGGTCCCACTTCTTCAGCCGCTCATAGGCGATGCCGCGCTGGAAGAAGACGCTCCAGTTGGCGCGGCCGGGAATTGGGCCGATCGCTTCGACCGCCTTGTCGTAATTGGCGGCCATCGCCTCGTAATCCTTGGCGTCGGAGAGCACGCTGCCATAGGCGAGGTAGCTGCGGATGTCCTTCGGGTCGGAGGCGATCAGCGCCTGCAGGTGCTTGCGTGCCTCGTCGACCTTGCCGCCCTGGGCAAGGGCGAGGCCGAGCTGCAGCTCGGAAATGCGCCGCATCGGTGAATTCTCCGGCACCTTCTTGTAGAGGGAGATGGCGCGGTCCATCTGGTTCTGCTTTTCGGCGATGCCGCCGAGCAGCACCAGCGTATCGGCGCTGTTGGGATCGAGCGCGTTGGCGGTCTGCAGGTAGAGCGAGACGATATCCTCGGCGCCGTCGCGGTTCAGCGCGCCGCCGACGGAGAAGAGCACGCCGGCGGCGCCTTCTTCGGCGGTCTTGACCTGCTGCTCCTGCTTCTCGCCCTTCTCGATACTGTCGCGCAGCGCATTCAGCGGCGCATAATTCGGCAGCAGGTTATCGCCGACGGACACGGCATCGAGCGCCTTCTGCTTGTTCCCCTGCGCCGCCTCCAGGCGGGCAAGCGCCATCACCGCACGCATGAACGTGTCGGGCGCCGTTGCCCCGCCTTCCTTGTCGAGCACGGCGTCGTTCAGATGCTGGCGGGCCGATTTCACGTCGCCGGTGACGACGGCGATCGCACCGGCATTGTAATTCTGGAAGATGCGGAACCAGTCCGGCCCCTTCATCTTCTCGACCATGGCGAGCGCTTCCTTGCCGCGGCCGGCGCCGACCCGGGCCCAGGCGAGCAGCAGGTCATTCATCATCCGGTCGAGATCGTTGGGCCCCTTATATTTCAGGATCGACTCGGCGGTCTTGTAGTCGTCGCGGCGCACGGCATCCATGCCGCGCACGATCGTGGTGATGCGCTCGACCGAGGGATCGCTCTTCAGATCATTGGCGTATTTGACGCCTTCCTTGATGTCGCCGTTGAGCAGCAGCGAGATCATCAGCCGCTGGCGAATCTCGGGATTGCCGGGCTCGATCTGCAGCGCCTTCTTGTAGAGCGCGATCGCCGTTTCGTAATCGTGATCGACATCGGCCGTGCGCGCGGCGAGGAAGGCGCCGGAGAAAGTGGTGACGCTATCGGCATCGAAGAAGCTCTCGGCCTTACCGGCATCGCCCGCCTTGGCCGCATCTTCGGCACTCGCGCCGGCAACGCCGCCGAGCGAAAGGACAGCCGCCAGGGCTGCGCTCGTAAGAAGACGGATGGCAATTCTCTGCCGCATTAGGAAACCTTTCTTCGAGAGCGTCCGGCCGCTGCCGGTCGCAAATCAGTCGTCATCACTGATTCATAACAGGATGGCTTTTTTGGAGCGACGCTGCAAGAAAATCAGCCTCGATCGCGGCGTTCGATCAATTGACGCGCTCGATGCAGAAGTCGATCACTTCCATCAGGGCGGATTTCCATACCGTATCGGGAAGCGGCGCCAGCGCGTCCCGCGCGATCGTGCCGTAATGGACCGCCCGATTGATCGTGTCGCTCAGCGTGCCGTATTTGGTGATCAGCCCCAGCGCTTTTTCCAGGTTGGCGTCGCTGCTGTTGCCGGCCTCGATCGCATCGCGCCAGAAGGCGCGCTCCTCCGTGGTGCCGCGGCGATAGGCCAGGATGACGGGCAGCGTGATCTTGCCTTCGCGGAAATCGTCGCCGACATTCTTGCCGAGATCGGCGGCCTTGCCGCCATAGTCGAGCGCGTCGTCGACGAGCTGAAAGGCGAGGCCGAGATTCATGCCGTAGGATTTCAGCGCATTGCGGCCGGAACGGCCGGCATCGGCGACGATCGGCCCGACTTCGGCGGCAGCCGCAAAGAGAGCCGCCGTCTTGGCGCGGATGACGGAGAGGTAGTCGTCTTCCGTCGTCTCCATGTTCTTGGCGACGGAAAGCTGCAGCACTTCGCCTTCGGCGATCACGCAAGCAGCGGAAGACAAGACGTCGAGCGCATCGAGCGAGCCGACATCGACCATCATGCGGAAGGCCTGCCCGAGCAGGAAATCGCCGACCAGCACGCTTGCCTGGTTGCCCCAGATCATCCGAGCCGTCGATTTGCCGCGGCGCAGGTCGCTTTCATCGACGACGTCGTCATGCAGCAGCGTTGCCGTATGCATGAATTCGACCGAGGTGGCGAGCTTGATGTGGTTTTCGCCGCGGTAGTCGAACAGCGAGGCGGCCGCCAGCGTCAGCATCGGCCTCAGCCGCTTGCCCCCGGATGAGATCAGATGGTTCGCCACTTCGGGGATCATCTGCACGTCGGAGCCGGCTTTCGACAGAATGAGCTGGTTCACCCGCTCCATGTCAGCCCTGGTGAGATCGACCAACGGCTTGATGGATGCCAGTTTGTTTTTGCTTTCTTCAAGCGGTATGACCACGCCCAACGACCCGGACTCCTGTTCATTCATTGCATCTGACAATAGAAAGGGGCGATGGGCGCGGCAAGGGGTGAATTGTCGCGTCAGCCGAAATTGGAAGGAAAAAGACGGCAAATGCATGAACTTATCCGCGCCAACGATCCCGTCCTGCTCTCCTTTGCCGAGAGCCTAATGAAGGATGCCGGAATTCACTGCTTCATCGCCGATCAGGGGATGAGCGTTCTGGAAGGCTCGCTCGGCATGCTGCCGCGCCGCCTGCTGGTGGATGAGGAAATGGCCGACCGGGCCCGCCGTATCCTGATCGACGCCGGTCTTGGCGGCGAACTGCGCGACAGGACATGAGCGGGCGATGACCGGTAAATTCGCCGAAACCATCGATGCCTTCCATCGCGGCGCCTTTCATGTGGTGCAGCCGAAGGGCAGGGGGCATCGCGCCGGCATGGATGCGATGCTGCTGGCCGCCCTTGTCGCCGACGATCGCCCGGTCAAAGTTGCCGATCTCGGCGCCGGCGCCGGTGCTGCCGGCCTTGCCGTCGCCTCGCGCCTTGTCAAGACGCAAGTGGTGCTGTTCGAGCGTTCGGCCGAAATGGCCGATTATGCCCGCCGCAGCATCCTTTTGCCGGAAAATGCCCATCTCGCAGCCCGCCTCAGTGTCATCGAGGCCGATGTGACGCTGACCGCCAAGGCGCGCAACGATGCCGGCCTTGCCGATGAAAGCTTCCACCACGTGATCATGAACCCACCCTTCAACGATGCCGGCGACCGGCGCACGCCCGATGCGCTGAAGGCCGAAGCCCATGCGATGACCGACGGCCTGTTCGAAAGCTGGATCCGCACGGCCGGCGCCATCATGATCCCGGGCGGGCAATTGTCGCTGATCGCCAGGCCTCCGTCGATCGCCGAGATCATCGATGCCTGCGGCCGGCGCTTCGGCGGCATCGAGATCACCGCCATCCATCCACGCGCCGGGGAAAATGCCGTGCGCATCCTGGTGACCGCCATCAAGGGCTCGCGGGCGCGGCTGTCGCTACGCGCGGCCCTCATCATGCACGAAGAGGGGAGCCACAAGTTCTCCCCTCTGGTCGACGATTTCAACAATGGCCGGGCAGCCTATGCCAGGCTTCGATCGTCAATCGCTAGCCGCTGACGAAGTCGAAGAGCAGCTTGACGTTCAGCCCGGCGATGACGACGGCGATCACATAGGCGGTGCCGCTCAGCCAGCGCGGCGCGACGAGTTCGCCCATCTTGGCCCGGCTGGCGGTGAACATCACAAGCGGAAAGACCGCGAAGGAAAGCTGCAGGCTGAGCACCACCTGTGTGAGGATCAGGAGTTCGGCCGTGCCCTGGTTGCCGTACCAGATGGTGACGACCGCCGCCGGCACGATGGCAATAGCGCGGGTGATCAGCCGGCGCACCCACGGTTTCAGCCGGATCTTCAGGAAGCCTTCCATGACGATCTGGCCGGCAAGGGTCGCCGTCACCGTCGAGTTGAGGCCGCAGCACAGAAGCGCGATGCCGAAGAGCGTCGGCGCGATCGCGAGGCCGAGCAGCGGCGACAGCAGCGCATAGGCATTGCCGAGCTCGACGACGTCGGTCTTGCCGTTGGCATTGAAGGCGGCGGCCGCAAGGATCAGGATCGAGGCATTGATCAGAAGCGCGAAACACAGCGCGACGGTGGAGTCGATCGTCGCATAAGTCAGCGCCTCCTTCTTCTCAGGGATCGTGTGACCATAGGCCCGCGTCTGCACAATGCCGGAATGGAGATAGAGATTGTGCGGCATGACCGTCGCACCGAGGATGCCGAGCGCGAGATAGAGCATCTCCGGATTGGTGACGATTTCGGTTGTCGGGAAGAAGCCGGTAATAACGGCGCCCCATTGCGGATCGGCAAGGAAGATCTGCACGCCGAAGCAGAGCGCGATCACGCCGAGCAGCGCGATGATGAAGGCTTCCACCCAGCGGAAGCCGAGCTTCTGCAGGAAGAGGATCAGGAAGACGTCCAGCGCGGTGATGAGAACGCCGAGCTCCAGCGGGATGCCGAAGAGCAGGTTGAGGCCGATTGCCGTGCCGATCACCTCGGCAATGTCGGTGGCGATGATGGCGATTTCCGCAAAGGCCCAGAGCGGCACTGAGACATATTTAGGAAAGGCGTCGCGGCAGGCCTGCGCGAGGTCGCGGCCGGAGGCGATCGCCAGCCGCGCGCAGAGCGATTGCAGCACGATTGCCATCACGTTGGAAAGCAGCGCGACGGTGAGCAGCGCATAACCGAATTTCGAGCCGCCGGCGAGCGAGGTCGCCCAGTTGCCTGGGTCCATGTAGCCGACGGCGACCATGTAACCCGGCCCGGCAAAGGCCGCCGCCCGGCGCCATATCGAGCTGTGACGCCCCGTGCCCACAGTGCGGTAGACGTCCGACAGCGACGCCTCTCCGCGTTCGTGCCGCCAGCCGCTTTTTGCATTGGGATTGAGGGCGTCCATGCCATTTCCACCTGTTTATCGTCCGTGCACTATGACCGATTAGAATGATAATGCAAGTCATTCGCAACAAGAAAATCAATCCGATGTTTTTCAGGAACGCGGCCATTGCGTTTGTCGTTCCAGCGCATACATGGATGCGATCGCGGATTGACGATCGCGCGAGCCGAAGCGAAGGATGGGAAATGGCCGGATTCTTGAAAAAGCTGCTGCCGAAACGGTTCCGCAAGGAGGGCCTCACCGTTCCCGTCGTCAGGCTGCAGGGTGCGATCATCAGCGGCGGTGGCCAGTTCAGGCCCACCCTCAATCTCGCCAATGTCGCCCCGGTCCTGGAAAAGGCCTTCGCCATGAAGGAGGCGCCGGCGGTTGCCATAACAATCAATTCGCCAGGCGGCTCGCCTGTTCAGTCCCGCCTGATCTTCACCCGCATTCGTGAGCTCGCCCGCGAAAAGCAGAAGAAGGTGCTTGTTTTCGTCGAGGATGTCGCCGCTTCCGGCGGCTACATGATCGCGCTTGCCGGCGACGAGATCATCGCCGACGCCACCTCGATCGTCGGCTCGATCGGCGTCGTCTCCGGCGGTTTCGGCTTTCCCGAGCTCCTGAAGAAGATCGGCGTCGAGCGCCGCGTCTATACGGCCGGCGAAAACAAGGTGATCCTCGATCCGTTCCAGCCGGAAAAGGAAAAGGATATCGAGTACCTCAAGAGCCTGCAGCTCGAAATCCACCAGGTCTTCATCGCAATGGTGCGTGAGCGCCGCGCCGGCAAGCTGACGGATGATGCGACGGTGTTTTCCGGCCTGTTCTGGAGCGGTACGCGCGGCCTCGAGCTTGGCCTCATCGACGGTATCGGCGACATGCGCCAGGAATTGAAGCGGCGCTACGGCCAGAAGACCCGGCTGGAACTCGTCACCGCCGGCCGCGGCCTCTTCGGCCGCCGCATTCCCGGCGTATCGCCTGTTACACTCGAAGGCGCGGGGGCAGGTCTCGCAACGGGACTTGTCGAAGCGGCGGAAGAGAGAGCATTGTGGAGCCGCTTCGGGCTTTGAGAGGAGCAAGAGAGGGCATGGCACAGCTTATCACCATCCTGGTGCTGGTCTTTTCGGCCTGGTGGCTCTACCGCCGCTTCGTCTCCGATGCCCGCAAGCTCGCCGAAAAGTCCCGCCGCGCCGAGAAAGAGCGCCAGACCGGCGCGATCGGCACGCTGGTCAAAGATCCCGTGACCGGGGAATATCGGTTGAAGCGGGATGACGAATAGGTCTCGGCGAAAAGCCTCGTGTGTCTCCGCACAGCTCCTCGCCCCCGCAAAACCCTTGACCCCTGCCGCCCACCATGGCACCTGTCGCGCCGATAATTCCCAAGCAATCGGTGCCGTTTCATGTCAGCCATCCCAGACCATATGAACCCGAAGCGCTCCTTCCAGGCGCTGATCCTGACCCTGCATGGTTACTGGGCGGACAAGGGTTGCGCGGTGCTGCAGCCCTACGACATGGAAGTCGGCGCCGGCACCTTCCATCCGGCCACCACGCTGCGCGCCCTCGGGCCGAAGCCGTGGAAGGCAGCCTATGTCCAGCCGTCGCGGCGCCCGTCCGACGGCCGCTATGGCGAAAACCCGAACCGTCTGCAGCATTATTACCAGTACCAGGTCATCCTGAAGCCGAACCCGCCCAATCTGCAGGAGCTCTATCTCGGCTCGCTGGCGGCGATCGGTCTCGATCCGCTGCTGCACGACATCCGTTTCGTCGAGGACGACTGGGAAAGCCCGACGCTCGGCGCCTGGGGTCTCGGCTGGGAATGCTGGTGCGACGGCATGGAAGTCTCGCAATTCACCTATTTTCAGCAGGTCTGCGGCATCGAATGCGCGCCGGTCGCCGGGGAACTGACCTATGGTCTCGAGCGCCTCGCCATGTATGTCCAGGGCGTCGACAACGTCTATGATCTGAATTTCAACGGCCGCGAGGGCGACGAGAAGATCAGCTATGGCGACGTCTTCCTGCAGGCCGAGCAGGAATATTCGCGTCACAATTTCGAATTCGCCAATACCGAGATGCTCCATCGCCACTTCGTCGATGCCGAGAAGGAATGCCGGGCGCTGCTCGATGCCGGCGCTCCCGGCCAAAGCGACAACCAGCGCCTGCACAAATGCGTCTTCCCGGCTTACGACCAGTGCATCAAGGCCAGCCACGTCTTCAACCTGCTCGACGCCCGCGGCGTCATCTCGGTGACCGAGCGCCAGAGCTATATCCTGCGGGTGCGCACGCTCGCCAAGGCCTGCGGCGAAGCCTTCCTGCTGACCGACGCCGGCGGCGTCAACCTGTCGAAAGAGGCGGCGTGACGCAAAAGCCTGCCGGCCGTATCGTCCATCTCAACGGCTGGCCAGGCACCGGGAAGCTGACGGTCGGCCGATTGCTGGCGAGAAGCCTCGGCGCGCGGCTCATCGACAATCACACGCTGCTCAATCCGGCCGAAGTTCTTTTCGCCCGCAGCAATCCTCTGCATGCATCACTGCGTAAGCAGATTCGACGAGCGGTTTTCGACCACGCCTTGCACGCCGATCCGGCTGAAAGCTTCGTCTTTACCGATGCTCTTGCGGATGACGAGCATGATGGTGCGATGTTCTCCTCGTATGTCGATCTGGCTGCCGCCAGAGGCGCGGATCTGGTCGCGGTTCTCCTCGATTGCGCGCCGGAGGAGAATGCCAGGCGCCTCATCTCTCCCGGCCGATCCGAGGCGCTCAAGCTGACGGATCCGGCGAAGCTGCAACAGCTCCGGGCAAACTATAAACTGTTGCGCGGACTGGCTGAATACACAGTCGAAATTGATACGACGGACCTTTCGCCGGAGCAGACGGCGGCTCGAATTCGCACGCATATCGGTGTTTGACGACAGCCGAGAATCCTGCGTCTTTGTT
The DNA here is from genome assembly GCF_017948245.1 of Rhizobium sp. NLR16a. Classification (NCBI taxonomy): domain Bacteria; kingdom Pseudomonadati; phylum Pseudomonadota; class Alphaproteobacteria; order Hyphomicrobiales; family Rhizobiaceae; genus Rhizobium; species Rhizobium sp. NLR16a. The sequence continues at coordinate 3,182,058 of NZ_CP072865.1, read as the reverse complement.
GCCCAAAGATCTCTGCGGCGAAACGTTCCTGCTGACTGACGCCGGCGGCGTCAGTTGACGAGCCAGGCGGCGTAGGCAGTCTCGAAAATTTTCGTCGGTGCAAGGCCAGCCTTCTTTTGTATTGCGCAAACCATCACTACGTTGTCAGGTGTTGCGACAACGCAAGCTTCGGTATCTCTTTTGAAGAACGATATTCTTTACTTTAAATTTTCAGATGAGAATTTCGCCGCCAGGATGTTGCGTCTTTTATCATGGCCCATCTTATGCTCCATACTGGTTGTTCTGACGTCGTGCAGCGATTTTGACAAGGAGTTCACCGTCCAGTCGGCAAACAGTACGGTCGAAGTCTACACCGACGGCACTGCCTTTGTGTCGGAGCACTTCGACATCGCGGTAAAAATGGCGATGAATTATGGCGGGGTCTACGTCGATATCCCTCAACGTTTCGTGGATGCGGCGGGTGGTGTTCACTGGCGAGATTTCCAATTGGCCGCAGCCCGGCGCGACGGACTCGACGAATACTATTCTCGGGAAAATAATGTGCCGGGCTACTCGATCTATATAGGAGCCGAGCACTGCAAAGACTGCTCTGCAGATCTGCCCACCGGTCTTGCAAAGATCCAGATCGCTTACTGGCTCGGACGCCTGATTCGTAAGGAAGGCGACCGCGAGGTTCTCTTCCTGCCGGCCTATATGGGCCGCGTGCACGGTCAGGGCGCGAAAAAGACGCTTACTCTGAAGCTGCCGCCGGGCGGAACCTTGCGCCCTTCGCAACAGGATCGGACGGCCGCCTATGACATGGTGCGGAGCGCACCGAATGAGATCTCGGTGTCTATTCCAGCTGGTAAAGCGGATCGAGTCCTGCCAGACATCGAGATCGAATATCCCGCTGGGACCTTTGTGACCATGACGAGTGGCAAGCGGGTAGAGTGGTGGCTTTCCGATCACTTTCTCCCATTCATAAGCATTTTGGGACTGCTCCTCGCCGGTCTGTTTATCCTCAGTAGGTGGCGGGGTTGGCGATTGCCCGCATCTTCAATTGCTGTCGATAGCAAGGAGACGGAGAGCATATCGCCTGCTTTAGCCGCCTATTTGTTTTTGAACTGGAAGCCCGGTGCTGCAAAGGCAGCCTTCATGGCGTCTGCCTGCCATCTCGCAGTGAAAAGAATGCTTCGCATTTCCAGCCTTGATGAGGATGCCGAAGCTTCGGATTTGTCAGCCAGGCAAGTGCGCAAGAAGGGAAAGGTGGCGCGCGCCAGATGGTATGGTCTTCCAGCTGTGACGCGTTCGGTATTTGGTCGAATAGAAGGAGAGAGGCCAGTCAACGATCGGCGCAGGGTCAGACATGCCCTCCATGGTTTCGAACGTGACTTGCACCAGATTGTCGCAGAGGAATATCGGAAAGTTAGAGGTGGCGTAGATCGAGCAATGTTGGCGACTTCGGCGACAATTCTGGCTCTTGGCATTGCCGTCGCCTACCTTACGGGTCTTTCGCTCTATTCCGCCGCCATCTCAGGGTTATTGTTCATTGTTTTTCTGGTTGTAACCATGTTCCGCCATCCTGAGCGGTTTCCCGTCGCGACCGGCACCGCCGAGCAGTTCAAACAGGCGCTTGGTTTGATGGTGGGGCTTCCGGTGACGGTGATCGCTGCACTTGTCTATATCGGTACGACTGAGGTGATCAGCGAACAGTGGCCATATTTGATGGCGATCTTGCTGCACATTGCCGGCATTATTGCGGTTTTGGCGATGTCGCGCATGCCAACGTCGAAGCAGCGGCGGATCCGCAATAACATCCTTAGTTTGAATCGTTATTTTCGCGGCGAGATAGATGGCCCGGCAATGTCCGTCGAATGCTACGAGCACTATCTTCCTTTCGCCGTTGCCCTGAGCGTCGAGCAACGCTGGACCGAGCGGTTCAATCTTTGGCGAGAAAGCGAAAAGATGGAAACCTATGCTCCGGATTGGCGGAGCAGTTCTTAGAGGGACAGTGATGTAAAGGTCTGATTGAAATCTGCGAAGAACGACCGCACCACGATGACTTTGTCACGCCGAATCACTAACGTGCGATCATCAAATCGGGGAGCTCATCTGCATGTATGTGATACTTGCTCTTATCGTTGTCATCGCGCTTTACATCGTCTTCATTTATAACGGCCTGGTTCGTTCCCGGCAGATGGCTGAGGAAGCCTGGTCGGGCATCGATGTGCAGTTGAAGCGGCGCGCCGATCTGATCCCGAACCTGATCGAGACGGTCAAAGGCTATGCCGCCCATGAGAAGTCGACGCTCGAGGAGGTGGTTGCGCTCCGCAACAAGGCGCAGGCCGTGCCATCGGGTGACGTTGCCGGCAGGGCGCAGGCGGAAGGCCTGCTCGGCCAGGCGCTCGGCCGGGTGATCGCGCTCGCCGAGGCCTATCCCGATCTCAAGGCCAACCAGAATTTTGCCGAACTGCAGGCGTCGCTCGAAACTCTGGAGGGCGAGCTGCAGATGGCGCGGCGTTATTACAACGGCGCGGCCCGCGACCTCAACGTCAAGGTCGAAAGCTTTCCCTCCAATCTCGTCGCCGGCCAGTTCGGTTTTGCCAAGCGGGAGTATTTCGAGATCACCAACGAGGCCGATCGCGCCGTCCCCAGCGTCAAATTCTGACGATCCGGCATTTTGCCTTTGCAAAAAACCGATTAAGAGCAAGGGCAGGTGGCGACGCGCTTTAGCTCGCCCATGGACGGAAGACGTAGCATGACACGCACAGCCAAACTCACGATCATCCCGCCGGGCCGGCCGCTTTCCGGTCGCGCCATGCCGCCGGGCTCGAAGTCGATCACCAATCGGGCCCTGCTTCTCGCCGGCCTTGCCGAGGGCACGAGCCGGCTGACCGGCGCGCTGAAGAGCGACGATACCCGTTATATGGCCGATGCGCTGCGCGCCATGGGTGTTGCGGTCGACGAGCCCGACGACACAACTTTCGTCGTCACCGGCAGCGGCCGGCTCATGCCGCCGAAGGCGCCGCTCTTCCTCGGCAACGCCGGGACGGCCACACGTTTCCTGACGGCGGCTGCGGCTCTGGTCGACGGTACCGTCATCGTCGACGGCGACGAGCACATGCGCAAGCGCCCGATCGGCCCGCTGGTCGAAGCGATGCGCACGCTCGGCATCGACATCACCGCCGAGACCGGCTGCCCGCCGGTCACCGTCAGGGGCACCGGCCGCTTCGAGGCCGACCGGATCCTGATTGATGGCGGGCTGTCCAGCCAGTATGTTTCGGCGCTGCTGATGATGGCGGCCGGCGGCGACCGTTCGGTCGACATCGAACTGGTCGGCGAGGATATCGGCGCGCTTGGCTATATCGATCTCACCACGGCGGCGATGAGGGCCTTCGGCGCCAAGGTCGAAAAGACCAGCCCCGTCACCTGGCGCGTCGAACCGACTGGCTACCGCGCCGCCGATTTCGTCATCGAGCCGGATGCATCGGCCGCGACCTACCTCTGGGCGGCCGAAGTGCTGAGCGAGGGCAAGATCGATCTCGGCGTACCGAACGATGCCTTCACCCAGCCGGATGCCAAGGCTTACGAGACGATCGCCAAGTTCCCGCATCTGCCGGCCGAAATCGATGGCTCGCAGATGCAGGATGCCGTTCCGACGATCGCCGTGCTTGCCGCCTTCAACGAGACGCCGGTCCGCTTCGTCGGCATTGCCAATCTGCGCGTCAAGGAATGCGACCGCATCCGCGCCCTGTCCACCGGGCTCAACAAGATCCGCGAAGGTCTGGCCGTCGAGGAAGGCGACGATCTGATCGTCCATTCCGATCCTGCTCTCGCCGGCCAGCGTCTTCCGGCCGAGATCGACACCTTCGCCGATCACCGCATCGCCATGAGCTTTGCGCTCGCCGGACTGAAGATCGATGGCATCACCATTCTCGACCCCGATTGCGTCGGCAAGACGTTCCCCGCCTATTGGCGGACGCTCGCCGCCCTCGGCGTGACCTATCAGGACAAGGATTGACGAAAAGCGCGGCCGGGGCCGCCGGCAGGGAGAGAGGAATGGGGCGTCGGTTTTTCGGATTCTGCTTGGCGCTCATCTTGATGCTCGCCGCGCCGGCGGTCTTTGCCGCCGAGGTGATCGACAGCTTCGCCTCCGACATCACGCTGGAAAAGAGCGGCGCGATGACGGTGAGGGAAACGATCACCGTCAATGCCGAGGGCAACCGGATCAATCATGGCATCTTCCGGGACTTTCCGCTTTTTTTCACCGACGCCGGAGGTCGTCGCCGCAGCGTCGATTTCGACATGGTGTCGGTCAGCCGCGACGGCGCGGACGAGCCCTGGCATACCGAATCGATATCGGGCGGCATCCGCATCTATGCCGGCTCCGCCGAGGTGACGGTGACGCCGGGTCGTCATCGCTACGTCTTCACCTACCGGACCAACCGCCAGATCCGCTACTTCGACGATCACGACGAACTCTACTGGAACGTCACCGGCAATGGCTGGATCTTTCCGATCCGCTCCGCGACGGCGACGGTGACGCTGCCGCCGGGTGTCGCTGCGACGGGGACGATCTTCTTCACCGGCCCGCAAGGCGCGACTGGAAAGAACGCCCGTGTCAGCGAAAGCAGCGCCGGCCTTGTCTTTTCCACCACCGCGCCTCTTGGCCCCAATGAAGGCCTGACCTTTGCGATCCGGATGCCGAAGGGCTCGATCGATCCGCCGAGCGCGGATATGGAAAGCACCTGGTGGCTGAAGGACAACCGCAATTATTTCATCGGCTTCGGCGGCCTGATCCTGGTTTTCGCCTACTACCTCAGATCCTGGCTGAAGGTTGGTCGCGATCCCGCCCGGGGCGTCGTCGTGCCGCGCTGGGATGCGCCTGACGGCATCTCGCCGGCGCTGGTCAACTACATCGACAATAGGGGCTTTTCCGGCGGCGGCTGGACGGCGCTTGCCGCCACGGCGCTCAATCTTGCGGTCCGCGGTTACGTCAAGCTCGAAGACCTGAAGAATTCGATCGTCATTCGCGGTACCGGCAAGGCGCTCGGCAAGGAGAAGTTCCAGGCCGGCGAGGCCGAACTGCTGAAAGTGGCCGGCGGCGAAGGCAGGACGCTGACGATCGACAAGGCCAATGGCGAGCGGGTAAAATCGGTAGGGCAGTCCTTCCGTTCGGCCATCGAGAAGGAACATCGCGGCAAATATTACAATTCCAACATCGGCTATACCGCAGGCGGCATCGCGCTCAGCGCCGCCGCCCTGGTGGCGCTGTTCGTCTTCGGCTCGCTGGAGCCTGACACGATCGCACTGATGCTGATCCCGATTGCCATCTCGGTCTTCATTTCCGTCTTCGTCGCCGGTTTGGTCAAGTCGCTGCACCACGGCAGATCGCTGTTCGCCAAGGTCATGGCCGTCATCGCCGCAGCGGTCGGCGTTTTTGTCGGCGTCAGCATCCTGGCGATCATTGTCCTGACGCTTGCCTCGTCGCTGGTGGAGCTGCACGAAACGCCGATGCTCTTTGCCGTCGGCGGCATCGTGCTGCTCAACGTCCTCTATGTCTTCATCATGGGCGCGCCGACCCCGCTCGGCGCCAGGATGATGGACGGCGTTGACGGCCTGCGGCAATACCTGACGCTGGCCGAGAAGGACCGCATGAATATGGCCGGCGCTCCCCAAATGTCGCCGCAGCATTTCGAGACCCTGCTCCCCTATGCCGTGGCTTTGGGCGTCGAAAAGCCCTGGTCGCGCACCTTCGAGACCTGGCTCGCGGCAGCCGCCGCCGGCGCGGCCGCGGCCTATTCGCCCTCCTGGTATTCCGGTGATTTCAACAGCGGCAGCTTCTCCGACCGTATCGGCGGTTTCTCCTCGTCAATGGCGTCCACCATCGCGTCGACGATCCCCTCGCCGCCGCCGTCGAGTTCATCCTCCGGTTTTTCCGGCGGCGGCTCCTCTGGCGGAGGTGGCGGAGGCGGCGGAGGCGGGGGCTGGTAAGCTTTCCCGCTTGACCTTTCAGCCCGTGGCCCTTAACCGCCTGACGGAACAGGAAAGGGTCGCGCATGAAGGTTCTGTTGATCGGGTCGGGCGGACGCGAGCACGCGCTCGCCTGGAAGCTGGCGCAATCGCCGTTGCTGAGCGAACTCTACGCCGCGCCCGGCAATCCGGGCATTGGCGAACACGCCGTCCTCGTGCCGGTCAATATCGACGATCATGAAGCGGTCGCTGCCATCTGCAAGGACAAGGCGATCGATTTCGTCGTCGTCGGCCCCGAGGCCCCGCTCGTCGCCGGCCTCGCCGACCGGCTGCGCGCCGACGGCCTGGCGGTCTTCGGCCCCTCCGCCGGCGCCGCCCAGCTCGAGGGCTCCAAGGGCTTCACCAAGGACATCTGCGCCCGCTACGGCATTCCCACCGGCGCCTACCAGCGTTTCAACAACGCGCCGAAGGCGAAAGCCTATATTCGCGGGCAGGGCGCACCGATCGTCGTCAAGGCTGACGGGCTGGCCGCCGGCAAGGGCGTGACGGTTGCGATGACGCTCGATGAGGCGCTTGCTGCCGTCGACGACTGCTTCGAGGGCGCCTTTGGCGCGGCCGGCGCCGAAGTCGTCGTCGAAGCCTATCTCGATGGCGAGGAGGCAAGCTTCTTTTGTCTCTGCGACGGAAAACATGCGCTGCCGCTGGTGACCGCCCAGGATCACAAGCGGGTGGGCGAGGGCGATACCGGCGTCAATACCGGCGGCATGGGCGCCTATTCGCCAGCGCCGGTCATGACGGCCGAAATGGTCGAGCGGACGATGAAGGAAATCATCGAGCCGACAATCCGCGGCATGGCCGAGAGCGGGCATCCCTTCTCCGGCGTGTTTTTCGCCGGACTGATGATCACTCATAAGGGCCCGGAGCTGATCGAATACAATGTTCGTTTCGGCGATCCGGAATGCCAGGTGCTGATGATGCGGCTGAAGAGCGATCTGCTGCCGCTGCTGCTTGCCACCGCCAATGGCACGCTCGATCAGGTGAGCGCCGAATGGAGCGACGATCCGGCCCTGACAGTGGTCATGGCCTCGAAGGGCTATCCCGGCGCCTATGAGAAAAACACACCGATCCAGTCGCTGCCGGCGGCAGGCGAGGGCGAGAAGGTGTTTCATGCCGGCACGGGCATGAAGGACGGCGTGCTGGTCGCGACCGGCGGCCGCGTGCTCAACGTCACGGCGTCAGGCGGCACGGTTGCCGAGGCGAAGGGCCGCGCCTATGCCCTGCTGGACAGAGTTCGGTGGGAAAACGGCTTCTGCCGGCGCGATATCGGCTGGCGCGCGATCGAGCGCGAAAAAGCCTCGGACAAAGCATAAACCGCTACGTTCCTTAAATTTTTACCCTTTCCCCTGACGGGATGGAAACGAAGCTGCGCTATACCGCTGCCGTAGTGAGACGGAGGTGCGTTGATGCGTCAGATTTTCCTCGGTGCGGCAATCCTGCTGATGGCAGGCACGGCGATGGCCTCCTCGATTGAGGTGATCGGCAAAACGGCAGGCCGTGCAGAAGGCAGCATCGTCACTGAAAGCTGCGCCGCTTGCCCGCCGCTGCAGGCCGAGCATAGCCGCAAGGACTATACGGTGCCGGAACTGAAACCCGGCGTCCTCCAGGCAAGCGAAGTCCGCCACGTCGGCGGCGAAACGAAGATCTTCCGCACCGAAGCCTGGATGGGTGGTTCGCCCGTCGTCTTCGTCAGCAAGGCAACGCCGGAAGCACTGGCTGCCGCCGAACCTTCGATATCGCCCGCCCAAGGCATCGACATGAACGCAACGACCGCAGCCGTCATCGGCGGCGATGCCAGGCCGGTTGCCGCCGGCATGGTTGAGAAGCCGGCGGCTCTCGATATTTCCGAATTCAAGCTGCGCTTCTAGACGATCAACACGCAAAACGGCTGTGTGCCACTAAAGCCAATCTGAGCCGCTGCGATAGTTCCCTGCCCCTGCCCGATCAAGGTTTCGATCGCTTGGGGTTCCACCGCGGTGGAGCGAATGCACCCTCGAAGAGAAGCGGGGGTGCATTCCTGCTTTAGAGCTTTTCCGGGTTAGATTGAAGCATTCTGTTGGCTCAAACGGGGTCGGATGGTCGACCGGCCGGCGCGTGTCGTAGCCCAGCTCTACGGCCAAGCCGGCCGGTCGATCAGCCGGCCCGTTTCAGCCAACCCTCCCGCAGATTTGCTTGGCAAATCTGCAAGACCTTGGAATCGCCGGACGCACTTGTCGCTTCGCCCACGGCGAAGCGGTGCGGCCGGTGGGCCGGGCATGTTTCCGCCAGGATCAAAGGCGATCGGCTCGGACGTACCTGGGGGTATGCCCGTCGCCAATCGCCTTTGCCCTGACGAAAACCTGCTCCGGCAGAATGCTTCAATCTAGCCCGGAAAAGCTCTAAGGCCCCGGCAGTTCTGCAGAGCGAAAACGGATGATATTCGATCGGCGGGTGAAGTCAGCGGTATGCTTGGTAACTCCGCCCCCTGATTTTTAGGGAAATTTGCGCCGTTTTGAATAAAATTAAAGCTTTCTTATTGAGTCAGCTTCAATTCTTACTCACCGGTCGCAGCATGTTGTTCAGCAGCGGTAGACGCGTCCTTCTCAGATGCGCTCGCACAGGCGGTAGAAGACCGCACCGGAATGTATTCCCTCATTCCCCTTTGCGAGGAATCATGAAAAATTTGAAGATATCGAAGCAGCTCATATTGCTGATCGTCGGTTTGATGTCGGCCTTTGCGATCGCCACGTCCCTGCAGATCCGCTCCTCGGTCGATGCCATTTACAAGGAGCGTTACGACATGCTGCGTGCCGAGGTTCAGTCGGCGATCTCGGTTCTCAAGCTTTACCAGGCCAAGGTGACCGCAGGCGAAATGAAGCTGGAGGATGCCCAGAAGCAGGCTTACGCCACCGTCAATGGCATGAAATACGATCCGGACGGCTATTTCTTCGGCTATAGCTACGATGTCCAGATGATGTTTCACTACGACGCCTCGAAGGTCGGACAGAACCTGAAGGGGCAGCCGGACAGCAAGGGCAAGCTCTATCGCGAAGAGTTGGTCAAACTCGGCCAGCAGGGCGGCGGTCTCGTCGAATTTTATTCCACCAGCAAGCCGGGCCAGCCGGCCGGCGATTATCGCAAGACGGCCTATGGCCAGGCCTTCGACCCCTGGAAGGTCGTCGTTGTCACCGGCGTCTATATGGACGATCTCGATGCCCAGGTGAACAGCACGATCCTGACCGCGCTCTCCGGCAGCATCGTTCTTTTCTTCCTGGCCATGGCTGCGGCCTACGTCGTCATCCGCGGCATATCGGGGCCCCTCAACAATGTCCATGCCGCCCTGAAGGCGGTCTCCGAAGAGGACGTCTCCATCGCCATCCCGCATACCGGCATGAACAATGAGGTCGGCATGATGGCAAAGGCGACGCTGTCGCTGCAGGAGAAGATCCGCGAACGGCATCAGATGTCCGATCGCGAGGCGGCCCAGCAGCTGGCGCTGGAAAGCGAGCGCGAAAACAACCTGCGCCAGCAGCAGGACGACGCCGCACTCCAGGCCCGCGTGGTGACGACGATCGGCCAGGCGCTGGAGCTGATCGCCCGTGGCGATCTTACCGTCCGCTGCGCCGATCTCGGCCAGAAATACGCCGCCCTTCGCGACAACTTCAACGATGCGCTGTCGCATCTCGAAGCCGCCATGGCCAAGGTCAGCGCCAAGGGCAGTGACATCGGTACGAGCAAGGAAGAGATTCGCCGCGCCTCGAACGAGTTGTCGCAGCGCACCGAGCGCCAGGCCGCAAGCCTGGAGGAAACATCGGCCGCCCTCGATGAGCTCACGGTCGCCGTCCGCCAGACCGCCGATGGCGCCCATGAGGCGAGCAAGCGCGTGCACGCCGTCAGCGCCGAGACCACCCATAGCGATGCGATCGTCAGCGAGGCGATCGAGGCGATGAGCGGCATCGAGAAATCGTCTTCGGAGATATCAAAGATCATCGGCGTCATCGACGAGATCGCCTTCCAGACCAACCTCCTGGCTTTGAACGCCGGCGTCGAGGCGGCCCGTGCCGGTGAATCCGGCAAGGGTTTTGCCGTTGTTGCCCAGGAGGTGCGCGAACTCGCCCAGCGCTCCGCCGCCGCGGCAAAGGAGATCAAGGACCAGATCGCCCGCTCCTCCACCCAGGTCGATCACGGCGTCCGACTGGTCGGCGAGGCAGGCGAGGCGCTGAAGCGCATCTCCGACCAGATCAAGGCCGCCAACGAGATCGTCGCCAAAATCGCCCACAGCGCTTCCGAACAGGACACCACGCTGCGCTCGATCTCTTCGGCGGTGAACCAGCTCGACGCCGCCACCCAGCAGAACGCCGCCATGGCCGAGGAGACCACGGCATCGGCCGAGACGCTCGCCAGCGACACCGACGAACTGATCGACCTCATCCGCGGCTTCCGGGTCGGCAATGCCGGTGCTGCTCCCATTGCGCATCAAGGTCGCCGCGCTGCCTAGCGCAATTCCAGGATAGAGGCGGGTTTCCGTCAGGAATTGCATAAAAACAAAAGCAGTGTGGGGACAAACAGGATTTTCAGCACCAAATTCTTAGCGGCCGTCGGTTCTCCGGCGGCCGTGTCGTTTGGGGTTCATTGTGCCAGACGGTCGATCAATCGGTCGATTTCCCCATCGGAAAACACTTCGACGCCGGCCGCTTTCAGCGCCGCCGCCGTTACGCCGTTGCCGGCCTGCCTGCGTCCGGAAAAGGTGCCGTCATAGATGAACCCGGAGCCGCAGGACGGACTGCCGTCGATGAGCAGAGCATAGCGGCAGCCGGTCTGCCGTGCGAGCGCCACGGCATTCTCCGCCGCCTGCAGAAACTCTGCCGTCACATCGCCGCCCGTCAGCTCTATAACCCGCGCCTTGCCGGCCAGAACCTCTTTGCCGGTTGCCGCCTCTGCGATCTCCGCCGGCGCCCGCGGCACCGCCATGCCCGCCGACATCTCCGGACAGATCGTCACCAACCGCCCTTCGGCCCGCCATCTCTCGATCGCCGGGTGAAGCAACGGTTTCGCCCGTCCGTCATAACGGACGGCGTGCCCCATGAGGCAGGCGCTGACGAGAATCTTGCTGTGCATGGCTGTTTGAATGGCGCCGTGGTGGCGGCAATGCCAGGGTTGGGTGGGCGGATTGTTTAAGCGATAGCAAAACGCCCCTCATCCGCCTGCCGGCGCCTTCTCCCCGCGCGCGGGGCGAAGGGGATTTGCCGCGACCTCTCCGTTCCCCACAACCTCTCGCAGGGCAGGTCCCCTCTACCCGTTTACGGGGGTCCGGAGGACGGGACGAGACCCGTGGCTCGACCCCGGCAAAGGTTAGGGTGAGGGGCAGATGTTCGAGACCGCGCCGCGTCGGCACTGCAAGAAGCCGAATATCACCCCGAAATCTTCGAGAAATCCGCCACCGTTCCCGTCGCCTCGCGGATCAACCGCAGCAGAGCCAGGCGGTTGGCGCGGATGGCCGCGTCCTCGTCGTTGACGAGCACGTCTTCGAAGAAGCGGTCGACAGGGCCGCGCAGCTTGGAAAGCGCTTCCATCGCCGAGCGAAAATCTTCGCCGGCAACGGCATTCGCCGCATCCTGCGAAGCGCTCGATATGGCGGCGAACAGCTCCTTCTCGGCATCGAGCCTGAAGAGCGCCGGCGAAACGCCGTCGGCGATGACGGTGCCCTTCTTCTCCTCGGCGGCGAGCAGCTGCGTCGCGCGCTTGGTGCCGGCGAGCAGGTTCTTGCCGTCCTCCGAGGAGATGAAGGCCGTCAGCGCCTCGACGCGGCGCGCCACCATCAACAGATCGTCGGCTTCAGGCGTCAGCACGGCGTCGATCAGATCGTGCCGGGCACCCTGATCACGCAGATAGACCTTGAGGCGATCATGGAAGAAGGAGAGCAGATCATCATCCTTGGTCGCCGCCAGCAGCGGCAGGCGGACCCTGCGTTCCAGCAGGATACGAACGACGCCGAGGGCGGCACGCCGCAGCGCAAACGGGTCTTTTGAACCCGTCGGCTTCTCGTCGATCGCCCAGAAGCCCGTCAGCGTGTCGAGCTTGTCGGCAAGCGCCAGCGTAATCGCCACCTTGTTCTCCGGCACGCGGTCCGACGGACCCTGCGGCTTGTAATGGTCCTCGATCGCCGCGGCGACGGAGGCGTTTTCGCCCTGCAGCACCGCATATTTGCGGCCCATCAAGCCTTGCAGTTCCGGAAATTCGCCGACGGCCTCGGTGCGCAGATCCGCCTTGGCGAGCACGGCGGCGCGATCGACGAGACCGGCGTCGGCGCCGGTGATATCAGCCAATTCCTTTGCCCGCGCGCGGATGCGGGCGACCCGGTCGCCCTGCGTGCCGAGCTTGGCGTGGAAGGTCACGTCGAGCGCATCGAGCTTGGCCATGCGTTGGTCGAGCGGCTTCTTCAGGTCAAGGCCGAACCTTACGGCAGATGTTTTGAGTGTCTCGAGGTCGGGCATATCGCTCTGGTCGCGCTTCCAGAAATGCAGGGCATCCGAAAGGCGGGCGCGCACCACCTTGCCGTTGCCATGGACGATTTCCTTGCCACCGTCATGCGCCTGGATGTTGGACACCAGGATGAACCTGTTCGACAGTGTCTCTTCGCCCTGCCTTCGGGTGACGAAGCACTTCTGGTTGGTTTTGATCGTCAGCCGGATGATCTCGGAGGGAATGGAGAGATAATCTTCCTCGAAGCTGCCCATCAGCACCTGTGGCCATTCGACGAGGCCGGACACTTCCTCCAGCAAGCCTTCGTCTTCCACCAGCTCGAGCCCGTTGGCAAAAGCAATGTCGCGCGCGTCGTGCAGGATGATGTCCTTGCGCCGCTCGGCGTCGAGGATGACCTTCGCCTTTTCCAGGCTCGCCGCATAATCGTCGAAGCGGCGGACAGTGATGGCTTCGGGCGCATGGAAGCGGTGGCCATAGGTGACGTTGGAGGCGGTGATGCCGTCGATCTCGAAGGGGATGACCACGGTTTCTTCATGCTCCGGGCCGAAGGTGCAGACGATCGACTGCAGCGGCCGCACCCAACGCAGCGCGCCCGGTCTGGAGGAGGCCTTGCCCCAGCGCATCGATTTCGGCCAGGGGAAATCGCGGATGATGCCGGGCATCACCTCGGCGACGATCTCTTCCGTCGCGCGGCCGGGCTTGGAAATGACTGCGACGTAGAAATCGCCCTTCTTTGGATCGCTCACCACCTGCGCCTCGGAGACGGAGGAAAGGCCGGCGCCGCGCAGAAAGCCCTCGATTGCCTTCTCGTTGGCGTCGGTGCGCGGCCCTTTGCGTTCCTCGCGTACATCGGCCGAGCGCGCCGTCAAGCCGTGGATGTCGAGCGCCAGCCGGCGCGGCGTCCAGTATTCGCGCGCGCCCTCATAGGACAGGCCGGCTTCGACGAGCGCATCGGTGACGAGCTTCTTCAGGTCGCCGGCAGCCTTGCGCTGCATGCGGGCCGGAATCTCTTCGGAGCGAAGTTCGAGAAGAAGGTTTGGCATGTCACTCTTTTCCTTGCGCCCGCGGGCAGGGCGATCCAAAAACGTTGCTTCTGCTATCAAAGAATGCCGCATCTGCACAACCGCAAAAACGGAAGAGAGCGATGGGGATGGGCGACACGCAGATGCCCCCAATTCCCCAACTTCCGCTGTGGAAACCACAGTCGGGCATTGCCTTGCCGCTTTTCGCCGCTATGGTCCCGCAACTTTCGTCGGAACAGGAAATCCCATGGCCGCTGACCTCCGTTTTCTCGCAGCCCGTATCTCGGCCGAAATCAACGCCCGGCCGGACCAGGCCAAAGCCGCCATCGAGCTGCTCGACGAGGGCGCCACCGTGCCCTTCATCGCCCGCTACCGCAAGGAAGTGACGGGCGGGCTCGATGACACCCAGCTGCGCAATCTCGCCGAGCGGCTGGTCTATCTGCGCGAACTCGAAGCCCGGCGCGACGCGATCGTCGAATCGATCACCGGCCAGGGCAAGATGACCGAGGAGCTGATGGCGAAGGTCGCGGGCGCCGAAACCAAGGCCGAGCTCGAGGATCTCTATCTGCCCTACAAGCCGAAGCGCCGCACCCGCGCCGAAATCGCCCGCGAACGCGGCCTCGGCCCGCTTGCCGAGGCGATCCTGGCCGAGCGTGGCCGAGAGCCGGCGGTGCTCGCCGAAGGCTTCGTCACGGCTGACGTGCCCGACGTGAAGACGGCGCTGGAAGGCGCGCGCGACATCATCGCCGAAGGTATTGCCGAAAATGCCGACCTGCTCGGCAAGTTGCGCGCCCATATGCGCCAGGCAGCGCTGCTGAAGGCCAGGGTCGTTGACGGCAAGCAGGCGGCGGGCGAGAAGTTCTCCGATTATTTCGATCATTCCGAACGCTGGGCGACCGCGCCCGGCCACCGCGCGCTCGCCATGCTGCGCGGGTGGAACGAGGAGGTGCTGACGCTGACGATCGAGGCCGATGCCGAGACCGCATCGCCGAACAAACCGGTCGAACGGATGATCGCCGCTGCCTATGAGATCGGCACAAGCCGTCCCGGCGACCGGTGGCTGATGGAGGTCGCCAGCTGGACCTGGCGCGTCAAGCTTTCCATGTCGCTGTCGCTCGATCTGATGCGGGAGCTGCGCGAAAGGGCCGAAGAGGAGGCGATCCATGTCTTCGCCCGCAATCTGAAGGACCTGCTGCTGGCCGCGCCGGCCGGCTCGCGCGCGACCATGGGTCTCGATCCCGGCATCCGCACCGGCGTCAAGGTCGCCGTCGTCGACGGCACCGGCAAGGTGGTGGCGACATCGACCGTCTATCCCTTTCAGCCGAGGAACGACGTGCGCGGCGCCCAGATCGAGCTCGCGTCGCTGATCCGCAAGCACAATGTCGAGCTGATCTCGATCGGCAACGGCACAGGCAGCCGCGAAACCGAAAAGCTGGTGGCCGACATGCTGGCCGAGCTGCCGGCCCCGAAGCCGACCAAGGTCATCGTCTCGGAAGCGGGCGCCTCGGTCTATTCCGCCTCGGCGACCGCAGCGGCCGAGTTTCCCGATCTCGACGTATCGCTGCGCGGCGCCGTCTCCATCGCCCGGCGCCTGCAGGATCCGCTCGCCGAACTCGTCAAGATCGAGCCGAAGTCGATCGGCGTCGGCCAGTATCAGCACGATGTCGACCAGCAGAAGCTGTCGCGCTCGCTCGATGCCGTGGTCGAAGACGCGGTGAACGCCGTCGGCGTCGATCTCAACACCGCCTCGGCGCCATTGCTCGCCCGTGTCTCCGGCCTCGGCCCATCGATCGCCGAGGCGATCGTCCGCCACCGCGACAGCGAGGGCCGTTTCGAGACGCGGCGCGATCTGCTGAAGGTCGCAAGACTCGGCGGCCGCACCTTCGAGCAATGCGCCGGCTTCCTGCGCATTCCGAACGGCAAGGAGCCGCTCGACGCCTCCTCGGTCCACCCCGAGGCCTACGGCGTCGCCAAGAAGATCGTTGCTGCCTGCGGCCGCGACCTGCGCGCCCTGATGGGCGACAGCGCCGTTCTGAAATCGATCGACCCGCGCCGGTTCATCGATGAGAAATTCGGCCTGCCGACGGTGAAGGACATCATCGCCGAGCTGGAAAAGCCCGGCCGCGACCCGCGTCCAAGCTTCAAGACCCCGACCTTCGCCGAGGGCGTCAACGAGATTTCCGACCTGACTCCGGGCATGGTGCTCGAAGGCACCGTCACCAATGTCGCCGCCTTCGGCGCCTTCGTCGATATCGGCGTGCATCAGGACGGTCTGGTGCATGTGTCCCAGCTTGCCGATCGTTTCGTCAAGGACCCGCATGAGGTCGTCAAGGCGGGCGATGTCGTCAAGGTGCGGGTCGTGGAAGTCGACGCCAAGCGCAAGCGCATCGGTCTCTCCATGCGCCGCGACGATGGTTCTTCGGCGTCTCAGCCGCGTGCTGATTCTCGCGGAGGTCAGGGCGGCCGGCCGCAGAACGATCGCCGGCCTGCAGCTCCGAAACCGGAGAGCCAGAGTGCCTTCGGTAGTGCACTCGCCGAAGCCATGAAACGAAAATAACGGCTTAACCGTCATTTCGGCAAAAATGCAACAGTTTGGCAGCGTTCTTTGCGGACTGCTAAATCCGGCGCTTGTAAGGCGGAGGAGAGTTATTAAGTTGATGTGACCATCCTGTCACATTTGCGAGGCGTCCATGGCGTCGGCTTTCCTATCGATTGTCCAGCAAATCATCCGCAAGGGTTCGTTGAAACTTACCCTTGCCAATGGCGAGACTCACGTGATCGGCGACGGCACCGGAGACATGGTGGTCGCCCGGCTTGCCGATCAGGAGGCCGAGGACGCCATCCGGCGCGATCCGACGCTGAAGCTCGGTGAAATGTACATGCAGGGCCGGTTCATTCTCGAACAGGGCAACATCTACGACTTCCTATCGCTGGTGAAGCAGAACACCACCAACGAGATCTTCGACTTCAAGATGGCGGCGCTGCTCGTCGGCCGTATCGCCTGGCAGCAGCTGAAGAGTCGCGTGCCGATCAATCGTAACAAGCACAATGTCGCCCATCATTACGATCTGTCGGCCAAGCTCTTCGATCTTTTCCTCGACGAGGATTGGCAATATTCCTGCGCCTATTTCGAACCGCCGGGTATCGGTCTTGACGAGGCGCAGCTTGCCAAGAAACGCCATATCGCCGCCAAGCTGCTGCTTAGGCCCAACCAGCGGATCCTGGAGATCGGCTCCGGCTGGGGCGGCATGGGCATGTATCTGACGGAGGCGACTGAAGGCGCCGAGTTCACCGGCATTACGCTGAGCGAAGAGCAGCTCAAGGTCTCCCGCGCCCGCGCCGAAAAGCGCGGCCTTTCCGAGCGGGTGCATTTCGAGCTGCAGGACTACCGCACCATGAGCGGGCGAAAGTTCGACCGCATCGTCTCCGTCGGTATGTTCGAGCACGTCGGCATCGGCAATTATGGCAACTTCTTCCGCAAGGTATCGGACCTGCTCGACCACAACGGCGTCATGGTGCTGCATTCGATCGGCCGTCCGAAGCCGAGCTTCGGCACCAATGCCTTCATCGAGAAGTATATTTTCCCCGGTGGCTATATCCCTTCCGTCGGGGAGGTCTTGCCGCCCCTGGAGAAGGCCGGGCTCCTCGTCAGGGACGTCGAAATCCTGCCGATGCATTATGCCTATACCCTGCGCCACTGGCGCGAGCGTTTCGTGGCGCGCAAGGCCGACGCGGTGGCGCTTTACGACGAGCAGTTCTTCCGCATGTGGGAATTTTATCTGGCCGGTTCCGAAATGGGCTTCCGCTGGGATGAGCTGTTCATCCTGCAGATCCAGATCGCCAAGAACCAGTTCACCGTTCCCGACAACCGCAACTATATCGCTGAGAACGAAGCGAAGCTGAAGGAATTCGAGGCGAGGCGGCCACCGCTGGAAAAGGTGACGTTCTGATCCCGCGGCGGCGTTTGTGATGAAAGGGGCTGCGGATGAGCAATGTCTTTCCCGAGATTTACCTGGTCCGCCACGGTGAAACCGAATGGAGCCTGTCCGGGCGCCATACCGGGCGGAGCGATATTCCCCTGACGGCGACCGGTGAAGCCGCCGCTCGAAAACTCGCCGAGCGGCTGGCCGGCCTTTCCTTCTCGCTGGTCTGGTCGAGCCCGTCGCAACGGGCCCGCAAGACCTGCGCGCTCGCCGGCTTCGGAGCGGGCGCGGCGATCCGCGACGATCTAGCCGAATGGGATTACGGCGCCTATGAAGGCGTCACGACGAAGACGATCCTGGCGGAGCGCCCAGGCTGGCAGCTCTTTCGCGACGGTTGCCCGAACGGCGAAACGGCCGCTGACGTCGGTGCCCGCGCCGACACCGTCATCGATGCGCTTCGCCAAGCGGCAGCCCCCATCCTGATCTTTTCCAGTTCGCATTTCCTGCGCGTGCTGGCCGCCCGCTGGCTCGGCCTGCCGCCGCAAGCTGGCGCGCATTTCGTGCTCGATACCGCCAGCATCAGCGTGCTTGGTTATGAGCACGACCTGACCGAACCGGTCATCCGCCGGTGGAACCAGAGATAGGGCGACTATTTGCTGTTTTTCTCGTGCCGACAACGGCACCTTACCAACCTCTCCCGAGTAAAACGGGGAGAGGGGACGTGCCGTGCGAAAGGTTAGCGGGGACGGAGAGGCTGAGGTTTGTTCCCTTCGCCCCGCAGGCGGGGAGAAAGTGCCGGCAGGCGGATGAGGGGCCGCTCTCGCCGGTTTCCTAGGTCTCGATGACGCGCAATCCCCTCGCCGTGGTTAACATCGCGGTAACGACCTCACGATAAATGTAGCCACCGCCGCTCTCCGCGGCTGTGTTTTTGCGTTTTCTGGAGTGCGGACGTGTTTCATCGATCAGTCGTATCGATCTCCCTGGCTATTGCCTGTTCATCCCCGGCATTGGCGCTCGCGCAGGAAAGCGGCCAGCATTTCTGGTCCGGCGACTGGTATCTCAGCGTCGGTATCGCCGGCTTTTCAGCGCCGAAATTCGAAGGCTCACGGCGCTATGAGTTCCGGTTCAGCCCGCTGATTTCGGCCGGGCGGCGGGGCTCGGCTCCGCGCTTTTCCTCGCGCAACGACAATCCGTCCTTCGCCCTCATGGATAATGGTGCTTTCCGCGCCGGCCTCGTCGGCAAATTCGTGCCTTCGCGCGACGAGGGCGACGGTCATGAACTGAAGGGCATGAAGAAGGTCAAATGGGGAGCGGAAGCCGGCGGCTTCGTCGAAGTCTATCCGACCGATTTCCTGCGCGCCCGCGCCGAAGTTCGCCAAGGCATCCGCTCCCATGACGGGGTCGTTGCCGATCTCGCCGTTGATGCCTTCACCGATATCGCCCCCAACCTGCAATTGTCCGGCGGTCCGCGCGCGACATTCGCCACCAGCGGCTATTATGATGCCTATTACGGCGTCAACGCCAAACAGTCGGCGGCAAGCGGGCTTGATCAATACAAGCCGTCGT
This sequence comes from Rhizobium sp. NLR16a, assembly GCF_017948245.1. Classification (NCBI taxonomy): domain Bacteria; kingdom Pseudomonadati; phylum Pseudomonadota; class Alphaproteobacteria; order Hyphomicrobiales; family Rhizobiaceae; genus Rhizobium; species Rhizobium sp. NLR16a. The sequence goes on along the minus strand of NZ_CP072865.1, from coordinate 3,163,076 downwards.
CGGGCGTCCAGTCCTATGGCGCCGGCGCGGCCCTGACATGGAAGGCGACGGAAAACCTGTCGGCCAGCTCTTTCCTCGAATACAAGCGACTGGCGGGTCCGGCGGCCGACAGCAGCCTCGTGCGGCAGCGCGGCTCGAAGAACCAGGTGCTCATCGGTGTCTCGGCGACCTACAGGTTCAATTTCTCGCTGCAGTGATTTAATGCATGTCGCCCGGAAGTGTGCCGCGGTTCCGGGAAAACGACATGCATAAACAATGAGCCGAAGCGCGGCCATACGAAATCAGATTTAATGCGACACGCTTCTGGCGCGCTGCGATCGCTTCTTGACCGGATCGCCGGCCCGCCGCTAGATGAATGGCATGCAAGATACCGGCGAGTTCCACGATCGCGTCTCCGACGCACCTTCCGATAACTGGGTCTACCGGATCCTGCCGCCATGGCTCTGGCCTTATGCGCAGCTTGCACGCTGGGATCGACCGATCGGCTGGCAGCTCTTGATGTGGCCGTGCTTCTGGTCGGCCACGCTCGCCTCCAATGCGGCGATTGGCCAGGGGCTCTATTCCGGCAGCCTGCTGGTGTCCCACCTTTTCCTCTATTTCATCGGCGCCGTCGCCATGCGCGGCGCCGGCTGCACCTATAACGATCTCGTCGACCACGAGATCGATATGGAAGTGGCCCGCACCCGCTCGCGTCCGCTGCCCTCCGGCCGCGTCACCCGCGCCCGCGCCAAGATCTTCATCGGCATTCAGGCGCTGGTCGGCCTCTTCGTGCTCTTGCAGTTCAACTGGTTCACCGTCTTTCTCGGCCTCCTCTCGCTCGGCATCGTCGCGCTTTATCCCTATGCCAAGCGCTTCACCGACTGGCCGCAATTCTATCTCGGCCTTGCCTTTTCCTGGGGCGCGCTGATGGGCTGGGCCGGCATTCTGGGCGGCCTCTCCTTTGCCGCCATCCTGCTCTACGCCGCCTCCGTTGCCTGGACGATCGGTTACGACACGATCTATGCGCATCAGGACAAGGAGGATGACGAGCTGATCGGCGTGCGCTCCACCGCGCGCCTCTTCGGTGATAAGACGAGGCAATGGCTGATCGGCCTTTATGGGCTGACGCTGTTGCTGATGTTTGCGGCCTTCGCGCTCGCCGGCGCCAATCTCATCGCCTTTATTGCCTTGTTCGGCGCGGCCGGCATGTTCGCTTGGCAGATTGTCCGGCTCGATATCAACGATCCCGCCCAGTGCCTGGCGCTCTTCAAGTCGAACAACCGCGTCGGCCTGACCATCTTCCTCGGCCTGTTCTTTTCGCTGCTCTTCGCCCTTCCTTGAGGGCAATGACCCGTAACACGAAAAACCCGGCACAAGCGCCGGGTTTCGAAATTTTCCGAGATATTACCGCCGAAATGGCGCTGTCGCGATTTCGGTCAGTTGCGGGCGATGATTTCCTTGCCTTCGATCTTCATGGCGACGCCCAGCTGCCCGGTGGTGCGACGCACGAGGAAGCGCGGACGGCGATTGGCGAAGTAGGAATGACGGCGGCGCGGCTTGAGGTCACTGGTGCGCAGCGCCCCGATATGCTCTTCGAGCGGCCGGGCGACGCCATCGGCCTCGACCATCAGCATCGGAATGCGGAAGGCCTCCGACCAGCTGCGCCAGTCGGCGGCGATGTCGCTGAGATCATGGGCGACGAGCAGCGGAATGCAGAGTTCCGGATCCGCATGGTGAAGCTCGAGTGTGACGGTGACCTCGCCGTCGCCATGGTCGATGGCGCGGGCGGCGACACCCTTGAAGACGCGCCTCGGCAGGGCAATCGAGAGTGGCAGGCCGCTGGAGGGAAGGACTTTCCGCAGGACCGCGCCGCGTTCGTCGATCGTGATGCTGACGTCATCCGAACAATCATGGATGGCGTAGCTGACCTGCTGCGGAAAGCGGGACGGATCGAGACGCAGCGTCGTGTCAGCCCAAGCGGGCTTCAAAACGGGATTGTTCATTTCATTCTACCCTTGTCTTACCTGAGAGCCGGTTTTCGGTCTTCTCCTCGGGACTTTTCGTCCTCTATGTCCGACAATAGGCGGCCCCCCTTCCGTACAGCTTAAAAATTGCGGTTAAGAAAACTTTGCCTCCCCTGATGGTTATCAAAACCGAATCCGGCAGGGTTTCCGGAAGGTGAACGGCCCGCTGCCCTGAAATGGCGCAGTCCAAAGGTAAGTCTCGGGTAAGTTTTGCGTGGCAAAATGGGCTCACCAGCAGTTTGTCGTTCTTTAGAGATTTTGCCGAAAAGGGCGCTTTTGATGATCACGGCCTCCCTCGCTTACACGATCCTGTCGAAGGACATGACGTCGAGCTTGAACAAGGTCGCCTCGCAGGCGACGGTCAAGAAGGATGCCCAGTACTACGCGGACAATATCAACAAGGTCAAAGACGTCGACGACTTTCTCGGCGATTACAAGCTCTACAGCTACGCGATGAAGGCCTACGGCCTTGAGGACATGACCTATGCCAAGGCCTTCATGAAGAAGGTGCTCGAGAGCGATCTGACCGACCCGAACAGCTACGCCAACAAGCTTTCCGATACGCGCTACCGCGAATTCGCCGCCGCCTTCAATTTCAACGCACCCGACAAGGACGTTCAGACCGATGCTCAGGAGGACGAGCTCATCGGCCTCTACAAGCAGTCCTTCGTCGATGCCGACAAGGTGTCTGCCACCGAGAGCACATATTACAGCAACAATATCGACAGTGTGCAGACCGTCGACGACCTGGTCAACAACACCCGGATGCGCACCTATGTGCTGAAGGCCTTCAAGATCGATCCCACCTATGCCTCAAAGGATTTCCTGCGGCAGGTGCTGACGAGCGACCTCAGCGACCCGACAAGCGTCGTCAACACCCAGGGCGGCGACAAATACAAGGCGCTTGCCGCCCAGTTCAGCTTCAATGCCGATGGTACGGTCAACGGCAGCGCCCAGACCGCGACGCAGAAGGCGTCGATCATCGAGACCTATACGCTGAACAACCAGTCTGTGATCATCGACAATTCCGTCGGTTCCGATGTCGTCTATGTCAGCAAGACGGCGGCCGAATACAATCAGGCCTATTACACCGCCAAGATCGGCACGATCACCAACGTCGACGATCTCGTCGCCGACAGCCGACTGACCTCCTATATCAAGACCGCCTACAGCATGGGCGCCGATTTCACCGCGCCGGCGCTGCGCATGGTGTTGACCGACCCCGGTTATGCCCAGCTGATGGGCTTTACCGACGTCTATAACGCCTTCAATTTCAAGGCCGACGGCACGACATCGACAACGGCGCGTGCCCAGACGATCGACCAGTCGAACAAGCTGAAGGACGCGGCGGCAAGCACCGCCAATTATTATAGCGTGACTTCGCGGTCGAGCAGCATCACCAATGTCGACGACCTGCTCGCCGACAGCGTTCTGGCGCGCTATATCAAGGATGCCTACGGCCTCGGCACCAGCTTCAGCAATGCCGAGCTGAAGAGCATTCTGACGGACTCGACCTATGCCGCCGCCCAGGGGAAAGCCGGGCTCAATGCCGACTTCAACTTCAATGCGGACGGCTCGATCAACGGTTCGGTGATCCAGACCGACGCACAGCGCAAGTCGACCACCGACAAATCGGCGGCGAACGCAGCGCACTTCAACGCCATGATCGGCAATATCACCAATGTCGACGACATCATGTCCGATCCCGTCGCCGTCAGCTATCTCAGAACCAGCATGCAGATCGCCGACAGCGTTTCCGACGCAACGCTGAGGAGCTTCCTCGTCGATCCCGCGGCTGCCAGCGCCCAGGGCTATAGCGACGTCCACGATCTCTTCAATTTCAAAACGGACGGCTCGGTCGCGACCCTCTATGCCACGCAGAGTGCGGCGCAAAGCGCCAGCACGGCAAGCAAGGCCGACGATGCCGCCGTCTATTACCAGGCAACGATCGCCGGCATCTCCAATGTCGACCAGCTGCTAAGCGACCGCCGGCTGAACAATTTCATCCGCAACGCCTACGGCATCCCGTCGACCGTCAGCGATGTCGATCTGCGCGCTATCCTGACCGATCAGAGCGGCACCGGCACCTATGCCGACGTCGCCGCCGCCTTCAACTTCAAGGCGGACGGTTCGCTCGAGGATGGCATGGCGGCACAGACATCCGCCCAGATCACCAACACGAAAATTGCCGCCACGGCGCGCACGGACGACTATTCCGCCCGCATGGCGACGATCGCCAATGTCGATGATCTCATCGCCGATCCTGCCATCACCAACTTCCTGAAGAGCACCTACAATCTGCCGTTCGATATCACGGACGCCGATCTCAAGAGCATCCTGACCGATGCGACCGCCGCTGCCGCGGCCGGCTATTCCGACCTCAATGCCGATTTCAACTTTGCCGCCGACGGATCGCTTCCCGTCGTCAGCTCGATCCAGACCGCAGATCAGGCGCAGACCACCAACGACAACTACATGGCGCGCTATGACGACGAGCGCGACGAGGCGATCGAAGAAGTTGCCGACAATTACAAGAGCATGATGGCCGACAGCACGAGCCTGCTCGATTTCTCCGAGATCAACAGCGTCAACGACTTCCTGCGCACCAATCGAACGGCAGATTTCAAGAAGAGCAACGACAATCTGCCGGATCTCTATCATGTCGCGCTGCAGGCCTACGGCTTGACCGATCAGGACGTGCCGCGCTCGATGATGCGTAAAATCCTGACGAGCGATGCCTATGATCCGGACGGCTATATCGCCTCGCTGAAGGACGAGCGCATCACCAACCTGGCGCGCGCCTTCAACTTCGGCCCCGACGGCAAGCCGGCGGCGCCCCTCCAGGCGCTGCCGGACGCGACCATGGCCAAATACGCCACGGACTACAAGGCGCATGTAACCATGCTGCTGAAGGCTGGGCCGGTAAAGGACAAGGCATCGAAGGACGCAACGGCCGAGGTGGATTATTTCGCCAAGGGTATGGCGAAAGTGCAGTCGCTCGACGATTTCCTCGATGATAGCCGCCTGACCGATCTGGTGTTGAAGGCGAACAACCTCGACCCGAAGGATTACGACAAGGCGACGCTGAAGAAGATCTTCACCTCCGATCCCGACGACAAGAAGAGCTACCTCAACACCAAGGCCGATGCGCGCTTCAAGGATATCGTCGCCGCCTTCAACTTCGACAAGGACGGCAATCTGACCCGTGCCAAGATAGGCTCCATCCAGAACAAGGCGGCCGAGGAGAATACCCAGGAGCTCTACCTGCAGCAGACGCTGGAGACCCAGGAGGGCGAAAGCAACGACGGTGTGCGTCTGGCGCTCTACTTCAGTCGCAAGGCCTCCAGCATCACCTCGCTCTATTCGATCCTCGGCGACAAGGCGCTCTATCAGGTCATCACCACGGCCTACAGCCTGCCGTCACAGATGTCGAGCATGGATGTCGCCAAGCAGGCCGATCTCCTCAACCGCTTCGTCAAGCTCGAGGATCTCCAGGATCCGAAGAAGGTCGACAAGCTGCTGCGGCGCTTCACCGCGATGTACGACGTCCAGAACAGCACCCAGCAGTCGCCGGCGCTGCAGATCCTAACCGGCGGCGGCACGCAGCAGGCTTAAGGTGGTTCAGGCAGGAGCGCGCACAGCGGCGCGGGTGGCGGGCCCTCACCGTAACCTTACCGGGGGTGAGCCACTCGTCTCGCCCACGGCGGTGAAGCCGGCGCACCCGCTTCGTTTGGCGAAAAGCTAATCCCATACTCCGTCATCCCAGGCCTTGAAGCCTGGGATGACGGAGTGTGAGGTCGACGGAAGAGCCAATCAGGGCGCTCGACAACGGTCCGTGCCCGCAGACGGACGAGGGACAATTCCCTGACTGCCGCCGCTCACGCCTCGAGACTGACGACCTTTCCCGGGTTCATGATATTGGCCGGATCGAAAGCCCGCTTGATGCGGCGCATCAGTTCGATCTCGATCGCCGGGCGGATCGCCGCCAGTTCGTCGCGCTTCAGCTGGCCGATGCCGTGTTCGGCCGAAATCGAGCCGCCATGGGCGAGCACCAGCTCATGCACGATATGGTTCATTTCGCGCCAGCGGGCGATGAAGGCGGCCTTGTCGGCGCCGATCGGCTGGGAAATATTGTAATGAATATTTCCGTCGCCCATATGGCCGAAGGCGCAGATGCGCGCGCCCGGCATGGCCGCTATGACGGCTCTTTCCGCTTCGGCCATGAAATGCGGGATCTTCGACACCGGCACGGACACGTCGTGCTTGATCGAGCCGCCTTCCGGCTTCTGGGCGTCCGACATGCTCTCGCGCATATGCCAGATCGCCTTCTGCTGGGCGACCGATGAGGCGATCGCGGCGTCCAGCACCAGACCGGCCTCGAAGCCCTGCTCCAGCACGCCATTCATCATCCGCTCCGCCGTTTCGGCTGAATCCGATGTCGAAATGTCGATCAGCACGTACCAGGGGTAAGCCGCTTGCAGCGGATCGCGGACGCCGTCGATGTGGCGCGTGGTGATCTCGACGCCGAAGCGCGGCATCAGCTCGAAACCGGTCAGCGATGTGCCGCAGAGGCTGGCGGCAAGATTGAAAAGCGCAAGCGCATCCTCGACCGAATTGAGGCCGGCGAACGCAACCTGGTGGCCGAGCGGCTGGGGAAACAGCTTCAGCACCGCCCCGGTGATGATGCCGAGCGTGCCTTCGGCGCCGATGAAGAGATCGCGCAGGTCATAGCCGGTATTGTCCTTCTTCAGGCGGCGCAGGCCATCCCAGATCTCGCCGGTCGGCAGCACCACTTCGAGGCCGAGGCAGAGCTGGCGCATATTGCCATAGGCAAGCACGGCCGTGCCGCCGGCATTGGTGGAGAGATTGCCGCCGATGCGGCAGGAGCCCTCCGAGCCGAGCGACAGCGGAAAGAGCCTTCCATGCGCCTCGGCCGCCTTCTGCACATCGGCAAGGATGGCGCCGCCATCGGCGACCAGCACATTCGCCACCGGGTCGACGTCGCGGATCCTCGTCATGCGTTCGAGCGACAGGATGATGTCGGCCTGGCCGGTGCGCGGCGTCTGGCCGCCGACGAGGCCGGTATTGCCGGTCTGCGGCACGATCGCCGTTCCGGTCTCGGTCGCAAGCTTCATGATCTCGGAGACTTCCTCGACCGAACTTGGCTTCAGCAGGAGAGGTGAGGAGCCATGATAGAGCCCGCGGTTTTCGATCAGATGCGGCGCCAGATCGGCGTCATCGCGCAGCGCATATTTTTCGCCGACGATTGCGGCGAAACGGTCGAGAAGATCGGTGGAAATGCCGGCGCTGTTCATCTGGTCGATCCTCTATCGCTTCTATCAGGTCAGTCAGTCGCGGGGCGCGGCGGCCCTTTGCAGCCGGTCGTTGATGGCTTCGCCGAGTCCGTCGTCCGGAATGGGCGAAAAGGCGATGCTCGACACCCCGCAGGCATCGGCTCGCTTCATGTAGTCGAACAGATTGGCCGCCGCTTCCGCCAGATCGCCGCGCGGGCTGAGGTCGAGGGCGATGCGTGCCTGGCGCGCGCCTTCGACCGCCGCACCGCCGAAGACGATCAGCGCTTCGCCGGGTTCCACCGCCATCGCATTGAGGCGCACGCTGGCGCCCGGCGCATAATGCGAGGCGAGCATGCCGGGCGCCTCGATTGCCGCCGATGCCTTTTTCGCGCGCAGCAGCGGCTGGCCCGCCACGCGCTCGATCTCGCGCGCCGCCAGCCCGCCGGGCCGAAGCAGCCGTAGCCGGCCACCCTCCGCCTTGACGATTGTCGATTCGACGCCGACCGCGCTCGGTCCCGCGTCGAGGATCAACGGGATTCTCGCCCCGAGATCGGCTTCGACATGGGCCGCACTGGTCGCGCTGATGGCGCCTGAGGTGTTGGCGCTGGGAGCTGCGAGCGGCCGTCCGAAGGCGCCGATCAGGGTGCCGGCGAAGCCCTTGGGCACGCGCACGCCGACGCTGTCGAGGCCGGCGGTCGCCAACGCGTGGATCGGGCTTTCAGCCTTCAGCGGCAGTACGAGCGTCAGCGGGCCGGGCCAGAAGGCTTCGGCGAGCGCCCGCGAGACGGGGTCGAACTCGGCATGCTGTTCGGCCATCTCGAGATCGGCCATATGGCAGATCAGCGGATTGAAGCGCGGCCGACCCTTGGTTTCGTAAATGCGGGTGATGGCGGTCGGATTGGTGGCGTCGGCCGCAAGGCCATAGACCGTCTCTGTCGGCATGGCGATGGCAAAACCTTGGGAAAGAGCGGCACAGGCCGCTTCGAGCGCCGCCTGCCTGTCTGCCCTGATGTCGATGATGCGTGCCATATGCTGCCCGTGTCTGGTTCCGGCAGTCATTAGGCTTTCCGCGGCCGGCGATCAATCGCCTTGTTGGCTCACAGTTGGCGGATGATTTCGCGCAGCTGTTCGTTGCGGGCGCCGAGCAGCAGGATGTTTCGGATCGCCGCCTGCGGATCGTGGGTGCGAAAGAGCAGCCCATTGCCGCGCACCGAGCGGTCGATGGTCATCTTTTCGGCGGAATCCTCCCCAGGCTTGATCGCGACGGCGAAATACATCCGGGAATAGCCGACGTCGATCCGTTCGAAGAAATTGTCGTTGTCGCCGATATCGGAATAGAAATTGGAGATGTAGAAGGCCCAGCTCACCTCTTCATAATGGGCGAATTTGGTGCGCGCCGCGGTGACGTGGCAATAGCCGAGATGCGGGCTGTCCTGCAGCGTCCGGTGAAAGATCATCTTCGGAAACTGGATCGAGTGGTGGAAGCCGTTGATGTGCTGATGCGTCTTCTCGCCGGCCGCCTCCAGCTTGCGGCCGGTCTTTGCGGCGACCTCGTCATGGGTGAGGTAGCGCCTTTCCTCGGCCAGCCAGTGCCGCCGTTCGCGGGGGATGCGGCCGGTGCGCAGGAATTCGGAATGCGCGGCGACCAGTTGCCGCTCCTGCGGCCGGATTACTTCTTTCGCGTCGAAATAGCGGAGTCTGGCCATGGTTTACGTGCTTCGTCGGTCTGAGGTCGACAGCAGGATAAGAGCGTATGCTTAAAGCGGTATTAAGAGGCGACCGGCGCATCGGCGGAAGCCGGCGATGTCGTAAATGCGACAATCACCAATATCGGGGAGCCGCCCTCTTTGCCAATCCGGTCTTTACGCAATGTCGCAATTGACGATAATTGCCTGCAGAGTCCGACATCGGGTCGATCGCGAGGGGCTGTGTCGAAGCCTCGGCGCATCCTGTCGTCAATTTCGAAGCCGATGTCGCATTACAACCAAGCGGCAGGAATGCCAGGTGATTAAATGGCGTCATGAACAATTCTCCCGCAGGAGAAGGAAGCAGGCGCGCTTCCATAGCCTTCCGCTTGAAGGCGCGGCAGCCGGTGCACGAGGACATGAAGATGGATATTCGCAGCAACGTATTACGTCAGCTCAAGAACCGCCGCGAGGGCTTCAGCCTCGAACAGCCGTTCTACACCGACGAGGATTATTTCAAACTCGACATGGAGATGATCTACTATCGCGACTGGCTGTTCATGGGCCATGATTGCGAGTTGCCGAAGCCGGGCGCCTATTTCACCGTCCAGATCGGCTCTTATCCGGTCGTCATCGTCCGTGGCCGTGACAATGTCATCCGCGCCTTCCACAACAGCTGTCGTCATCGCGGCTCGCGCGTCTGCACGAAGGAGCACGGCTCTTCCGTGCGTCTCGTCTGCCCCTATCATCAGTGGACCTACGATCTCGACGGCAAACTTGCCTTTGCCCGTCACATGGGCGACGATTTCGACAAAACCGGCTTCAATCTGAAGCCCGTCCACTGCGAGAGCGTGGCAGGCTATATTTTCATCTGCCTCGCCGACACGGCCCCGGATTTCAAGCCGGTGCGCGACAAGATCGAGCCCTATATGGCGCCGCACCGGATCGGCGAGACCAAGATCGCGTTCCAGAGCACGATCATCGAGAAGGGCAACTGGAAGCTCGTCTGGGAAAACAATCGCGAGTGCTACCACTGCGCCGCCAATCACCCGGAACTCTGCCGCACCTATCCGGAAGCGCCGAGCGTCACCGGCACGGACGGCGGCGCCGACGATCCGGAGATCGCCGGCCATTGGGCGCGCTGCGAGGCCGCCGGCCTGCCGAGCAAGTTCCAGATCTCGCCGGACGGTCAGTTCCGCACCGCCCGCATGCCGCTGATCGAGGACGCCGAAAGCTACACTATGTCCGGCAAGCCCGCCGTGCAGCGCCGGATATCCGACGACATCTCGATCAATCGTATAGGCACGATGCTGCTCTTCCACTATCCGACGACGTGGAACCATCTGCTCGGCGACCACGCCATCTCCTTCCGGGTGCTGCCGCTCAACGCCAACGAGACGGCGGTGACGACCAAGTGGCTCGTCCACAAGGACGCGGTGGAGGGCGTGGATTACAATCTCGAGGAACTGACCCACGTCTGGACCGAGACCAACGACCAGGACCGCCGGATCGTCGAGGAAAATGCCTTCGGCATCCACTCGCCCGCCTATGAGCCCGGCCCCTATTCCGCCCTGCACGAGGGCGGCGTCATGCAGTTCCTCGAGTGGTATTCGAACTTCATGGTGAACCGCCTGCAGGGCGACCAGGCGAAAATCTCCGCCGTCGCTTGACCTCTGTCGGTTGAGCGGGCCAAGCTCTACTCATCCGGAAGCTGCCGATTCCGGCGGCTTTTGGAACCATTCTCGCTCGTAAGCGTTGCAGGGCAAGCAGTGATCGCTGTTGAATGGGAGAGAGAAATGATCGGGCTGAGAAACAGGATGGTAACCGCGGTGCTGGCCGGTGCTATCGTTTTGACGAGCTTCGTGCCGTCGCAGGCAATCCAGATGCCGGCCGCGCCGCAGGTGGGAAAATCCTCGGCTGTCGAGAATGTCCAGTACTATTACCGACGTGACTATTACCGGCCCGGCTATCGCCCCGGCGCCTATTACCGGCCCGGCTGGTATGGCGGCTATCGCGGCTATTCCTACTATCGCCCCGGCTACCGCCACTATAACGGCTACTGGTATCCGCTCGCCGCCTTCGGCGCCGGCGCGGTCATTGCGGCTCCGCGCTACGCCGCGCCCGCGCCGCGCATGGGTTCGGCTCACGTCGCCTGGTGCGCGAACCGCTACCGGTCTTACCGCGCCTACGACAACACCTTCCAGCCTTATGACGGCCCGCGCCAGCAGTGCTATTCCCCGTATTGATAGGTGCCGATGCTACCCCTGACCCTCTCCCCATGAAAACGGGGAGAGGGGACGTGTCGAAGCTGGGGAGCAGTAACGAGACGGCGGTGGCATGAAGAAGCCCGTGAACCCATTTCATCGTCGGCTGCGATACTCAGTGAACGACGGTGATCACCGAAATGCCTGCCTCCTTGGCAGCACGAATCAGCGCTTCTCTCGCGTCCTCGGCCGGAAGGACCCCATGGATCGCATCGCGGCACGCCATAACAGCCGTAAGATATTCTTCGCCGTCGTCGAACGGCCAGCAAGCCGTCAGCATCTGGGCCGCCTCCCAAAGGCTCGCGATAAGCTTGTATTTTTCTGGCCCGTTCACAACGAGCATCAGCGGGCTGAATTCTCCAGGTGTGTGCCACTTCATGACATCAGGCCTCCCCACAGTGAACATATTAGTAACCGTGCAAGAACCGTTCCGGGCGAGGTGGTGGCATAAGCCAGTTGATCACTCTGCCACCGCCGAGGCAGAAATCAGATGAACGAAGCGTCGCAATGCTGACAGTGGCCGCGTCCCACATGACGCGATAGGCGCAATGTCGCGCCATCCGCTGCGTCGGCGGCGAATTTGACAAGAATGTTAACCCAACCTCCGTCATCCCAGGCCTTGAGCCTGGGATCCATGGCCACTGCGGACCAGGGCAGCGTGGATCCTCGGGTCAAGCCCGAGATGACGGAGCGTTGGATGAGCTCTGTGGCAAGTACCGCAACGTTTGATGGTATAGAAGCGACTGCGCCTCCCGACAGTCACGTCTAACTCTCACCCTCAAAGAATATTCACCCGCCGCAGCAGCCACCAGGCAAACGCAATCGAGGCGATGATCAGGATGACGGCGTATTCCGTGCCGTAATCGCCGACGGCGAAGGGCAGGTTGGCGGTGTTCATGCCGAAGAAACCCGTCACCAGCGTCGGCGGCAGCAGGAAGGCGGTCATGATCGACAGCAGATAGAGGTGGCGGTTGGTCTCGGAGGATTGTTTGGAATCGATTTCTTCGTGCAGCAGGCGGGCCCGGTCCTGCAGCGCGTAGACATCGTGGTCCACCGTTTCCAGCCGGCTCGTCAGCCGCCGCGCCACGTCCTCGAAGCCGAAGGGCATTTCATCGTCATCGGCCGCCGCCGCGCGGCGCATCAGCGCCAGCACCGTGCGCAGATGCCGGTGCAGCCGGACCACGGTTCGCCGCACCGGCGCGAGCCGCCGGCGCTCGTCGCGCGGCGCATTGTCGTAGACGATATCCTCGATCTGGTTCAGCTCTTCGGTGAGCTCGATGACGATCGCAATCAGCGTGCGCTGGAACTCGATCACCAGCAGCTCGAACAGATCGACCGGCCGCGAGAATTTGCCCGGGTTCTTCTCGATCAGTGTGCGCGCCCGTTCGACGCTGCGCAGCGGCTGCAGCCTTGTGGTGATGATGAAGCGATCCGACATGGCGAAATGCAGCCAGCCGAGATTGTTGGTGTCCTGGTCGAAATCGCGCTGGCAATCGACGAGCGTGCCGTAGAGCATCTGCTCGTCGACGGTCAGCGCCGCATGCGTGTCATGCGTCGTCAACGCCGATTTCGCGTCTTCGGTCAGTCCGTCAAGCGTCTCGAGCAGGGCAGGTACACGGGCATCGACGAGGTTGAGATGCAGCCAGTAGAAGCAGTTCTCGGCGGTCAGATCCGCCACCGTCGCGGTGTTGGTCAGCCGCACCGCCGTCTTTTCATCCGGCGAGAAACGATAGGCCCAGACGAAACCGGGTATGTTGACGGGCAATGTATCCATTGGTCGCCGTTCCTTTGCGAGGGCGATAGATTGTCTTCAGTTCTCCATGCCGTCCATGGGCGCCGCTGTGCAAGAGGAAAGCACCGCGCCAGTGGAATTATCGCATCGCGCGGTATGAATCAAAATTGACGTTTACGTAAAAATCAACTAGCCCTTGCCGGGGAGGGCTTTGCATGCGGTGCAGGTACCCCACGGAGGAGGAAGCAATGTACAAGGCGCCCGTCGAGGAAATCGCGTTCACATTGAAGCATGTAGCCGGCATGAGCGAGGTGATGTCGAATGGTCTTTTCGGCGATCTCGGCGAGGATCTCGTCGACGCCATCCTGGCCGAGGCGGGACGTTTTGCCACAGAGGAAGTGGCGCCTCTCGCTGAAATCGGCGACCGCCAGGGCGCCCGCCTGATTGACGGCGAGGTCCGGCTGCCGGATGGCTGGCGTGACCTCTACCGCAACTGGATCGCCGGCGGGTGGAACGGCCTGACGGCGCCTGAAGCTTTCGGCGGCCAGGCTCTGCCCGATATGCTGAATGTCGCAGCGCTCGAAATGTGGAATTCCGGATCCATGGCTTTTGCGCTGGCTCCGACGCTGACGATGGGTGCGATCGAGGCGGTCAGCACCCATGGCAGCGCGGCGCTGAAAGAGAAATATCTGGCAAAGATGGTGTCGGGCGAATGGACCGGCACCATGAACCTGACCGAGCCGCATGCCGGCTCTGATCTCGGCGTCCTGAAAGCCCGCGCCGAACGCAGGCCCGACGGCAGCTATCGCATATCAGGCCAGAAGATCTTCATCACCTGGGGTGAACACGACGCGGCCGACAACATCATCCACCTGGTGCTGGCGCGGCTGCCGGATGCGCCGGCCGGCACGCGCGGCATCTCGCTCTTCCTGGTGCCGAAGTTTCTGGTGAACGACGACGGCTCGCTCGGGACCCGCAACGATCTCTTCTGCCATGCGCTGGAGCACAAGCTCGGCATCCATGGCTCGCCGACCTGCACGATGATTTATGGCGACGGCCGGTTCGGCGACGAAAAGGGGGCGATCGGCTGGCTGGTCGGCGAGGAGAACAAGGGGCTCGCCTGCATGTTCACGATGATGAACAATGCCCGCCTGGCGGTCGGCATGCAGGGGGTGGCGATCGCCGAGGCCGCCACTCAGAAGGCTATCGCCTATGCCGGCGAACGCACACAGGGCAAGGCCCCGGGCTGGTCGGCCGCCGGCATGAGCCCGATCATTGAACATCCTGACGTCGCCCGCATGCTTCTCACAATGAAGGCGCTGACCCAGGGCTCGCGCGCCATCTCCTATGCCTGCGCCCATGCGATCGACATGTCCCGCCGGGCAGGCGACGGCCGCCACTGGCAGGAGCGTGCCGCGCTGTTGACGCCGATCGCCAAGTCGTTTTCAACCGATGCCGGCGTCGAGGTCGCCTCGCTCGGCATCCAGGTGCATGGCGGCATGGGCTTCATCGAGGAGACCGGTGCGGCCCGTTATCTCCGCGACGCCCGTATCGCGCCGATCTACGAGGGCACCAACGGCATCCAGGCGATCGATCTCGTCACCCGCAAGCTGCCGCTTTCCGGCGGCGATCAGGTAAAAGGCTTCATCGCCGAGTTGAAGGGGATCGCCGACGGTGTCCGCCGCTCGAATCTCGATGGTTTCGGCGAGACAGCCGCGCGGCTCGATGCAGCCATCGCCGACCTTGAGCAGGCCACGGCCTGGCTTCTGGAGGCGCTGGCAGACGACAGAACCGCGGAAGCGCTCGCCGGCGCCACGCCCTATCAGCGCCTGTTCGGGCTGGTGCTCACCGGCTGTTATCTCGCCAAGGGGGGCCTGGCCGTGAGCGGCGACGGCAAAGCCGAGGGCCGAATCGCGCTCTGCCGCTTTGCCGCCGAAAACCTGCTCGCCGAGACCGCAGCCCTTCGCGACCGGGTCGTCAATGGCGCGGCAAGCCTTGCCGCCGCCCGCATTCTGCTTGTCTGAGGAAAACTCCATGACCGATCACATCATCGTCGAGCAGCCTTCCGCCCATCCCGGCGTCCAGCTCATCCGCTTCAACCGGCCGGAAAAGAAGAATGCGTTCACGCGGGCGATGTACCGCACCATGACCGATGCGCTGAATGGCGCCAATGCGGACGCGAAGATAAGGGTGACGGTGTTCCTCGGCACCGATGGCAGCTTTTCGGCCGGCAACGACATCGCCGATTTTCTGGCCGCCGCAACGGGCGGCGGCATGGGAGAGGAGCTGATCGATTTTCTCTACGCGCTCGTCAGATCCGAAAAGCCGCTGGTCTCCGGGGTCGACGGCCTGGCGATCGGCATCGGTACGACCCTCAACCTGCATTGCGACCTGACGATCGCTTCCGACCGCAGCCAGTTCCGCACGCCCTTCGTCGATCTGGCGCTGGTGCCGGAAGCGGCGTCCAGCCTGATTGCTCCGCGCATCATGGGACACCAGCGGGCTTTTGCCATGCTCGCCGCCGGAGAGACCTTCAGCGCCGAGGACGCACGGGAAGCCGGGCTTGTCTGGAAGGTGACGACGCCGGAAGAGGTTGAAAGCCAGACGCTGGCTGCTGCCGCAAAGCTTGCCGCCAAGCCGCCCGAGGCGCTGCGCATCGCCCGTGAGCTCGTCCGCGGCCCGCGCGAGGAAATTATCGCCCGCATCGATGAAGAGGCTCGCCATTTCTCAGCCCGGCTGAAAAGTGCAGAGGCGCGGGCCGCCTTCAAAGCTTTTATGCGACGTTGAGCCCCTATAATCTAACGGTTCTTGATGAGATTTTAAGCTCCTTTTAAGTATAAGCTAAATAACTAGAGCGCGACGGATTCCTCGGCCGTCCGGGCGCATGATGTGCTTGACCCCCTTGTTCAAATTCATCCAACGGTTGCCGCCGCCCATTTGGCAGCGTGCTTAACCGTTGCGCCCCCGAATCTATTTGAAGGAGTGCATGGCATGACAAAGAAGACCAATCTGATGACGCGCATCCTGGTTGCAGCGTCTATCGTGGTTCTAGCCGCTTTCGCCGCCTTTTCCTATTATATCGATTACGTTCAGCGTAGCGTGACCACCTCTTCAATCGAAGCGAATATCAAATCCTCGGGCGAGCAGGCTGCCCACAGCCTTGCCAACTGGATGAATGGGCGCGTCATCCTGACCGCCATGGTAGGCGATGCTGTCGGTAAGGCGGTCGATCGCGACAGCGTGCGCAAAGTCCTGCAGAATGACGTGCTCGTCACTCAGTTTGTCAGCACCTATTTCGGCGATGAGCAGGGCGTCTTCACATCGTGGCCCGACCTGCCGCTGCCGGCGGGTTACGATCCGCGCAAGCGCCCCTGGTATCAGGATGCCGTCAAGGCAAATGCTCCCGTGCTGACTGAACCCTATACCGATGCATCCAGCGGCAATCTAATCATCAGCACCGCGGTCCCGGTTTCCCGCGACGGCAAGCTTGCCGGTGTTGCCGCCAGCGACTTCTCGCTGGAAACCATGGTCAAGATGATCAAGGAGATCAATCTTGGCGGGCAGGGAGAGGCTTTCCTCGTTAATAGCAGCGGCCAAATTCTCATCCACCCCGATGCAAAGCTGGTGACGAAGACATTGGCCGATGCCTTTCCGACGGTCACCCCCTCGATCGGCGGCAGCCTCACAGAGACCGAATTTACCGGCAAACCGGTGCTCGTGTCCTTCGTACCCGTCGAGGGTCTTCCGACTGTAAAGTGGTATCTCGGCTTCGTGGTCGACAGCGACAAAGCCTTCGCCACGCTCAACCAGTTCCGCATCGCGGCCTTCGTCGCCACGTTTCTGGCCGTCGGCATCATGATTGCCGCCATGGCATGGCTGTTGCACGGCCTCGTCATCCGTCCGATCACGGCGATGACCGCCGCCATGCAGAAGATTGCCGGCGGAGATCTTTCCGCCGCCATTCCGGGCGAGGAACGCCATGACCAGATCGGCTCGATGGCGGAGACCGTTGCCGTGTTCAAGGCCAATGCCATCGACCGGGAGCGCCTGGAAAGCGAGGCTGAGCAGGGTCGCTCGCTGACGGAACGCGAGCGCCGGGAACGCGAAGCGCAGAAAACGCGTGAGGCCGCGGAGATCCGTGAGGCCGTCGATGCGCTTGCTGGCGCGCTCGGAGCACTTTCCGAAGGCAATCTTGCCCATCGCATCGATACGCCTTTTGCCTCCCACCTCGATCGCTTGCGCAGCGACTACAACACCTCGGTCGCCAAGCTGGACGCTGCCCTCCAGGCCGTCGGCAGCAATGCCCACGCAATTGACGCTGGAGCGACGGAAATCCGTACCGCCGCGGACGGTCTTGCCCGCCGCACCGAACAGCAGGCCGCCTCCGTCGAGGAAACGGCTGCCGCTCTGGAAGAGATCACCACGACCGTCAAGGATACCGCTCGCCGCGCCGAAGAGGCCGGCAGTCTGGTTGGCCGCACACGCAACGACGCCGAACATTCGGGCGAGATCGTCAGCAAGGCCGTCGATGCCATGACCGGCATCCAACAGTCCTCGGAGAAGATCTCAAGCATCATCGGCGTTATCGATGATATTGCCTTCCAGACAAACCTGCTGGCTCTCAACGCTGGCGTCGAAGCCGCACGCGCTGGTGAAGCCGGCAAGGGTTTTGCCGTCGTTGCCCAGGAAGTGCGCGAACTGGCCCAGCGTTCGGCCCAGGCCGCCAAGGAAATCGAAGGCCTGATCACGACTTCGAATGCTCAGGTTCGTTCAGGCGTCACACTCGTCGGCGATACCGGCAAGGCGCTCCAGTCGATTGTTACGCAGGTGCAGGAAATCAGCCGCCATGTCGAGGCGATTGTGATCGCCACGCGTGAACAGTCGACAGGCCTCGCCGAGATCAACACTGCCGTCAACACAATGGATCAGGGCACCCAGCAAAATGCAGCCATGGTCGAGGAACAGACGGCCGCCAGCCATGGTCTTGCCCAGGAGGCCGCGAAACTGATGCGGCTTCTGGCGCAGTTCAGACTCGGCGCTCAGGAAGCGTTGGCTGTCCGCCGCGCAGCTTGACAAAGGTTATCATCGGAGATGCCCGCGCTCGCCGCGGGCGTTTCCGATTGCCGAATGACGCCGGTTACTTCTCCAGCGTCGCCACCACCTCGACATGCGAGGTCCACAGGAACTGATCGATCGGCGTCACCCCGGTGATGCGGTAGCCGCCCTCGACGAGGATCGCCAGATCGCGCGCCAGCGTCAGCGGATTGCAGCTGACCGCGGCGATCTTCTTCACCGCCGATCGGGCCAGCTCCTTGCACTGGAACTCCGCGCCGGCGCGCGGCGGGTCGAAGACGACGGCGTCATAGGGCTTCAGCTCCTGCGTCATCAGCGGACGGCGGAAGAGATCGCGCTTTTCGATCGTCACCGGCTTCAACCCCTGGGTATTGCGGGCGGCCTGGTCGAGGGCTGCGAGCGCCTTCGCCTCGGCCTCGACCGCATGGACGCGGCCGATCCGTGCCAGCCTCAGCGAAAACGTGCCGGCGCCGGCAAAGAGATCGGCAATCCGCTTGGCTTTGCCGACATGAGCGAGCACCAGCTTCGCCATCGCCTCTTCCGCCGGCTTGGTCGCCTGGGCAAAGCCGCCAGCCGGCGGCGAAACCTCGACACCGCCGAATTCGACGATCGGCTTGGCCGGCTCGACGAGGATTTCGCCGTTCAGCGTCACGCGGGCGATGCCGCGCAAGGCCAGCACGGTCTCGATCGCCTTGCGCCGCTGCGGGTCGGAGAGTTTCCTGATCTCGTCGACTGCGAGATCGAGGCCGGAGAGCGTTTCGAGCACCGCCACCCGGAAGGGTTCGGCATTGGTCGCGAGCGAGGCGGCGATCGCCTTGATCGCCGGCAGCCGGGCGACGATCCCGGCCGACGAGATCGGACATTCCTCGATCGCGACGATATGATGGCTTTCGGCCTGGTTGAAGCCGATCAGCATATCCTTCTCGGTCTTGCGCGCCGCAAACACCACGCGCCGGCGCTCGCCCGGCCGGGCCGGAACGATCTCGCCGACCTCAGGCGTCAACCCCTTGGATCTCAGCGCATCGACGACCAGCTGGCGCTTGAAGGCGCGGTAGGGGGCATCCGCCAGATGCTGCAGTGTGCAGCCGCCGCAGGTGCCGTTGACGCCATCCGGGCCGAAATGCCGGCAAGGCGGCTCCTGCCGGTCGGGTGAGGGCGCCGCGATCGACATGATCGTGCCATGGCTTTTGACACGGGCGATCGCCACTGTTTCCCCCGGTAGGGAAAAAGGTACGTAGACCGGCCCCTCGGCCTGGTTTGCAATGCCATCGCCCTGGGCGCCGAGTTTCTCGATCGTGACGGTTTCGGTGCTCACGCTTTCAATCCTGCCAGAAGGTATTCCCGATTGCCGTCGCCGCCTGGTATCGGCGAGGGGATGAGGCCGAGGCTCTTCCAGCCCATGTCCTCGGTGAACCAGCGCTCCAGCTCGGAGGCAACCGCGGGAGCAGAGGAGGGTTCTTTCAAAAGCCCGCCCTTGCCGATCGCCTCGCGCCCGGCCTCGAACTGCGGCTTGACGAGCAGCACGGCAACGGCGCCCGGCGCGGCGAGATCAAGCGCCGGCGCCAGCGCCAGCTTCAGCGAGATGAAGGAGACGTCGGAGACGATGAAGGTGGCGGGCTCGCCGATATCGTCGGCGCTGAGACTGCGGGCGTTGAGGCCCTCGCGGTTCGTCACCCGCGGATCGGCCGAGATCCGCGGATGCATCTGCCCATGCCCGACATCGATGGCGGTGACATGCGCAGCACCCCGCTGCAGCAGCACCTCGGTGAAACCGCCGGTGGAAGCGCCGATATCGAGACAGTGATGGCCGGCAGGATCGAGCCGGAAATGGTCGAGAGCGGCGGCGAGCTTCAATGCGGCGCGTGAGACGTAAGCCTGTGCCGGGTCGTGGATCTCGATCTCGGCATCGTCGCCGAAGAGCGCGCCGGCCTTGGTTACAAGCTGGCCGCCGATCCTGACGGTGCCGCGCTGCACGGCGTCGCGCGCCCGCGAGCGGCTGGCAAAGAGGCCGCGGGAGACGAGAAGCTGGTCGAGGCGTTGGCTGTTCTGAGCTGACATCGGCTGTGAATGACCGGCAAAGCCGTCGGTTGCAAGCATTTTATTCCCTGCGGATTGCCGGGCAATTCCTGAGGTGCGCAATTTAAGCAAATTTAAAGTCTGCCCGCATAGGGTCGGCACGATTACAGCGGTTGGTTCAAACCGCTTGGCGCCATGAAGGCGCAGGCGTCTTCCGCCGATCATGTTTCCGATTCCCAGTCTCTGCGGTTGCGCCTTGTGCGCGGCCGTCTCTCGCCGCGTCGACTGTCGCCAGGAGAAATTCATCGATGTCTGCCAAAAATATATCCTTGAACGGGAAGCTTGCGGCCACGTTCGCAGCCCTCATTCTGATCTTCGTGTCCGTTTCGGCTTTCGTCTATTCGAAGGCGACGGCGTCGGCGGCCGCCTCCGCCGAGCAGGAAAAATCGGAGCTGCTCGTCAATCAGATCGATGATGCGCTGCAGGCCATGCTCGAGCAGGCGGTCAACCTGCGCGGCTTCATTCTCTTCCGCAGCGACAGCACCTATGGCGACGTCTTCGCCAATCGCGAGCGCATGCTGAAGGCGATCGCCGCCGCCAGGCAGACGGCGGCGGGCGAGCCGCAACTGGTCGAGATGATCGACGGCATGCAGAAGGCCGCCGACCTCTATTTCCATGAACTTGCCGAACCGCAGACCAAGGCGCGCAAGGAAACCGACATGCCGATCGAAGAGGTCGTCAAGATCGGCGTCAACGCCACCAAGGGTCAGCTCGATGGTTTCCGCCAGGCGTCCGCCAAGATCAAGGCCACCGCCCGCGAAAAGTCGAATGCGCTCGCCGCGATCCGGGCCGATGCCAACAGCGATCTGACGACGACGCTGCTGGCCGGGGGCATCGTCGCCTCGCTTGCCGCCACCCTTCTTGCCTGGCTGATGTCGCGCACCATCGTCCGCCCGGTCGTCGGCATGACCGCCGCCATGGATCGTCTCGCCGGCGGTCAGAACGACATCGAAGTCCCGGCCGTCGAACGCGGCGACGAAATCGGCCGCATGGCCCAGTCGGTTCTCGTCTTCAAGCAGGCGGCGATCGAGAAGCTGCGTCTTGCCGGTGAAACCGACCGCATGCGCGACGATGCAGAGCGCCAGCGCCAGGCAAGCGATGAGCAGAAGGCGCGCGAGGAGGGCGAGCTCCGCTACGCCGTCGACGCTTTGGCCGGTGGCCTGGCCGGCCTTGCCGTCGGCGATGTCGCCGCCCGCATCCAGACGCCCTTCGCATCGCAATATGACAGCCTGCGCAACGACTTCAATAATGCCGTGGAAAAGCTTCAGGCGGCACTCCAGTCGGTCGGCCGCAATGCCTCGGCCATCAATGCCGGCGCCGGCGAGATCCGCTCGGCCGCCGACGATCTTGCCCATCGCACCGAGCAGCAAGCCGCCGCGGTCGAAGAGACCGCCGCAGCGCTCGAGCAGGTGACGACGACGGTGCGCGACAGCGCCAAGCGCGCCGAGGATGTCGGCAATCTCGTCGAGCGCACCCGCCTCGGCGCCGAAAAATCAGGTGATGTCGTCCGCAAGGCGGTCTCGGCAATGCAGCAGATCGAAAAGTCCTCGGGCGAAATCTCCAACATCATCGGTGTCATCGACGACATCGCCTTCCAGACCAACCTCCTGGCGCTGAACGCTGGCGTCGAGGCCGCACGCGCCGGTGAGGCAGGCAAGGGCTTTGCCGTCGTTGCCCAGGAAGTGCGCGAACTGGCGCAGCGTTCCGCCAAGGCTGCAAAGGAAATCAAGGACCTGATCACCAATTCCGGCACCCATGTCCAGACCGGCGTCACGCTGGTCGGCGAAACCGGCAAGGCGCTGGAAGCGATCGTCGCCGAGGTGCAGGAGATCAACCGCAACGTCAACGCGATCGTCACCGCCACGCGCGAACAGTCGATCGGGCTGCAGGAGATCAACACCGCCGTCAACAACATGGATCAGGGCACGCAGCAGAATGCGGCGATGGTCGAGCAGCAGACCGCTGCAAGCCATGCGCTTGCCCAGGAAGCAAGCGCCCTGGACGAGCTGCTGCGCCAGTTCAAGCTCGGAACCGAGCCTGCCGCTTCGGCCCAGAGGACGGCAGTCGCGACACCTGCCTCCCGCCCGGTCGCCTCTCCGGCCCGCGCCCTTGCCAGCCAGGTCACCAAGGCCTTCGCCGGGCGCCAGGCAACCGCCGCAGCTGCGGTGCAGGAGGAGTGGACGGAGTTCTGAGAGCGCTCAGAGTGGGATGCTAGATGAAGAGGGCGGTGCAGTGATGCGTCGCCCTTTTTCGTTGGAGGGACCGCAGATAAACACGAGAATCATACAGCGATCCACTGCGCCAGCGACGCGTTGGGCAAATACGGAGATGGGAGGTGGGGGAGATGCGCCGCCCTTTTATTGAGGGACTTGCGTGTGGCCCCCTCATCCGCCTGCCGGCGGCGGCGTGTCGATTCCCTCTTCTCCCCAGCGGAGAGAAGGTGCCCGTAGGGCGGATGAGGGGGCCACATGGCATGCCCTCACAATTCATCTACCCCGCAACTCCAACAGCAACACCGCGCCCGAGCGCCCGGAACACGGTCGAAACAATCCCGGCGCGGTCCAACCCGGCATGGGCGTTCATCGCTTCCGGCTTGGCCTGTTCCATCCAGATGTCGGGCATGACGAGCGAGCGGATCTTCAGGCCGTTGTCGAGCAGGCCTTCGCTCGAAAGGTATTGCATCACCTGGCTGCCGAAGCCGCCGACCGAGCCTTCCTCGACGGTGATCAGCATCTCGTGGTGGCGGGCGAGCTGGCGGATCAGGTCGCGATCGAGCGGCTTGGCGAAACGCGCATCGGCGACCGTTGTCGAAAGGCCGGCAGCCTCGAGATCTTCGCTGGCGAGCAGGCAGTCGGCAAGCCGGGTGCCGAAGGAGAGCAGCGCCACCTTGGTGCCTTCCTTGACGATGCGGCCCTTGCCGATCTGCAGGATTTCGCCGCGCGCCGGCATGTCGACGCCGACACCTTCGCCGCGGGGATAGCGGAAGGAGATCGGGCCGGCATCATAGGCGGCTGCCGTGCGCACCATGTGCTTGAGTTCGGCCTCGTCGGCCGCCGCCATCACCACGAAGCCGGGCAGGGTCGCGAGGAAGGCGGTGTCGAAGGAGCCGGCATGGGTCGGCCCGTCGGCGCCGACGAAGCCGGCGCGGTCGATCGGGAAACGCACCGGCAGGCCCTGGATCGCCACATCGTGCACGACCTGGTCATAGGCGCGCTGCAGGAAGGTGGAATAGAGTGCGGCGAACGGTTTGTAGCCTTCCGCCGCAAGGCCGGCGGCAAAGGTCACGGCATGCTGTTCGGCGATGCCGACGTCGAAACAGCGCGACGGGAAGGCTTCTGCGAGCTTGTCGAGACCGGTACCATTCGGCATGGCGGCGGTGATGCCGACGATCTTGTCGTCGAGAGCGGCTTCCTGCACCAGCGCTTCGGCAAAGACGCTGGTATAGCTCGGTGCGTTCGGCTTGACCCGCGCCTGCGCGCCCGTGATGACGTCGAACTTGTTGACGCCGTGATATTTGTCGGCAGCGGCCTCCGCCGGCGGATAACCCTTGCCCTTCTGGGTGACGACATGGATCAGCACCGGCCCGCGGCCATTGTCGCGCACATTGCGCAGCACCGGCAGCAGATGGTCGAAGGAATGCCCGTCGATCGGCCCGATATGATAGAAGCCCATCTCCTCGAACATCGTGCCGCCAGTGACGTAGCCGCGCGCGTGCTCGACGGCGCGCGTGATCGCCCGGTCGATATTCTTGCCGAGATAGGCCGTCAGCTTCTTGCCGAAGTCGCGGAAGCCCATATAGGTGCGCCCCGAAGCGAGGCGGGCGAGATAGGCGCTCATTGCGCCGGTCGGCGGCGCGATCGACATGTCGTTGTCGTTGAGGATGACGATGAGGCGGGCATCGAGGGCACCGGCATTGTTCAGCGCCTCATAGGCCATGCCGGCCGACATCGCCCCGTCGCCGATGACGGCGATGACGCGGCGGTCGGTTTTGTCGAGATCGGCGGCAATCGCCATGCCGAGGCCGGCCGAGATCGAGGTCGAGGAGTGCGCTGCCCCGAACGGATCATATTCGCTCTCGGCCCGGCGGGTGAAACCGGAAAGGCCGTTTTCCTGGCGCAGCGTGCGGATGCGGTCGCGCCGGCCGGTGAGAATCTTGTGCGGATAGCATTGGTGGCCGACATCGAAGATCAGCCGGTCGTTGGGCGTATCGAAGACGCTGTGGATGGCGATCGTCAGCTCGACCACGCCGAGGCCGGCGCCGAGATGACCGCCGGTGCGCGACACCGCATCGATCATTTCATCCCGGACCTCGCGGGCAAGCTGCGGCAGGTCGCGATCCTCGAGCTTGCGCAGGTCGGCGGGATAGACGACCTGGTCGAGCAGGGGGGTCTTCGGCAGTTGTGTCACGGGCGGGCGCTCTTTCTTGCTTTTCCTCGTTTCGCTTTATTCGATTAGATCGGGGCAAAACAAGTGCATTTCAGGAACCGAAGGTTTTCACCTTAGAGCATGGCGGAAAAAAGTGTGAGCGGTTTCGGTAGATATCACTTTCTATTTCTGTGAGTTGCATTTGCCCGTTTTTCCCAGCCGATCGAACGCGCGAAGAGCTGGCGAGCAGCTTGAATATGACACGGAAGGGTAGCAATGTTGCCTTGCTCACTGGGGAGACGGGTCATGGGAACGATTGTTGCAGCGCATGCCTATGTGAACAACGAGGTCGCCTATGTGGCCTGGGAGATAGACGACAAGATCGACGGATGCCTCGGCTTCGAAGTCGTCCGCGTGTATCTCGACGAGCAGGGAAACGTCGCGAAAAGAGCCGATGGCAGCGAGGACCGGGTGACCTGCGCCGCCTGGGTAGCCTTCAAGGGACAGCGCAATCCGCATTGGCTGCCGCAAACGACCTCGCTCTGGCCGGTGCAGAAGCTCTCCTGGCGCGATCTGACGCTGCGCAAGCGGCGCAACGAGATGAGACGACGGCCGGACGAGGTCCGCGTGCGTTACGAGATCCGTCCACTTGGCGACCTGAAGCCGGGCCTGCAGGCCGCGCCCGATCCGACACCTGAGATCGTCCAAATCAACAAGCGGGACGAAAAGGGCAGGCCGATCAGGAAGCCTGACGGCACCTTCGAGAAAATCTCAGTCAAGGCCTATGAAGGGCCGCCGCGGCCGCTCGGTTATCTCGGGCCGGCCGTCGCCTCCAATCGGGTTCATGTGACGCGCAAGCGCGGCCAGTTCGAATCGACCTTCACCAACGGTATCCTGGCTGCCCAGTGGCTGCGAAACGTCCTGCTGGAAGACGGTGTGAAGAAGCCGAACGAGCTGATCGACATGATTTCCGATCCGGCGAACGGCATCCGCAAATATCTGGCCGGCGATGTCATTCCGATGCTCAGGGAGTTCATGAATGCGCCTGGACGCTTTCTGATCGCCCTCTATGAGTTGGAGGACAAGGAACTGCTCGAGCTTCTGCTGGCCAACAAGGACAGGTTACGCATCATTCTCGCCAACACCGGCAAGGTTAGCGACGATTGGGATGTGCGCAATCATGAGGCGCGCAAGGCGCTGATTGAGGCCGGCGTCGAGATTCACCACCGGATGTTCAACAATTCGAGCCAGATCGGCCACAACAAATTCGTGGTGCACATAGCGCCCGACGGGACGCGCAGCGTGTTCACCGGCAGCACCAACTGGACGGCCACGGGACTTGCCGGCCAGTCCAACAACGCCTTGATCGTCCGCAACGATGCGGTCGCCGCGGCCTATGTTGCCTATTGGGAGCGGATGCTGGAAGATAATGCGACGCTGGAAGCTCCCGTCGAATTCGACGACGGCATGCCCGACAACCAGCAGAGCAAGGAATTCCGACGCTCGAATGAAACACCTTCCATCGTCCCGACCGGCAACGGCACTTCGGTCGAAGCATGGTTTTCGCCGAACATGCAGAGCCGAAGGAAGGGCAAGGATACACCGCCCGACCTTCGCGAGGTCTACCGGCTGATGCGCCGCGCCGAGCATGCGGTGCTGTTTCTGGCCTTCTATCCCGGACAGTCCGGCAAGGATTGCATCGTCGGCGAGGCGATCGACATCGGCCTCAAGGACCAGAAGCTGATCGTCACCGGCGCCGTTTCCAGCCCCCAGGCCATGCCCAACTATGTCCCCAGCAAAAAGAACGATCCCGACGACGAGGACGACGATGTCGACGCCACCTCGCCGCATAAGTTCGACGAGGCCAACGTCTCGATCGTCCGGGCCTCGCGCATCGACGACCGGCAACTGCTGGCGGATTTCGGCGCGGAGGAACTGACGGCCAAGAAGGTCGGCGCCATCATTCACGACAAGGTGCTGGTGATCGATCCCTTATCGGATGAGTGCGTCGTCGTCCTCGGCAGCCATAACCTCGGTTTCAAGGCCTCCTACGCCAATGATGAGAACATGCTGATCGTCAAAGGCGACCGCGCCCTTGCCGAGGCCTATGCGGTGCATATCCTCGATGTCTACGACCACTACCGCTTCCGTGCGGTCGAGGCGGAACTGAAGCGCCAGGGCAAGAAGGGCTGGTCGGGCTTCCTCAACGTCGACGACAGTTGGCAGGACGGCTACGTCAATCGCACGAAGGGGGCGCTGACGCGCTATTTCGCGGCGGGTTGATTTCCAGGCGGCCTATCCGCCGCCGTCACCCCTCCGGCAGAGGCACGAATTCCTCTTCGTCACCCGGCACGATATCGAAGCGGCCAGTGCGCCATTCCTCCTTGGCCTTTTCGATCCGTTCCTTCGAGGAGGAGACGAAATTCCACCAGATATAGCGTTTCGAATTCAGCGCCGCGCCGCCGAAGAGCATTAGATGACAGCCGTCGCCGCCGGCTTCCAGCGTGATCGGATCGCCGGGCCGGAAGACCAGCAACTGATCGGCGACGAAGCGATCGCCTGCGATGACCACCTCGCCCGACAGCACGTAGACGGCGCGCTCCTCATGGCCGGCGCCGAAGGGAAAGCGGACGCCCGGCTGCAGGTTGAGATCGACATAGAGCGTGTCGGAGAACGTGCCGACCGGTGATCTCATGCCTTCGAACGAACCGATGACGACCCGGCCGCGCACCCCTGATGTTTCGATCAGCGGCATGTCGGTCTTTTCCGTATGGGCGAAGGAAGGATCGATCTCCTCCTTGTCGTCGGGCAACGCGAGCCATGTCTGCAGCCCGGACATCAGCAACGGGTGGCCGCGCAGATTGTCCGGCGTGCGCTCGGAATGGACGATGCCGCGGCCGGCCGTCATCAGGTTGATGTCGCCGGGACGGATGACCTTTTCGGTGCCGAGGCTGTCGCGATGGCGGATCTCGCCGTCGAAGAGGTAGGTAACGGTCGACAGGCCGATATGCGGATGCGGCTTGACGTCGAGCGCCTCATTGGGCTTCAGGATCGCCGGTCCCATGCGGTCGAAGAAGATGAACGGCCCGACGAGCCGCCGCTGCCGCGTCGGCAGTGCGCGCCGCACCTGGAAGCCGCCGATGTCGCTCGTGCGCGGAATGATCAGGTTCTCGATCGCATCGCAGGCGAAGGCATCGCCGGGCAGGGGATCTTTACCGGGAAAGAAGGACATGAGGGATCTCCGCTTGCAGGGACGTCGACCACAAATAGTCCCTGCAGCGCCGCGCGTCCAACAGGATGTGCCGAAGAGGCTCCATGATGTCAGATCGCGGTGAAGCCGTTATCGACGAAGAGATGAGCGCCATTGACGAAGCTCGATTCATCGCTGGCGAGATAAAGGGCGGCGCGCGCCACGTCTTCCGGTTCGCCGATCCGTCCCTGCTGCGCGGCAATGGCGGCATCCGAAACATCGACGCCGAGCGCCTGCAGGTCGGCGACCTCGCGCAGCCCGTGCGGCGTGCGGATGAAACCGGGGCAGACGGCGTTGCAGCGGATGTTTCGGTCGCGGAACTCGACGGCGATGGCGCGGGCGAACATGTGCACCGCGCCCTTGGTGGTGTCGTACAGCACTTCCATCGGGGTGGCGGCGACCGCCGAGATCGACGAGGTGCAGACGATCGATCCGCCGCCGGCGGCAATCATCTTCGGCAGTACGGCCTTGGTCATCAGGAACATCGAGCGCACATTGACGGCGTGCAGCCAGTCCCATTCCTGAAGCGTCGTTTCCAGGAAGGGTTTGATGACGATGGTGCCGGCATGGTTGAAGAGCACGGTCACTGCACCGTAACGGTCCTCGACGCCCGCAACGGCGGCATTGACGGCTGCTTCGTCGGAGACATCGGCCGTCCAGTGATCGGCCTCGCCGCCGGCATCACGGATCTGCTTCACGGTCTCGGCCGCTGCCTGGCCGTTCCGGTCGATGATCGCCACCCGCGCGCCCTCGGCTGCAAAAAGCTTCGAGGCAGCACCGCCCATGCCGGTCGCGCCGCCCGAGATTATGGCGACCTTGCCCTTCAATCTGTCCGTCATTGTTCCGTCCCCTCGAGATTCTGGAAGGGGATCATAGATCGGCCGCAAGCCGATCGCCAAGCGCCTTCATCAGGGCGCTGCGGCGCTTCAGGCCCCGTCGAGCGGCTCGACACCCTGTGGCCTACCGGCGCGGTCGAGCCTGATCTTCTCGATGCGGTTTTCGGCCGCCGAAAGCAGCGTCTCGCAATGTTTCTTCAGCGCTTCGCCGCGCTCATAGATCTCGATCGATTCATCCAGCGCCACGTCGCCGCGTTCCAGCCGGGCGACGATGCTTTCGAGTTCTGCGACCGCCTTCTCGAAGGAAAGGCCGGACACTTCCGGCTTTGCGCTGTCAGTCATTCTCAACCCTTCATCATTCTCAGAATATGCATGCCCGCCGATTCGGCCAGCCCCTCGAGATCATAGCCGCCTTCGAGCAGGCTGACGACCCGGTTCTTCGCGTGCCGGTCGGCCAGTTCCAGCACTCTGCCGGTCGCCCAGTCGAAATCCTCGCCCGTCAGATTGATCTGCGCCAGCGGGTCGCGGTGATGCGCGTCGAAGCCGGCGGAGATGATGATCAGATCCGGCCGAAAATCGTCGAGCGCCGGCAGCACGCGCGATTTGAACGCCTCGCGGAAATGGTCGCTGCCGACATTCGGCGAAAGCGGCGCATTGACGATGGTATTGTGCTTGCCCTTTTCCTCCTTGGCGCCGGTGCCGGGATAGAGCGGCATCTGATGCGTCGAACAGAACAGCACCGAGGGATCGTCCCAGAAGATGTCCTGCGTGCCGTTGCCGTGGTGCACGTCCCAATCGACGATGGCGACGCGCTCGGCGCCATGCCTCTTCTGCGCATGACGGGCGGCGATCGCCGCATTGTTGAAGAAGCAGAAGCCCATCGCCGTCATCTTCTCGGCGTGATGGCCGGGCGGACGCGCGGCGACGAAGACATTGTCGGCCTGGCCGGAAAAGACATCGTCCACCGCCGCCATCGCCCCGCCGATCCCGGTCAGCGCCGCCTGCAGGCTCTTGACGCTGGCATAAGTATCGGCTTCGAGCTGGTTGATCCGATCCTCTTCCTCGGGGATTTCCCGCATCACGGCGGCAAGATGCTCCTCCGGATGCGCCAGCAGCACCGCATCCTCGCTCGCCTCAGGCGCCTGCCGGCGCTCCAGCCGTTCGAAATTCGGATGTTCCAGCGCGACATTGATGGCGCGGATCCGGTCCGATCGCTCCGGATGGCCGGCGGGCGTCACATGTTCGAGGAAGATCGGGTGTTCATAAAGACGGGTGCTCATGGAGACACTCTATCGGCCGCTTCTGTCATGATCCACAGCAGATGGGGCATTGCCCGCCGATTTCAACAAGTGCTCCCGCGGCGGTTTCGCACGCTATCGGACGCGAACCGTTCAGCCCATTGTTTGCACCGGTCGCAT
The DNA here is from genome assembly GCF_017948245.1 of Rhizobium sp. NLR16a. Classification (NCBI taxonomy): domain Bacteria; kingdom Pseudomonadati; phylum Pseudomonadota; class Alphaproteobacteria; order Hyphomicrobiales; family Rhizobiaceae; genus Rhizobium; species Rhizobium sp. NLR16a. The sequence continues at coordinate 3,133,080 of NZ_CP072865.1, read as the reverse complement.
CGTCGCACCGGCGCGCCTTCAACAACCTGCAAGCCAGGCTCTAACGCTTTGAATCAAATCTGTTTCGATCCAATCAATTATGCAGTAATGTCGGTTTGGGGGAATGTTGTAAGGCAGTATTGTTGATGAGTGAGTCAAAGCGTCCTGGGGTGACGGAAATACGCGTGCCGTTTCGCGATGTCGATATGAACGGCAAGATGTTCCTGGCCTCCTATATTTCTTACGCTGAATCCGTTATTGCGAGCTTCTGGTCGGCACGGCCCGATGTAGACGACGAACCGCTCTATAGCGCCAGCAAGATCTCCTGCATGCTTCACCGCCCGCTGCACCATGACGAGCCGGCAATCTTCACCGCCGCCATCGACAAGATCGGCGTGCGTTCCATCGGCTTCCTCGTTTCGATCGACACCGGCGAGGAGCGCGCCGCCGAAGTCGAGATCATCTGGCAGGCCCGCAACAGAGAGGACGAGCAGCCGGCCTCCCTGCCGGAGGAAACGCGCGACTGGCTGTATGGGTTTTTGGATTAGGGGCGTTGCGGCGGGTAGCGATGAAGGACGAGCGAGAGACCGGTCGGTGGGACGCCGACGACGTCGTGACGTTCATGTATGGAACACAGAGAGCCGCGCAGCTTCTGGCGCTGCGGGATTTCTGGAAAGCACTTCTCTCGGCCTGGCCCAATAAGAAAAACATTTTCGTTTCCCCGCATCGTGGAGATGAACCTCAAGAGTAAGAGCCCGGTGCTTGCGGTTTTTACGCAGATGGTTTCCTTGATCTCCGCGATGCGCCTCGGCTTTCCGCCGGCTGAAATTTGGGCCTCTCGTCATCTCGACGCCATGCTGGCCACCAGATCGCTGAACCTCTCGCCCTGAATGCCGACATGCTTCCGCAGCAGGCGGCGGGCGGCATCTCCATCTCCGGCAAAGATCGCGTCGACGATGGCGCAATGTTCCGAGAAGGAGGTCGACAGGCGATTGCGCACGCGCAGCTGGAGGCGGCGGTACGGCCGCAGGCGTCGATGCAATTGCTGGCATTGCTCCTCAAGGAAATCGCTGCGGCTTGCCGCGTAGATCGCCTTATGGAATTCCTCATTGTCGTAATAATAGGCATCGCTATCGCCGGCGCCGGCCGATTGTTCGCAGCGGCTGTGGGTGGCGGTGATCGCTTCACGGGAGGCCTTGTCCAGCCGGCGTGCGGCGAGCGATCCCGCCAGGCCTTCGAGTTCCGCCATCACCTCGAACATCTCATAGATCCGGTGCGGCCCGGGATCTATCACGATCGCACCGCGGCGCGGGCGGATTTCGATCAGCCCGATGGCGTCAAGCTGCATCAACGCCTCGCGCACCGGCGTTCGCGATACGCCGAACCGATTGGCAAGCACCGTTTCATCAAGCCGTTCACCGGGGGCGAACTCGTAGGAAAGTATCGCGTTTTCAATCTCATCCCGAAGCCACCGACCGGCATTCTCTGACATTTGTCTCGCATCCTTCATACGCAAGCGCCATTCTTGTATACACGAATGTTGACGCCGTGTACGAAAGATGACACTCTACATACTACCGATGAAGCCCGACGATGGGAAGCAGATCGTCTGAATGGCCGCACAATACGGCTGGTCTTCGGAAGAGAGGAGAATGGCATGCCCGAGGCGTCTTTCTTCACCGACATGCTGCAAAGCATCACGGATCACGGTCGCCAGCTTTTGTTTTCCGGCTCGCGCAACACACAGGCCGCCGCCAAAGCCGATCTTCAGACCCTCTGTGAAATGCTGCTGTCGAGCCGGGGCGAAGCATCCGGCATGGCCCTTGCGGCCGAGATACTCGATCGCTGGGAGGCCCTCGACAGCGAGGGCGCGCAGACATTCCTCCAGATGCTTCACGAAAAATTCGGACCTGATGCGAGCAAGCTCGACCAGGCGATTGAACGCTACCGCAACGACAAGAGTTCGGCCGCCGTTATTGCGCTCCACCAGGCAGCCGAGCCGCGGCGGCAGGAGCTTCTGCGCCGGTTGAATCACGCGCCGAACGGCACCGCCACGCTCGTTCGCATGCGTCAGCAGCTGCTTGCTTCCAAAGACCGATCAGAAGCCTATGACGCGCTTGATGCCGACTTCACGCATCTGTTCGGCTCCTGGTTCAATCGCGGCTTCCTGACGCTGCGACCCATCGACTGGTCGACGCCGGCAAACATCCTGGAGAAGATCATCAAATACGAGGCCGTGCATGAGATCGCCAGCTGGGAGGAGTTGCGCCGTCGCTTGGCGCCGGCCGACCGTCGATGCTTTGCCTTTTTCCATCCGCGACTGGCCGACGAGCCGCTCGTCTTCGTTGAGGTGGCGCTTACCCGATCCGTGCCGAAGGCGATCGCCGATGTGCTCGATGAGGGCAGGGAGCAGATCAATGCCGACGAGGCGACGACGGCCGTCTTCTATTCGATCTCCAACTGCCAGGATGGCTTGCGCGGGATCTCCTTCGGCAATTTCCTGATCAAGCAGGTGGTGGAAGACCTGCGCCGGGACCTGCCCGGCCTGAAGAATTTCGTCACACTCTCGCCGGTCCCGGGCTTTGCCCGTTGGCTTGCCAAGGTGCGCGCCGCGGCAGACGGCTTGGTTCTATCCGAAGCGGCCCTGAAAATGCTGGCCTTGCTCGACGATCCGAACTGGCCCGGCAAGGAGAACGGCGCGGCCGAAGTGGAGCGCATATTGCTGCCGCTTGCGGCGCGCTACTTCCTGACCGAGCGGACGCCGGAGGGCCGTCCCGTCGATCCCGTTGCCCGCTTCCATCTCGGCAATGGCGCGCGGCTTGAACGATTGAATTTCCTCGGCGACCGCTCGCCCAAGGCTATCCAGCAGGCGCACGGTCTGATGGTCAATTACCTCTACAAGCTCGACGACATCGTCGCCAACCACGAGGCGCTGGCGCAGCGCGGCGAAGTGATCGCCTCGCCCGCCGTCAAAAACCTGCTCAGCCAGAGCGATGACGGCCGCCGCGGCGGCCATGGCCAGCAGGGCTCTCGAGCATTCGTACAACTGATGAATTCCACGCTTGGAGGAGGGCGAAAGTGAGCAACCATCTTTTCGACGCCATGCGGGCCGCCGCGCCCGGCGACGCAGCGTTCATCCGGATCGATAGCACCCGCCTATGGACCTATGACGACGCCTTCGCTCTTTCCGGCCGCATCGCCGGCGCGATGGACACGCTCGGCATCCGCCCCGGCGACCGGGTTGCGGTGCAGGTCGAAAAAAGCGTCGAGGCGCTCATCCTCTATCTCGCCTGTCTTCGCAGCGGTGCCGTCTACCTGCCGCTCAACACCGCCTATACGCTGGCCGAGCTCGACTATTTCATCGGTGATGCGGAGCCGCGTCTGGTGGTCGTCGCCCCGGCCGCACGGGAAGGCGTGGAGACCATCGCCAAACGCCACGGCGCGATCGTCGAAACCCTCGACTCCGACGGTAGCGGCTCTTTGCTCGATCTTGCGCGCGACGAGCCGGCCGACTTTGTCGATGCCTCGCGCGCCGCCGATGATCTGGCCGCGATCCTCTACACCTCGGGAACAACGGGCCGTTCGAAGGGAGCGATGCTCACCCATGGAAATCTGCTCTCCAACGCCCTGACCCTGCGGGACTACTGGCGCGTCACATCAGATGACCGGCTGATTCATGCCCTGCCGATCTTCCACACGCACGGGCTCTTCGTCGCCACCAACGTCACGCTGCTCGCCGGCGCCTCGATGTTCCTGCTGCCGAAGTTCGACGCCGATGAGGTCGTTTCGCTGATGCCGCAGGCAACGATGCTGATGGGCGTGCCGACCTTCTACGTGCGTCTCCTGCAAAGCCCGCGCTTCGACAAACAGGCGGCGGCCAACATTCGCCTGTTCATCTCAGGCTCGGCGCCGCTGCTGGCAGAGACGCATACCGCGTTCCAGGCGCGGACAGGCCACGCGATTCTCGAGCGCTACGGCATGACCGAAACCAATATGAACACGTCGAACCCCTATGACGGAAAGAGGATTGCCGGGACGGTGGGCTTGCCGCTGCCTGACGTGACGGTGCGGGTGACCGATCCCGCCACCGGACAGGTGCTGCCGCCTGAAGAAACCGGCATGATCGAAATCAAGGGGCCGAACGTCTTCAAGGGCTATTGGCGCATGCCGGAGAAAACCGCGGCCGAATTCACCGCCGACGGCTTCTTCATCAGCGGCGATCTCGGCAAGATTGATCGGGACGGCTATGTCCACATCGTCGGCCGCGGCAAGGATCTGGTGATTTCGGGCGGCTACAACATCTATCCGAAAGAGGTCGAGAGCGAGATCGACCAGATCGACGGTGTGGTCGAAAGCGCTGTGATCGGCGTGCCGCATCCCGATTTCGGCGAAGGCGTCACCGCCGTCGTCGTGTGCAAGCCTGGCGCCGTCCTGGATGAAAAGAGCATTGTCAGCGCCCTCCACGACCGCCTCGCGCGCTACAAGCAACCCAAACGCATCATCTTCGCCGACGACCTGCCGCGCAACACGATGGGCAAGGTTCAGAAGAACATCCTGCGGCAGCAATACGCCGATCTTTACACCAGGACGTAAGGCGACCGCCCTTTGGGAGGAGGCGTGTCGGCATCCGCATCAAACTTGAACGCAACAGCTACGGCGCTGGAGGCGCCGGAGGGAGGGGAATCATGGGTATTGAAATACTGGCCATAGGCCTGCTGGTCGCGATGTTCATCATTGCGACGATCCAGCCGATCAACATGGGCGCGCTCGCTTTTGCCGGCGCCTTCGTCCTCGGCTCCATGACAATCGGCATGAAGACCGGCGATATTTTTGCCGGCTTCCCGAGCGATCTGTTCCTGACGCTCGTCGCCGTCACCTACCTCTTCGCCATCGCGCAGATCAACGGCACCATCGACTGGCTGGTCGAATGCGCCGTGCGCCTGGTGCGTGGACGCATCGGTCTGATCCCCTGGGTTATGTTCCTCGTCGCCGCCGTCATCACCGGTTTCGGCGCGCTTGGGCCGGCCGCAGTGGCCATTCTCGCCCCTGTGGCCCTGAGCTTTGCCATTCAGTACCGCATTCACCCGGTGATGATGGGTCTCATGGTGATCCACGGCGCCCAGGCAGGCGGCTTTTCGCCGATCAGCATCTATGGCGGCATCACCAACCAGATCGTCGCGAAGGCCGGCCTGCCTTTCGCTCCGACGTCGTTGTTTCTCTCGAGCTTTTTCTTCAACCTGGCGATATCAGTGCTGGTGTTCTTCGCCTTCGGCGGCGCAAAGGTCATGAGGCACGCGCCGGCAACATCACCTGGCCCCTTGCCCGAACTGCATCCCGAGGGCGTGTCGGCCTCGATCAGGGGCCACGGCGGCACGCCGGCAAAGCCGATCCGGGACCATGCCTACGGCACTGCGGCCGATACGGCGGCGACGCTGCGTCTGAACAATGAGAGAATCACCACCCTGATCGGCCTGACGGCGCTCGGCATCGGCGCCCTGGTTTTCAAGTTCAATGTCGGTCTGGTCGCCATGACCGTCGCCGTTGCGCTGGCGCTGCTGTCCCCGAAGACCCAGAAGGCGGCCATCGACAAGGTCAGCTGGTCGACCGTGCTTTTGATTGCCGGCATCATCACCTATGTCGGCGTCATGGAGAAGGCCGGTACGGTCGACTATGTCGCGAACGGCATATCCAGTCTCGGCATGCCGCTGCTGGTGGCGCTCCTGCTTTGCTTTACCGGCGCCATCGTCTCGGCCTTTGCATCCTCGACCGCGCTGCTCGGCGCCATCATCCCGCTTGCGGTTCCGTTCCTCATGCAGGGACATGTCAGCGCCATAGGCGTGGTCGCGGCCATCGCGATTTCGACGACGATCGTCGATACCAGCCCCTTTTCCACCAATGGCGCTCTTGTGGTCGCCAATGCGCCGGATGACAGGCGAGAGCAGGTCCTCAAGCAGTTGCTGATCTATAGCGCGCTGATTGCCATTATCGGCCCGATCGTCGCCTGGTTGGTGTTCGTCGTGCCGGGGCTGGTTTGACGGCCACCGCCGAACCCATCGCTTTCCGCCCCGGCCCATCGCCCGCGGCGGCGAAAAAACCTGAACGGCGTGGTGTGCGGTATTGGTCGCGGGGCGGGGCGGCCGGCTCAGTATTCCGAACCGCTTCTATTGCTTAGATCGTGACGTTCCGTGCCATTCAATGGTGGATTGAAGACGCTGACGAGGATGAGATCCTCATCCTTGCCACCCCGCAAATAGTGCCGATCGTGTTTGTCGAGAACGTAGATATCGCCGGCGCGGATGGGGAAGACATTGCCGTCCATATCCTCGACCTCGCCTGCTCCCTGGATGCAGTAGCAGGCCTCCAGATGGTTGCGGTACTGCAGCAGGGCTTCGGTGTTGGCGCGAACAACGGTGTGGCAGACGGTAAACCCCATCCCGTCATCCCTGGTCAGCAGACGATGGCTTGTGCCATTGCCCCAATCGACGAAACGCTCGGTCTGCTCGACTTCTCTCAGGCTTCTCACAAACATGTTCGTCTCCTCGCGAATGGCTGAGATGTGTTGATCTCCGTGATCCATTAGGCACTGCACCCGCGACTCTTTCAAATGATCTAATTTGAGAGACTTGTTAGAATATTCTACACATAATCTGGCGCGGGCCGAGGGCGATCGGATATTCTCCGGCACGTTCGAAGTGATACTAAAAGATTTGACATATCGGGCGGCCAATGGATCCTGCTGCTTATGTGAGGAATTCGAACAGATGCAATTGCCGCCGCTGAACGCATTGAGAGCCTTCGAAGCAACCGCCCGGCTCATGAGTCTTTCAAAGGCCGGAGACGAACTGCACGTGACCCATGCCGCGATCAGTCACCAGGTCAAACATCTGGAGACATGGATGGGACGCAAGCTGCTGCAAAAATCCGGACGCGGCGTTGCACTGACGCCGGCGGGCGCCGAATATTATCTGGCCGTCTCGGGCTCGCTGGCCGCCATCGCCCACGCCACCGGCAACATGCGCAGAGACCACAATAGGCGTTCGATAACCGTGGGATGCATTCCTTCGATCGCGTCGCGCTGGCTGGTTCCGGCACTTCCATCTTTCCGGGAGAGCGATCCTGATCTTGATGTCAGGATCGTCTATGCAAAAGCGGAAGAGCGCTTCGATGACGAAAGCCTGGATGTTCTCATTACCATGGGAGAAGACGTGTCAGGGGGACGGGAGAGCCGCCTGCTTTTCTCCAGGCGCAACCAGCCGGTGGCCAGCATTCATTATCTGGCAAAGCGAAACTGGACGGCCGACGGCGTTCCCTTTGCGGCAGCCGAGCTGCTGCACGATGAATCCATGGACGGCTGGAAAGAATGGTTCCGAAAGGCTGATATAACGGCGCCCGACCCGCTTCGCGGGCCGATATTCCAGGACTTCAACATTCTTGCCACGGCGGTAATCGCTGGGCATGGCGTCGCACTATGCCCTGTCGAAGTGTTCCGGCGAGAGATCGATCGCGGCGACCTCGTTGTGCTCTCGGACATTTCGACGGCAGAGACTCAAGGCTATTACCTGATCACCAGCTCCTGGGCGAAGAAGCCGGTTCGCCGCTTTGCGGAATGGTTCACGGCGGAGTGTCGATCCGGCGGCCCGCCGACCATGGAATAGGCTGGAAACCACGGGCACGGTTCGTTTTGACCCGAGCTGAAATGTCATGAAAGTTTCATATTGGTGCTATTGCGGCGCTTGAAAAATAATCTACACTTTTGATCAGGAAACGCGATTTCCTGAAGCAAACGAAAGGAAACTGATTGGATTCATATCTTCTGACGACCATGCTCGTTGCAGGCCTCCTCGCTTTCGCCGTAACCGCGGTAAAAGCCGGAACAACTGCCCAGACCACCGCAAATACCAGGCGCAGTCCCGATTCGGGTGGCGATGGCGGAATTGGGTTCGAGGTCTCTGATGACGGGGGCTGCGATGGCGGCGACGGTGGAGGAGGAGACTAGATCAACGGAAATCGATAGAACGCCCGACCGCCTCAAGGCGGTTTTTTGTTGCCCGAACAAGACTCTGTTCCAGCCCGGCAAAACAGGCCGCAATCTCAGACGCGCGGGGGTTGCAGAACTGATCCGACGGGCTTAGACGAACGCATCACGCAATGCATTTTTGGGTCGTCGCAGGAAATGTGCGCCCTATCTCAGTCGAGGCGGTGCCGGGGCATAAGTGTTGGAGACAATCAATATGGCAAAATCTGAAGCTGGAAGCCCGTATATTTACGGGATCGACGCACTGCGATTTGTATGCGCGCTGATGGTGACCGTATTTCATCTTGGATTTGCTTCCTGGGCTTCGCCTTTATATCTCCGACCGTATCCAATGCCCGAGATCGAGAACATCGCCCAACCCGGCTGGGTTGGCGTCGAATTGTTCTTCGTCATATCGGGCTTCGTCATCGTAAACTCCGCAGCTTCCGCCAGCGCCTTGTCCTTTCTCAAGGGGCGCATTCTGCGGCTCTACCCAGCGGTATGGATCTGCGCATCGCTGACGCTGATCATCATCGCGACGCAAGACGTCAACAGGCGCATCCTCTGGAATTATCTGCGCTCGATCACGCTCTATCCCGGCGGGCCCTGGATAGACGGCCAATATTGGACGCTGGCATGTGAGATCTGTTTCTACGCCATCGTCTTCATCATGTGCGCGGCTAGGCAAAAGACGAGGATGCCCGCCCTGGCGCTAGGCCTGTCGCTGTCCAGCACGGCATTCATTGCACTTTTATACGCCTTTCCCGATGCAGCCATCCCGTCGATATTCACCGAGACGGCCTGGCGGGCCATTCCCTTCTATTATGGCTGCCAATTCGCTATCGGCATCTACATATGGCTGCTCTCTCAGGGTCGGATGAACCGAATTTCCTGGCTGGGTTTCCTCTGCGCCCTGGCGACGGGGGCTGTTCAGATCTACATGGCAGGCGAGAACACCAGCAACCGTACGCTCGCCGCTGCGGGCCATGGCTTCTCGTCGTTTCCCGCAATCGCTATCTGGGCGGCCGGGCTGGCGTCGATCGTTGCAAGCGTCGGCTACAGCAAGCGGATCAGTCACCTGCCGGCCTCCTTCCTTCAATCGGTGAAGACCCTCGGCTCGATGACCTATCCGCTCTATCTCCTGCATTTCGCCATCGGCGTCCAGCTTCTCGACTGGTTGACTGCTCTGGGATTGGCGCCGCTCCTGGCAATGGTTCTAGCCGTCGCGATCGTCTGCGCAATGTCGCTTGCGGTGTGCAAATGGGGAGAGCCGCCGATCCGGAGGATCTTGCGAGGGTTCCTCGACCGGCTTGGGCAGCGCGCTGCCGAATTTCAGGCGAAGGAGTCTCGGGCTTAGGTGTGAAATCGAGGAGGCCGGGCGCGCAATGACGTCCGATTTCCCCGTCTCGGTTCTTGCCTTGGGGTTTACCCCACTCTCCGTCCTGCTCGGGCTTGACCCGAGCATCCATGTGGCCTCTTGCAGCACGAGGAATGGATTCCAGGCTCAAGGCCTGGAATGACGGAGGTTGAGGAGAGCGATCGGCAGGCCCCCCGCTCAAGGCCCCTGCCGCAGAGCTCACTCCACCCTTGCTCCTGCTCAGGCTTGACGCGCGCATCCACGCGACTTCCTTCAACGCACAGTGGCCGCATTCGGCGGAAGGCGGCCATTGTCGGAATGCTCAGCAGGTATCGGCCGTTACGCGGCTCAAGCGCGCGCCGGCAGCAGGGGATAGCCGACCATGACGGCGCGGCCGAGGAGGGCAGCGACGACGGCCTTGATCACATCGCCCGGGATGAAGGCCATCGAGCCGACGAAGGCTTTCGTGAAGCCGAGGCCTGCGACGGTTGCGAGATAGGTGATGCCGAAGGCGTAGAGCACGATGATCCCGCCGATCATGGCGGCGAGGAAGAAGCTCACCGTCTGGACCAGGCCGGACTGCTTGTCGTTGACCAGCCGTTCGCTGAGATAGCCGGTCACGAAGGCGGCAAAGATCCAGCCGACGAGAAAACCGGCTGTCGGCGAGGCGAAGATCGCGAGGCCGCCGCGGCCGCCGGAAAGCACCGGCAGGCCAATCGCGACGAGCAGCAGCACGATCAGAACGGCGATCGCGCCGCGCCGGGCGCCGAGAACGACGCCGGCCATCATGACGCCGAGCGACTGGGCGGTGATCGGCACCGGAATGAAGCCGAGCGAGATCGGCGGCAGCAGGCCGAGCGCCACGATGATCGCGGCAAAGAGGGCGGTAAGGACGAGGTCGCGGGTGCTCATCATGAACTCCGTATTAAAAAATCGTTAACTTCCATGCCGCCGAATGCGGCGCGCGTCAATCGCAGCGGCGACATTATCCGCGTCCTTCAGTGTCAGAATGATCAGCGGCGCGAGCAGGCTCGTCGGCCGGACCTTCAGCCCCCGAGCCCTGTGCGCCTCACGGATCGCCTGGTAACGGTTGACGATCTCAGGCACGAAGCGCAGCACCAGGCCGAGAGCGAGGCCGATATCGTCGGCCTGAACCCGGCCGGTGCGTTCGAGCGGGCGGGCGAGCGCCGTCACCTCGTCGATGAACTCGGTAATGGTCGTCGTCGCCGTCACGCTGGCGGCGAGAAGCATCAGCGCCGTCAGCCGCAGCACGGGCACGAGCGCTGCCTGCCATGGGTTGAAGATGAGGTTGAAAAGGGCGACGACCGCAATCGTCAGGAAGATCGGCCGCAGCCGTCGCAGCGCCTCGCCGAGCGGCAGGCCGACCGTGCCGTAGAGGACCGCCGCCACCAGCACGGCGCCCGAGAGCAGAAGGAGATTGTGGTTGATGAACAGCAGGATGGCGAAGGTCGTCAGCGACAGGAGCTTTGCCCGCGGCGAGAGCCGGTGCATGCGGCTGTTGCCTTCGACGTAGAGCGATTGCATCAGGCGGCGATCTCCCTGTAGCGCGCGATGGCTTCGGCCGCCGGCGCATCGGCGGCAAGCCGCCCTTGGTGAAACAGCAGAACCCGCTCGAACCCGGCGATCAGTTCGAGGTCGTGGGTGATGACGATGGCGCTTTCCGGCAGTCCGGCGATGATGCTCTCGACCAGTGCCCGGTTTTTGAGGTCGAGCTGGTTGGTCGGCTCGTCGAGGATGAGAATGCCGGGGCCGGTCGCCAGCACCGAGCAGAGTGCGGCCACCTGCAGTTCGCCGCCGGAAAGCTCGTGCGCGCGGCGATCAGCCAGCGCCTCGGCGCCGAAGCGGGCAAGCACGCCCTCGACCTTTGCCTCGATCTCCGCTTTGCTGAAGCCGCGCCGCTTCAGCCCGAAAGCGATGTCGTCCTTGACGATCGGCAGGATGATCTGGTTCTGCGGCGACTGGAAGATGAAGCCGACATCGGCGACAACAGTCTTCTCGTCGGCCGTGTCGCGGCCGTTGACCATGACGCGACCACTGGTCGGCTTGGTCAGCCCGTTGATCAGCCGCGCAAAGGTGGTCTTGCCCGAGCCGTTCAGCCCGATGACGCCGATGCGTTTGCCGCGGATGCCGAGCGTCAGCGGCTCCAGCGCCACCCGTGCCCCGAAACTGACCCCGGCATTTTCGAATTGTATGTCCAAACCAGTCCCTCGCATTTTTCACGACAGGGTGATTGCCGACACCAGCCCCTCATCCGGCTACCGCCACCGTCTCCGCGCTTTCGGGGAGACGGGACAAGCCGCGAGCTCTCAGTTCCCATATGCCTATCGTATGGCACGTCCCCTCTCCCCGCGAGCGAGGAGAGGGTTAGGGTGAGGGGCAGCCGCTGGCGCCAACCTGATAGCAGTGCTTCTACAAAGAGCAAATCTCCCTGTCGATATCGGGTGGCTAGGAAGATTTTCCGGATTATGATGCGGCCATGACGAATCTGCTGTCCAATTCCGATGCCCGCCGCGTCTTTCTTGCCAAGCAGGGCCTCAGCGCCCCACCGAACCGCGCCTTGACCAAGGCCGGCCTGCTGCAACTCATCCACGATCTCGGCTTCGTCCAGGTCGACAGCATCCAGACGGTGGAGCGGGCGCATCACCAGATCCTGTTTTCCCGCAACCAGACCTATCGGCGCGAGCATCTGAAGGCGCTGCTGGAGAAGGAACGTGCGCTGTTCGAGCACTGGACGCACGATGCCTCGATCCTGCCCAGCGCCTTCTTCGTCTATTGGAAGCACAAGTTCCGCCACCAGGAGAAGGTCCTCGTCGAGCGCTGGCGCAAGTGGCGCGGCGAGGGTTTCGAGGCGGCTTTCGAGGAGACTTATGAGCGTGTGCGGCGCGACGGCGCGATGCTGGCGCGCGACGTCAAGGCCGATGGCCATGTCTCCGGCGGCTGGTGGAACTGGCATCCGAACAAGACGGCGCTCGAATATTTCTGGCACACCGGCAAGTTCGCCATCGCCGGCCGCTCGAATTTCCAGAAGATCTATGATCTGACCGAGCGCGTTATCCCCGCTGAGTTCCGCGAGCCGGAGGTGAGCCGCGAAGACTTCGTCGATTGGGCCTGCCGCAGCGCGCTTGCCCGCCTCGGTTTCGCCACCCACGGCGAGATCGCCGCCTTCTGGAACCTGGTCTCGCCCGACGAGGCCAAGGCCTGGGTATCGGCCCATCGCGACGAGCTGACCGAAGTGCTGATCGAACCGGCGCTCGACGGCAAGGCGCGGCCGTCCTGGGCCCTTGCCGATTTCCTCTCGACGCTCGACAGCCATCCCGATGCCCCGCCGCGCATCCGCGTGCTCAGCCCCTTCGACCCGATGATCCGCGATCGCAACCGCACCGAACGCCTGTTCGGCTTCTTCTACCGCATCGAGGTCTTCGTGCCGGAAGCCAAGCGCGAGTATGGCTATTACGTCTTCCCGCTGCTCGAAGGCGACCGCCTGATCGGCCGCATCGACATGAAGGCCGACCGCAAGAAATCAACGCTCGACGTCAGGCGGCTCTGGCTGGAACCGGGCGTGAGGGCGTCGGCCGGGCGGCTGGAGCGGCTGGAGGCGGAGCTCGAGCGGGTGGCGAGGTTTGCGGGGGTGGAGAAGGTGGTGCTTTTGGAGGGGTGGAGAGGGTAGTCGAATTACTCTCTGCCTGTCTCTCGCCTTTACAAGGGAGGCCGTCATGAGAGCCGGCCGAATGAAGGCGTTTCTGTGCGCCGACGGCGGTTTTGGCAACAACGCCAACCACACTCTCCGTCATCCCAGGCCTTGAGCCTGGGATCCATGCGACTGCTGCTGATGGATGCGGCGTGGATGCTCGGCTCAAGGCCGAGCATGACGGAGAGTGGGGTGCACACGAGGAACCCATTCACCGCGCAGAGGCCTGTTGCCAACGCCATCTGCTAGCGAAATCAGATAGCCAGTCGTGGCCTTGATGAGGGAGGAGAGGGCCTGGCCTCAGCAGATCTCCGTCTTGCTGATCTTGATCCCGAAACCTTCCAGGCCGACATAGTGGCGCTCGCGGCTGGTGAGCAGCCTGATCGAGCTGACGCCGAGATCCTTGAGGATCTGGGCGCCGAGGCCGATTTCCAGCCATTCACTCTCGCGCGTCTGCGCCTCGGCATGGGCTTCGCGGCCCTGGTTGCGGGCCTTGCGGCCGTTGTCGTAATGGCCAACGCCGACGGAGCCCTCTCGCAGGTAGACGATGACGCCGCGGCCTTCCGCAGCGATCTTCTCCATGTAGAAATCGACTGGGCTCTTCCTGCCGAAAAGGTCCTCGGCGACATTTTCCGGATGCAGGCGCACCGGAATGTCGACGCCGTCGCGGATGTCGCCGAAGACGACGGCAAGATGCTGCATCGGGTCCCAGGGCAGGGCATAGGTATGGGCCTTGGCCTTGCCGAACGGCGTGTCGATGTCGAAGCTGGCGCCGTGCTCAACCAGCGTTTCCTTCCGCTGGCGATAGGCGATGAGATCGGCGACGGAGACAAGCTTCAGCCCGTGCTTCTCGGCGAAATCGACCACCTGCGGACCGCGGGTGACGGTGCCGTCGTCATTGACCAGTTCGGAGATGACGCCGATCGGCGGCAGGCCGGCGAGCCGGCAGAGGTCGACGGCCGCTTCCGTATGGCCGGAGCGCATCAGCACGCCGCCTTCACGCGATATCAGCGGAAAGATATGGCCCGGACGGACAAAATCGGCGGCCCCGACATTCGGATTGGCGAGGTTGCGCACCGTCAGCGTCCGGTCGTCGGCCGAGATGCCGGTCGTCGTGCCGTGCTTGAAGTCGACCGAGACGGTGAAGGCCGTCGTATGGGCCGAATCGTTCTCGGCCACCATGGCGTTGAGGTTGAGGCGCTTGGCCTCCTCCTTCGGCATCGGCGCGCAGACGATGCCTGAGGTGTGGCGGACGATGAAGGCCATCTTCTCCGGCGTGGTATGCACGGCGGCAACGATCAGGTCGCCCTCGTTCTCGCGGTCATTGTCGTCCATGACGACGACAATTTCGCCGGCCTCGAAGGCCCTGATGGCGTCGACGACGCGTTTCTGATCGTAAGACATGGACGCTCCTATTTCAGACGGCCGGTCTGGCCGCGATCCCGAAGATAATGATCGGCAATGGCGCAGGCGACCATCGCTTCGCCGATGGGTACGGCGCGGATGCCGACGCAGGGGTCGTGCCGGCCCTTGGTGCGCACGTCGACATTCTTGCCATCGGCGTCGATCGACTGGCGTTCGGTCAGGATCGACGAGGTCGGCTTGACGGCGAAACGCGCGACGATCGGCTGTCCGGTCGAGATCCCGCCCAGAATACCGCCGGCATTGTTGGAAAGGAAGATCGGCGTGCCGTCATTGCCCATGCGCATTTCGTCGGCATTGTCTTCGCCGGAGGTTTCGGCGGCGGCAAAACCATTGCCGATCTCCACGCCCTTGACGGCATTGATCGACATCAGCAGCGAGGCGATGTCCTGGTCGAGCTTCGAATAGATCGGCGCGCCGAGGCCGGCGGGCACGCCTTCTGCGATCACTTCGACGACCGCGCCGATCGAGGAGCCGGCCTTGCGAATGCCGTCGAGATATTCCTCCCAGACCGGGACGATCGCCGCATCCGGCGAGAAGAACGGGTTCTGCCCGATCTGGTCCCAGTCCCAGTTGCGGCGGTCGATCTTGTGCTTGCCGATCTGCACCAGCGCGCCACGCACGGTCACGCCTGGCACGACGAGGCGGGCGATGCCGCCGGCCGCAACCCTTGCTGCGGTTTCGCGCGCCGAGGAGCGGCCGCCGCCGCGATGGTCGCGAATGCCGTATTTGAGGTCATAGGTGTAATCGGCATGGCCGGGGCGGTATTGCCGGGCGATCTCGCCGTAATCCTTGGAACGCTGGTCGGTGTTCTCGATCAGCATGGAGATCGGCGTGCCTGTCGTCGTCATCGTCTCGCCGTCGGCATCGAGCATCACGCCCGACAGCACCTTCACCAGGTCGTCCTCGCGCCGCTGCGTGACGAAGCGGGATTGCCCCGGCTTGCGCTTGTCGAGCCAGACCTGCAGGTCTTCGAGCTTGAAGCGCAGACCTGGAGGGCAGCCGTCGACGACGCAGCCGAGCGCCGGACCGTGGCTTTCGCCCCAGGTGGTTACGCGGAAGAGGTGACCGAATGTATTGTGCGACATGTGTTCCCACGGCGGCGCGCCAAAGCCGATCGCGCCATTGCTTGAAAAGGCGCGCCACTCATAGGCCAAAAAACCGCCGAGGCAAAAGCCTTTCTTTGCGTCAAACCGGCAGCGGCGGAAATGCTGTTTCGCTCCTTTGCCGAGGCATCGCCATCACGAAGCCAACCGCCATCCGGTTGCGGCCGCCTCAGCGGCGAAATCGTCGAAGGAGAGGGCCGGCGAGAAGGCATAACCCTGCAGCAGGTCGCAGCCGAGATCGCGCAGCAGCGTGGCATGGGCTGCCGTCTCCACTCCTTCGGCCACCGTCTCGACGCCGAGCGAGCGGGCGATGTCGATGATCGAGGTGACCAGCGCTCGCTCCTGCGACGCGCCGATGATCGGCTGCACCAGCTGGCGGTCGATCTTTAGCCGCTTCGGCTTCAGCTTCAACAGGCTGACGATCGAGGTGTGGCCGGTGCCGAAATCGTCGATCTCGATATCAATGCCGAGCGCCTTGATGCGTTCCAGATTGTGCGAGACCACGTCCTCGCTCTCGTCGAGGAAGATCGATTCCACCAGTTCGAAGGAGATCTCGCCGGGGCGGATATTGAGGCCGGCGAGGGATTCCATCAGGCTGCCGTCATGCAGCCGTCTGGCTGAAACATTGACCGCGACCTTGGGAACGACAATGCCCAGCGCCAACAAGCGGGCCTTGTCGCGCAGCGCCGTTTCCAGCACGATCCGGTCGAGCGTCTGCACGACATTGATCTCGTCGGCAATGCGCAGGAACTTGTCTGGCGTCAGCAGCCCCCTGGAGGGATGCTTCCAGCGCACCAGCGCTTCGACGCCGGTCAGCTCCATCGTCCGGGCGCAGAATTGCGGCTGATACCAGGCGGCAAATTCGCCATTATCGATGCCGGCGAGGATTTCATCGGCCGTGCGCTTGGTGTTGATGATATCGGCCTGAAGAGTGTGATTGAAGAATTCGAAGCGGTTACGGCCCGTGCTCTTTGCGCGGTAGAGGGCGATATCGGCATTGATCAGCACCTTGCGCGCGTCGACATGGATGCCGTTGGCGAGTGCGACGCCGATCGACACGCCGCAGCGGCAGGCAAAGCCCTGGAAATCGATCGGCTGGCGCATCTCCTCGATGATCCGCGTCGCAAGCTCCGCCATCTCCTTATCGCCGACATCGCAGGCGAGGATGACGAATTCGTCACCGCCGATGCGCGCCACGAGGTCGCTGCCGCGGACATTCCTGGCGAGCACCTTCGAAGCATGCACCAGCATCGCATCACCGGCGGCATGGCCGAGCGTATCGTTGATGTCCTTGAAGCGGTCGAGGTCGATGTGCAGGATGGAGAATTTCTGCCGCTGCCGGCGCCCGTCATTGGTCAGGCTTTCCAGCGCGATGTCGAGTTTGCGGCGGTTGGCGAGCGCGGTCAGTGGATCGTGCAGCGAATTGTGCTCGATCCTGTTCTTGGCAAGTTCGAGCTCGATATTCTTGGCGACGGCCTCGTCCTTGGCCGCCTTCAGCCGGATCGTCATCAGCATGTCCTCGGTGGCGTCGAAGGCGATGCCCATGATCTTCATTTCGCCGGTCCCGGTCTGGTAGACCTTGCCGACCGAGCGCACATAACGCACCGAGCCGTCGTCGGCGAGCACCCGGCAGACGAGCGTATGCGTATCGCCGCTTCGCTTGAAGTGGCGCGCGCTTTCGAGCGCCAGCCCGTGATCCTCGGGGTGGATGCGGGAAAGCCAGGTCTCCTCGGTCATGAAGCCATTGCGCGGCGCCAGCCCGTATAGCTCGTGCATCCGTTCATTCCAGATCGAGCCGCCTCTATCCGGCCGCGCCTCCCATATGCCGCACTGATAGGAATTGAGCGCCAGGTCGAGCCGGCTCGAAAGCTCGGCGAGCTGACCCTCGCGGCTTGAAAGCTCTTCAAGCGCCAGCTCGAGCTCGGCATTCTTGACCTCACTGACATCCCTGGCCTTGCGCAGCGCCTCGGTGGCCTCCGCATCGGCGGTGACGTCCCAGACGATGCCGATCGTCTTGCCGGCGCCACCGACATCTCTGTAGAGGGCGCCGACAGAGCGCAGGTGCCGGATGCCGCCATCGGCAAGCATGATCCGGTACTGCGCCGTGCAGGCGGCGCCGGCGATGCTGCAGCTGAAGAAATGCACCTCGGCGGTCTCACGATCCGCCGGCAGGATCGCCGCCAGCCATTCGTCGAGCGGCCGGCTTCCTTCCTCCGCCGGCTTGCCGTGCAGTGCAGCGGCGCGTGCGTCCCAAAGGAGGCTGCTCGAATGATCCTGCAGCTCCCAAATGCCGATAGTGGACGATTCGAGCGCAAGGTTCAGCCGCTGCGACAGTTCCATGAGCTTTGCTTCGCGCGTCTCCAGTTCGGCAATGTTGCGGTTGCGTTCGCCGAGCAGCAGTGTGGCGAGGAAGATCGGGACGATGATGATGCATCCCGCGGCAACGACGATCAGCCGCAGCTCGCTCCGGTTTTCCGGTATTGCAGCCCAGCCGCCTTTGGGGACGGCGGAAAGCTCCCATTTGCCGCCGGCAAAGCTGATTTCGCGGCGGATCGGATCCTTGTCGTCGATGTCGGCCGAACCGAAGAACGGCGCGGAAAGCGCGGCGTTCCCGGTTGACCGGCCAATATCCCGCACCGCGATGGAAAGATGGTCGAGATTGGGATAGCGCTCCTGGTTTTCGCGGTCGCGCGCCGCCACCAGGCCGGTCGCCTCGTAAAAGCTTTTCCGGTCGATGGCGACCTCCACGGCGCCCCAGAGGCGCCGCTGGCCGCTCTCCTTGACGAAAACCGGGAAGAAGACGGCGAAGGCGTCCCGGCCGTCAACGCTGATCGGGCCGTAGAAGCGCGCCGTCTGGTCGCCGGCGGCCCGGGTCGTCGCTTGCTGCGAGATGGAGGTTTCGCGCACATCGCGGCCGATCCGCCCGCTGCCGGGGCGTTGCGGATAGAGGTCGCTGACGATGAAATCAGGCGCGACGGCGATATGGATGAAAGCCGGGTTCTGGATCAGCAGCCAGTTGATCTGGCGCTCCGTTTCCTCCCGGCTTGCAGCGTTGTTGACGGAGGTCAGATTTGCAAGATCGCGGACCATGGTGAGGCTCATATTGATCTCGGCCTTCACCCTGGCGCGCAACAGGTTCGTCTCGTTCTCGGTGCGGATGTGAAGTTCGCGCATATGAGCGGCAGTATTGGCGCGATCGAGCGCGAAGCCGACCATGGTGACGACGAGGGCGACAAACGCGGAAACCAGAAACGAGAGGCGGCTATTCTTCAAAACGCGTCGCAACCGCTTGCTGTCGCCCAGCCTGGATAGCAAAATGAGACCCCCATATTCGCGGTAACTCTAAAAGGCAGGGGTTAATTTACGATTGCCTGTTGTCGATGTTGAAAACCCGGCAGGCCGGACGGGCGTGGTTAACGCAGCGTCTTGATTATGTTTAAAATGCTATTCATCAATTAGGCGGGAAAAGCCATTCTTACGGGCAATTTTCGCCATATTCAGGAGATTATCTGTGGCAAGTGTTCTCGTGCAGCGTTTCAAGAGGATTGTTGCCATGCGTTTCGTCGTCGCCACGCTTTTGGCCACAGCAAGTTTCCTGTCGCCGATGAGCGGTTTTGCCGAGAGCGCCGATGTCGAGGCGACGATCAAGAAGGTCGACACGGCCAATCTCGTGCTGACGCTCGACGACGGCAAGACCTATCAGGCGCCGGAGGAATTCAATTTCGACGGCCTCGAAGCCGGCGTGAAGGTCATCGTCTTCTACACCGAGGTCGACGGCAAACGCGTCATCAACGATCTCGATATCGTCAAGTAAGCAGACTTCAAGAGAATGACTGGATGAGGTTTGCGCCCAATGGCTGCCCCTTACCCTCTCCCCGTAAAAGCGGGGCGAGGGGACATGTCCACGAGAGCTCAGCGGGGAACGGAGAGTTCGCTGCTTGTCCCTTCTCCCCACAGGCGGGAAGATGCCGGCAGGCGGATGAGGGGTAAAGCCAGTCGATCCCTTACAGCCAGACGATCGTCCGCTCGCTCGTATCGATCCTGACAATCCGGTCCTGCGGAATGCCGCCTTCGGCGGCGGTGCTCTTCGGCAGGTCGGCAATCGCCTGGAACAGCGTGCGGATAACGCCGCCATGGGTGACGCAGACGGTCGGACGCTCGACGGAGCGCAGCCATGCGCCGGTACGCCAGGAGAGGATTTCGTAGCTTTCGGCATCGTCGCCGGGCGGGATGAAATCCCATTTGGAGACGTTGCGTTCGGCCACCCGCTCGCGCTGCGTCGCCTTCAGCTCCTTGATCGTCGAGCCTTCCCAGTCGCCGAAGGAAATCTCCACCAGCCGCGGATCGGTGCGATAGGCAAGCGGCGGGAGGCCCATTGCGGCGCGCATGATTTCCATCGTTGCGCGTGTGCGTCCGAGCGGGCTTGCGACGAAATCGAATTCGCCGACCGTCTCACCGAGGATCTCGGCCAGTGCGATGCCGTTCTGCCGGGCCTGTTCCTGGCCCGTGGCATTCATCGGAACGTCTTTCTGGCCCTGCAGGCGACGCTCGGCATTCCAGTCGGTCTGACCGTGTCTGATCACGTAGATGAGCACGGTCTCGACTCCGGGGAACTTAGTCCTTGACGACCGAAATATCCGGCGCGTCGACCGCCTTCATGCCGATGACATGATAGCCGCTGTCGGCATGGTGCACCTCGCCGGTGACCGAGCGCGACAGGTCGGACAAGAGATAGAGGCCGACATCGCCGACTTCCTCGATGGTAACCGTACGGCGCAGCGGAGCGTTATACTCGTTCCACTTCAGAATATAGCGGAAATCGCCGATGCCGGAGGCGG